>CP036424.1:4097012-4410421 GCA_007745835.1 Planctomycetes bacterium MalM25
GTCGAGCAGGATCTGGTCGCGGCTGATCTCACCGCCACCCCCGTCCCGGTACTCGATGCGGAACTCGACGTTGCCGGTCAAGCCGCTGGCGTTGTTGCGGGCCCACACGCTGTAGACGAGCTCGTCGCCTTCGCTCACGCCGGGGACCGACTGGGTGTGGCCGACGAACGAGTTGGTTGCATTAACCGGCTGACCTTCGAAGGTACCCGCCTCGATGGTCAGCTCCAGAGCCTGGGCGCCGGCGAAGGCGGGCGCGCCCGTGTCGTTGAAGGCTTCCAGGAAGGCTCCGGGAGGGCCCCCAAAGAAGCCGTTCCAGTTAGTCACGTCGGAGAAGTCGAAGCCGAGCGGGTCTTCGAAGCCGGCGTTGTTCAGAAGGTTTGAGGCCTGCACGCCCGTGGTGAGGGTGAGGGCAGCCGCCAAGGCCAAGAGTAGATGTCGCTTCATCAGGTCACTCCAGAAACAGTTACAGATAAGTGGCGGCTACCATGCCAACCAGAGACGCCGCCATGTCACACATCCAGGCCAATAACGCCTACGCAATGCTATTATAGTTAGATCATCCGAATTGGGTATCACTTAGCTCTTGTTACTCAATGTTTCTCATAGGGATCGTCCCAAGGCCCTGGAAACGGCCGTCGTGAAGCCGAATTCGCTTACCAGAAGGCCGGAACGCCCTGTCGGGCAGGGAGATCCCCTCGCCTAGGTACGCGCACGCGTTCCGGTCGCCCTGCGTGATTCATCTCTTCGCCTTCCGTTCCGCGCAGGAAGTGGCTCCGCCTCCAGCCCCCGAGCAGCAGAATACGGAGTCGAAAGCGTCCGCACCTGGGCCAACGCGCGCTCGGCGAGGGTTCCCTAGGCAGCTTCTGAATGCAGCCCCCGCTGAGGAGCAAAGCGGGTGAGCGGGGCGACGCTCCACCGTTGCCAGGGCGTCGGCTGCGTTCTTGCTAACGCGGCAGCGATTGGGTTTCCAACTTTTCTTGCGAAGCCGCGTGCGCGCCGCGGTGGCCCGGCGTTTGTCCTGGTAGAGCCGACAACGAACACGGCCAACCACCTCAACCGCTCATAAACAAGGAAACCTGATCATGGGACGCCTCCCCCTCGCCGCCGCCCTGACCCTCATCGCTCTTGGCGCCGCGGCGCCCGCCCAAGCCCAGATCAGCTTCTCCTTCAACAAAGGAAACAACAGCGGCTCGATCTCGATCGGCGGTGGCGGCTCACGCTTCGTCCGCCCCGGCCGCCACGTCGTGCAGCGTCCGGTCAACAACTGGAACGGCGGCTGGAGCCGTCCGAGCCGGCCGGTCTACGTGACGCCCGACCAGGTCACGCACTACAACCCGTGGACCGGCGCCGTCCACACGCACAACCAGCAGGTCAACGACACCGCGTTCGATTGGGGCCGCAACGAGAGCCGCAACAACGGCACGCGGCGCTACGTGAACCGCCCGATCCGCGACTCCTGGGGCAACATCACCGGCTACGAGAAGGGCTGGGTCTGGAACAACAGCCTCACCGGCCAGGAGCACGGCGAGACGACGGTCGTCCGACCCAACGGCAGCGGCGGGAGCAGTTCGACGGACCTCGTCCGCTCGGTCGCCCCCGGCTCGTCGAGCACCACCCAGGTCTACCGCTCGGCGGCGCCCGGCTCGAGCAGCACCCAAGTCAGCTACGTGCCGCAAACCGTACAGCCGTGAGCCGATCGCAAAGCATCAACCAAGCTATCAAGCGGGCGTCGGGAAACCGGCGCCCGTTTTTTTGTGCGGTGCATCTCCACCGATCTGAACAGCCGATTCATCGCGAGCCGACCGATCGCTCAACCGCGTCGCTGGAATCCGTAGTGCTCGGCCAAAGCGTCGCGCAGCGCATAGGCTTCCCACGGGGCGCGGCTTTCGTCGCTGTAGAAGCACTTGACGGTCACTTTCGATCGGCCGTCTACGATGAAGACTCGATGCAAGTGCTTCGGTAGCTTCTCACCTCCGCTGTGGCTTTGGGGTAGCGACCGACTTTGCAAAGATGAATAAGCATCATCAGAGAGCCGTTTGCGTCGCGAGAAGACCTTCACGGCATCCAGTAACCAGTAGTCGACGATCGCGATCGGTCCATCGGACGGCGCGCGAAAGTACGTAGTAACCCCGAAGAACCAAGCGACCAATGCCCACATCACGGCCGTGACAATGGTCATCTCTAGGTCGGGCGGCTCCTTCGACACGAAGTAACCGAAACAGAAGAAAGCCGTCACGGCGGCGAGGATAAGCAACTGCCCCCGATGAGACATGCTGCCCAGGGTCCGCGGGATCGGCTTGGTAAGATCAAAGCCGCTGTCGATTCCATCGGGTATTGGGATCATGTCTGAAATCAACCTCACCGCGCCAGCCGCACGCCGCTGAACTGCCAGCGTGCCGACGTTGGGAAGAAGTTGCGGTAGGTCGCGCGGAGGTGGTCGCTGCTCGTGGCGCAGCTGCCGCCGCGGAGGACCTGTTGGTTGACCATGAACTTGCCGTTGTACTCGCCGAGGGCGCCCTCGGCGGCGCGGTAGCCGGGGTAGGGCGTGTAGGGGCTGGCGGTCCACTCCCACACCTCACCCCGCATGGCGACGAGGGGCGTTGTAAATTTTTTATCTTGGCCACCCCCGCAAACCCCGGCCAAAGCAGGCTGAACCCCCTGGCTCGCTTCCAACAATTCATCCACAAAACCGCCGCGGACGGGCTGATTCTCTTGGAGCCCACCCGTGGCTGGAGGGGCGAGGCAGGCAGTCTCCCACTCCTGCTCGGTCGGCAACCGGGCGCCCACCCACCGAGCGTAGGCGTCCGCCTCGAAGTAGCTGAGGCAGGTGACCGGCGCGTGCGGATCGATCGGGACGCGGCCGGCGAGCGTGAACTGCGTGTACTCGCCGTCCGGCTCGCGGCGCCAGTACAGCGGCCCCCGCCAGCCTTCGGCTTGGACCGTCGCCCAGCCCTCGGCGAGCCAATGCATTGGGGTCTCGTAACCGCCATCGCGGATGAACTGCTGGTACTCGCCGCAGGTGACCGGCCGCGTGGCGAGCTCGAACGGCGGGACGAGGGCATCGTGCCTCGGGTACTCGTTGTCGTACGCGAAGCCCTCGCCGGTGTGGCCGATCGGGACCACGCCGCCGTCGAACGCAACCCAGTCGAGTGGCGTCGGTTCGCTGTCGCGCAGCGGCTCGGGGCGGTAGACCGGGTCGAGCGGGTTCTGGGAGAGCGCATGACGGATGTCGGTCAGCAACAGCTCCTGATGCTGCTGCTCGTGGTGGAGGCCAACTTCAAGAATGCCCCGAACCTCGGGCTCGTCGAATAAAGCCTGCGCTTCGAGTCGCTCGACCGCCTCGTCAACCCGCTTGCGGTAGTCGAGCGCCTCGCCGAGGGTCGGCCGCGAGATGAGTCCCCGCTGCGCACGCGGAAACTGCTCGCCGACCGTGTTGTAGTACGAGTTGAACAGCACCGCGTACGCGGGATCGACGGCCTGGTAGCCGGATTGCTCGCGGTCGAAGCGGCCCACGAGAAAGGTCTCGAAGAACCAAGTCGTGTGCGCCAGGTGCCACTTCGCGGGGCTCGCGTCGGGCATCGACTGGAGCGTCGAGTCCTCGGGCGTGAGGGTCTCGGCGAGGCGCTCGGAGAAGCGGCGGACGCGTTGGTAATTAGAAGGCATGAGGCGCGAGATAGGAGGCGCGAGGATGGCTCGCCCGAGCCGCGACCGTCAGGGAGCCGCCAAGAGAGCCCGGGACCACGTTATACGCGGTTCTCGCACCCCGGTTCAGTCGGCCCGCTGGATCACCGCGGCGACCGCCTGGCCGGTGAGGGCGTAGTTGAGGGCCAGCATCGCGTCGCCCGTGGCGGGGCGGTGCTCCGGGCTGGCGTTCACTGGGCAGGCGGGGTCGGGCGTGTCGTAGTTGAGCGTCGCGGGGACGAGGCCGTCCCGCCAGCCGATGAGCGCGAGCGCCAGCTCGATCGCCCCGCACGCGGCGCCCGACGATCCGACGTAGCTGGTCGGTGCGGTGACCGGCGTTTGACCGAGGGTCTCCGCCAGCGCGGCCGCCTCGACCGCGTCGGTCTCAGGTCGGGCCGAGCCGTGGGCCTTCACCATAGCCAAGTCCTCGGGAGCGACCTTGGCTTGATCGAGCGAACCGGCAACCGCGTTGCGGATCGCCAGTCCGGTTGGCTTGCGGGTCTCGATGCTCGGCTCGGTGCGGGCCACGACCGAGGCGATCCGGCCCCACGGTTGCCCGCCCCGTTGGGCGAAGCCGCGGCGTTCGGCGTGCTCGCGGCTCTCGAGGACGAAGTACGCGGCGCCCTCGCCGGCGACCGAGCCGTCGCGGTCCGCGTCGAAGGGGCGGCACGCCTTCTCGGGCTCGTCGGCCCGGCGGCTGAGCCCGGCGCCGCCGTGGAACAGCAGATCGGTCAGGTCGAGCTTGGTGCTCGTGCCGCCGGCGAGCATCACGTCGGCCGCGCCGCGCTCGATCGCGGCGGCCGCCTCGCCGATCGCCAGCAGGCTGGACACGTCGCCCAGCGAGATCGTGTTGGTCGGGCCGAACGCCTGCCGGCGTATGCCGATGTGGCACGCGGCCATGTTCGGCAGGTACTTGAGCATCCAGAGCGGGAAGAGCTGGCGCATGCCCTGGGCGCCCCACTGCTTTAGATCGACCGCGCCCTCTTCGTTGAGACTCTCCGCGAGCGGCGCGGCGAGCTCGTCGAGGCCGCAGTAGAGCAGCCCCGCGGCGCCCACCACCCCGACCCGGTCCGAGTCGACCTCCACGTCCGCCAGCCCGGCGTCCTCCCAGGCGAGCTCGCCCGCGGCGTAGCCGAGCTGGATCTCGCGGGCCATCACCTTGAGGCTCTTGCGCGGCTTCACGTACTGCTTCCCCTCGAAGCCCTCGACCCGGCCGCCGAAAGGGGCGATCCAGCCGACCTCGGCGTACTCGGGGATCGGTTTCACCCCGCTCTGCCGGGCCTCCAGCGCGGCGCGCACCGGCTCGACCCCGATGCCCAGGGGCGAGACGACGCCGACACCGGTGAGCAGGACTTCGGGCATACGGTTGAGGGAGCGACGCGGGGGATCGGGGGGGCGGTGTGAGCGGGAGCCCTAGAGTGTACTCACCCCGGGCCCGCTTGGCGGGGGGACGCCTTGATCTAGTTGTCGGCCGCGGCGTAGGAAGGAGCGGGGCCGAACTGGCGAGCGAGGCCCGATAAGCCCCGCCGATTGTGCCGATAGGAGCCGTTACGAGTGTTAGAGCGAAGCGAGAACGCCGCTACCGAGCCCGACACGACGGGGCCGTCGGGCGCCGAGCCGGGCTTCTCGATGCGCCAGGCCCGCGACCTGCTCAGCGACGCCGACCTTCGCCCCAGCCTGCGGCACTACTGGACCGACCTGCTGCTCAGCTACTCGGGCCTGGCGGTCGGCCTGTTGGCGGTGCAGCTCACCATCTTGCCGTGGCCCCTGCGCGTGGTCGGCTTCGTGCTGGCGGTGATCCTCGGTTACCGCTGCGCGCTGTTCATCCACGAACTGGCGCACCAGCCCGATCGCGAGTTCACCACGTTCCGCCTCACGTGGAACCTGTTGATCGGCGTGCCGTTCTTGATCCCCACGTTCGTCTACCAGACGCACCTCGACCACCACCGCCGGCGGCATTACGGCACGAGCCACGACGGCGAGTACCTCCCGTTCGGCTCGCGGCCCGTGTGGCACGCGCTCGGCTACTTGGCGGAGAGCTTCGTCATCCCGCTGCTGGCGATCGTGCGGTTCGGGCTGCTCACGCCGCTCACCTGGTGCGGGCGTCCGATCCGAGACTGGGTCCACCGCCACGCGTCGTCGATGATCATCGATCCGGCGTACGTGCGACCGCTCCCCTCGGAGAAGCAGCTCCGCCTGATCCGTTTGCAGGAGGCGGCCTGCCTCGGGTTCCTGATCACCGCCGCCGCGGTGACGGTCGTCAGCTACTACGGGATCGGGCCGTTCGACGCGTGGCTGATCCCGCGCGTCTACGCGGTCGCGGTGACGGTCATCTTCATCAACGCCGTCCGCACGCTCGGCGCCCACCGCTACGTGTACGACGCCCGCGCCGCCGAGGACCGTCCGATGACGTTCACCGAGCAACTGCTCGACTCGCTGAATTTCCCGAAGCGTCCCTTCCTGACCACGCTGTGGGCGCCGGTCGGCCTGCGGTTCCACGCGCTGCACCACCTCTTCCCGTCACTCCCGTACCACGCGATGCCCGAGGTCCACGCGAAGCTGATGGCCGGCCTTCCGGAAGATTCGCCATATCGGAAGACCGAGAGCCCGGGGCTGCTGAGCACGCTCGGCGACCTGTGGCGGCGATCACACGCGAGTGGTAAGACAGTGGTTGAGAAGGCAGGCTAACCTGCCCCGGAGGGTCACTCCTTTGTACTTAGCGATATCACGACTGACTCTGCCGAAGCCACGTGCTGCACGGCTTCTTCTACTCTTCCGTACTCTCGCTCTCGCTGGCAGTCTTCTTCAGTACTCCGAGGACTCGCGGCACATGCACTGACACCCACGATTTAGATTCCTCTTCGCCAAGCAACGCCTCCAGTAGCGGAATTGCCTCAGAAGCACCCTCCATGCTCTCTAGTGAGTTGACTGCCATCCAACGCCTCTCCCAATAGCCACCGAGCTGGGAAGGCGAAAGCTCGTCATCTGGCGGGTGCAGCCATCTGCTGACAAAGTCTCGGTACTGACCACGAGCTTCGGCTGGCACGAGAACGTAGAGCACGCCAGCAAGGTTGATTTTCTCATCCACTTCGGCGTACGTACCATCTCTCGTAGCAGCTTTATTCTCGCTGCTTAGCGAATCGTACTTGCTGCGAAGATATGCGATGACTTCCTCATTATCAAAACCAACCGCCCCCAAGGCATCAACGAGATAAATCTCCACCAACTGCTCTGGTTCATTCTTCAGCTGTGCGAACACGCTACCGCCTAGAGCGTTTGCGTCAGGACCAATCTCTGCCACAACGTAAGCGGCACGTTGCCTCACATCGGGATTCTCATGTGCGAGAGCCACCGCCAATTCGGGCTGCACATCTGCCAGATTTGCGTGAAGGAACTGGACTTGCTCATCGTCAGGCAAATACATCCCCATCTCTGCCCACGAGTCTACCCACGCTTGAATGTGCTGTGGTTGGCTCGAAGGCTTACCGCAACCAATAACGACTACGGCAGCGAATGCTAAAAACGGGAGAGCTTTCACGAATATGGTTCCATCGCCAGATACAGGGAGCGAACGACGAGCATTGTAGCAGAAGTGCCAAAGTACTCGCACTCACGGCTACACCTAGAAGTTGCGTCAGCAGCGAACTGCGACGCTAATTTGGCGACCCGCTAACCTGCAAAGGAGGCGTCGACCTGAGCAGCTCCCAAGGGCTTACAGCCCCTTCTCGAACAGCCGCCAGGTCTTGTACCGCTCGGCGCCACCCTTCTCGATCGTCTTGCGGCTGATGTCGTTGCTCTCCAGCACCCAGCTGAACTCGCAGTCGGTCACGCCGTGATCCAGGGCGGGCTTGAGCAGGTCGACCGTCAGGCAGATGCCGACGCCCCAGGTCTGGTACTCGGGCAGCACGTTCGTGCTCACCAGGCGGATCCGCTTGAGCGCCTTCTTGTTGCCCAACAAGGTTGCCCAGCCGGTCGGGAACAAGCGGCCGTCGATCTGTTTGATGCGCGGGTTGTAATCGAGCAAGCCGAAGACGCAGCCGACCGGCCGGCCGTCGATCTCCGCGATGCGTGACAGCTCGGGCACCAGCAGTCGGCGGAGGTCGTTCGCGAAGTGGATGACCTCCTGCTCAGACATCGGCACGTGGCCCCAGGTCTCGGCCATCGCGCTGTTGTAGATCTCCAGGAAGGTCTCGACCTCTTCCTCGAACCGGTTGGCGCGCATGCCGCGAACCGTCACCCCGAACCGATCGCGGACCATCTTATCGACGGTCAGCATCTTCTCGTTCTTCGAGATCGCGTCGAGCATGTCGATGTCGCCCCGGTAGGCGTACATGTCTTGGCACTTGCCGTAGCCCGCTCCCTCGATCAGGGATTGGTGATACGGCAGGTTGTGCGTCAGCAAGAAGTAGGGGGGGGTGTCGAAGCCTTCGATCAGCGTGCCGAACTCGTAGTTGATCGCCGGGTTCATCGGTCCCTGGCTCGACTCGAGGCCGCGCTCGCGGAGCCACCCCTCCGCGGCCCCGAGCAGTCCGCGGGCCGCCTCCGGGTCGTCGAAGCACTCGAAGAAGCCGAAGAAGCCGGTCTTGTCCTCGCAGTGCCGGTTGTGGGCCCGGTTCTCGATCGCCAGCACGCGGCCGACCGGCTCGGGCCCCCGCGAGGCGAGATAGGCTTGGGCCGTGCAGTCGTTCCAGATCGGGTGCGGCGCAAACCCCGCCAGCCGCCGCTGCATGTCCCGCAACGGCGGGACCCAGCACGGATCGCCCCCGTTCACCTTCCACGGCAGTTCGAGCCAGTCACGCTGCTGATACCGGTTCGTGACGGGCTCGATTCGGAGAGGACGCATACGAAGGCGGAAAGGGGAAGGCGGAAGGTGGACCCGTGTGGCGGTATCGCTCGCTGGGAGAAGTCGTCAGGAAGCGATAAACTCCCATGCTCACAAAGACTAGGCAAGCGGTCCTCCGCCTCCCCCCCTCCGCCTTCCCCCTTCGTTCATGCCCCACACCCTGGTCACCGGCGCCACCGGCTTCATCGGGAACCGCCTGGTGGAACGCCTCGTGGAGCGGGGCGATGAGGTCGCCTGCCTTGTACGGCCGAGCAGCCGGACCGAGCGGCTGGACGCGTTCGGCGTGGGGCGGGTCGTCGGCGCGCTCGACGACGCCGAGGCCTTGGCCGAGTCGCTAAGGGCGGCGGGGCCGTTCGACACGGTCTACCACCTCGCGGGGCTGACGCACGCGACCCGCTTGGAAGACTTCCTGGCGGTCAACGCCGACGGCGTGGAGCACCTCGGCCGGGCGCTCGCCGCGATCGCACCCTCGCCCACGCTGGTGCTCGTCAGTTCGCTCGCCGCCGCCGGGCCCTCGCCGCCGGGCGAACCGCACACCGAGTCGACCCCGCCGGCGCCGATCTCCAACTACGGCCGCAGCAAGCTGGCGGGCGAAGAGGCGGCGCGGCGATACGCCGACCAACTCTCGCTGTCGATCCTCCGCCCCCCCGCGGTGTTCGGACCGGGCGACCGAGACGGGCTCATGCTCTTCCAATCGCTCAGGCGGTTCCCGCTGCACCTCGTGCCGCAGATGAAGGGCCTGCCCCTCTCGCTGATCTACGTCGACGACTTGGTCGAAGCGCTGATCACCGTGGGCGACCGAGGCGAGCGGGTCGTCCCCGGCGCGGCCAACGACGACCCGCGCGGCGTCTACTACGTGGCCGACCCGGAAGCCTCGTCGTACGCCCAGATGGGGCGCTACGTCGGCGCGGCGTTGGGCAAGAAGGTCTTCGTGCTGTGCCGCCGCAAGTACCCCTTCCTGCCGCTCGCCTGGGGCGGCGACCTGTGGGGCAAGATCCGCGGCAAGGCGCCCCTATTCGGCATGGACAAGCTGCGCGAGGCGTCCGCCAGCGGGTGGGTCTGCGACCCGGGCAAGATCCGCGAAGGCCTCGGCTGGTCCCCCGCCAAGCCCCTCGCCGAGCGCTACCAAGAGACCGGCGACTGGTACCGCGAAGCGGGCTGGTTGTGAGGCGATCCTTGGCGAAAGAACCGGGAACTCGCCCCCATTGAACCGCGTCGGTTCGTCTAGCCTACCGGGGTGGCCCGGCTTTAGAATGGTGGGCTACCCCCAACAAGGACTAGAAGACCTTGGCCGAAACGCCCGAGATGCCGCCCATTGACCTGCCGAACCCGAAAATCGCTGCGCTGCTGGCGTGGCTGGTGCCGGGGTTGGGGCACCTCTACCAAGGCCGCCGGGCGAAGGGCTTCCTCTTCATGGGGTCGATCATCGGCCTTTTTGTCGCGGGCATGTGGATCGGCGGCGGGCAGGTGGTCTACGCCTCGACGCTGCCGGTGCAGCCACTGCGGAGCTACCTGTACGACGGCTGGCCCTTCCTCTGCCAATCGGGCATCGGCGCGGTCGCCATCCCCGGCTGGATCGAGCGGTCCCGCTACCAAGCCAACAAGGACGCGTTGCTCGTCCCCGCGTTCTACCCGCCGCAGGGCGCCGACCGCGCCCGACGTGACGGGGCCGAGAGCACGACCGACCAATCGGACAACCGGGTCGTTCACCCCGACGGCGCAGCGAAGCGGCGGTACCGACTCGGTTTCCGCTTCGAGGTCGGCATGGTCTACACGGTCATTGCGGGCCTGCTGAATCTGCTGGTCGTGTACGACGCGCACTCGGGGCCTTTGCTGCCCGAAGAGGAAGAAAAAAACGAGCCGAACGACGATCCGGACAACGCGTCCCCGTGACGGCTCCCCTCCCCCCTTCCCCAACCGCCAACGAGCCCAACCGATGCTCCCCCTGCTGGCCGAAGTGAACCGCCTGGTCTATGCGCCGCTCCTGCTGGTGGCGGTGAGCCTCGTCTACGCCGGAACGCGGCACGAGGACCTGCGGTCGATCCTCCGCCACGCGGGCAGCTTTGGCGCGTGGACCGTCGCGTTCATGGTGGGTGTCGCCGCCCTTATCGAAGCGATGGCCTTTTTCCAGTAAACTGACGCCCTCCGCACGCGCCCGTAGCTCAACTGGATAGAGCACTGGTCTTCGAAACCAGGGGTTGCAGGTTCGAGTCCTGCCGGACGCGCTTGGTATCAAAGGACTTACGCCAACGCGGCAATCCGCGGTCCTTAAAAGTGTACCCAGGTTTTTGGGTACACTTTTCCCCCACAGGAGGGGGTGCACGCGGACTCTAGGTTGCAGCTTCTTCGGTTAGGAGTCGGCGCAGCAGCCCCGCCTCGTTCTGGATGTTGCCCGGTGCGTAATGTCGTTGTGTGGTTTCCCACGAAGAGTGGCGCATGACGCGGCAGATGATCAGCGGGGGCACACCCGCTTCCCGCAGCCGCTCACCGCACGATCGGCGGAGGTCGTGGGCGCTGGCGTACTTGGTGGGACGCCCGGTAGTCGAATCGGCTTCTTCGACAACGACCCCAGCCTGCTTGCCGATACGGCTGATGACCTTGCCGACCCACGCGGTGCTCGGGCGGTCTCTTGCGGACCGCCGACCCATTCGATTCTGGAGCGAGGCGGGGTTGAAGATCCAGCCGTGACGATCGGCGACTGGCGTCTTGAGCAGCAGCGTCTCGAACCAGGGCAGGAGCGGTATAGATTCGTTCCGCCCGTTTTTCTGCAGCGCCCCTGGGATCACTAATTCGGGTTCGCCCGTCGCCGGCCAGACCGGCCGAATCGCTACAGCCTGATCCCAAGAAACGGCGAGCAGCTCCCCCAATCGCAGCGACGAGTTCCACAGGCCCTCAAGCACATGCCGCCAGGAGGCCGCCCCCTCAAGGCCGACTACCGACTCGGTTGTCTCAAGCAAACGGGCGAACTCCTCCTCAGAGATCGGCCGACCGCGCATTGCCGTCCCCCGAGCCGCCCGAAGCTTCCTCAAGCGGGGGGCCTCGTCGAGCCACCCCTGAAGGTAGGCCCAATTCATCGCGGCGAGAATCGCTCCCATGTAGCCGCGTACCGTGTGCGGCGACCGCGGCTTGCCCCGGAGGCTTTGTTCGCCCGCGAGCAGTCTTGCCTGGAGCTCGGCAAGGGCCGAGGGGGCTCCAAGGTCCCCTAGTCGCTTCGGTTTGAGGAGTCGCGTCGCGATGTCGAGTCGCGTCTCAGCGTGCTCCGCAGAACCTTCTCGGAGGGTCGAGAGGTGCAGTCTTCGGTAGTGCTCACGGAATTCATCCCACGGCATCCGGGCATCCCCGGTCGCCACAGCCGACGCTTCGGGGCGGGCCTCCTGGCCGAGCAAGAGACGTGCTTCCATCTCGGCGCGTAGGACCTCGGCCTCGGCGACCTCCCTGGTCCCGGTGGAGACGCGAACAGGTCGCCCGGTCTCTGGGCAAACATAACGCAACTGGATCGGCCTGCCGCTCGGGCACGCGATCCGAACACGCGGTCTCTCGGTCGCCTTAGTATCACTTTGCTTCTTACCCACCTTGCGACCCTCCGGATGCGTTTTCGTCCTGATCGGGGTCGAGGGATCGGACGTAGTCGATCCAGTCTCCCCCCAAGACGTACCCGCGTCGGTGGGCGTAGCGGACGCGTAGACCAGCGCGCCGAGCCTTGCGGAGGGCGCCCTCACTCAGGCCGACGCGACTCTTGAATTCGGTGAGGGTGTAGAGGTTGTCCGGGCAGACAACCCCTGTATGGGGTGGCGGGGTAGTCATCACGTGCAATCGAGGGAGAGGAAAGGGGTCCTCTTTCACCTAGATCGCGGGCCTTAGCGGGGGCCGCACACGAAGATCGACGGGCGGAGTCCCGGTTCGAGCACCAAGGGCGCGGTCACGCGGTTCGCACATCCTCTCACACGCACACCGTTGGGTAGGGCACGATTCAAAGCTGATCCGTGACCGATCGCGATGAGTCTCGCGCTCCTAGTTCGTGCTTCGCGATGAGCTTCCAGAGGTGATCCATGATCTTCCCTTGCTCGCAGAGCCGCTTGTAGGCCGCTTTTCCACCTCGCTGTCCTGCCCGGTTTTTCCCGGCAAACATCCACTTCCACAGACGGGAGATCTTCGTGTGATCCTCCGGGCAGGGATCGGCTACAAGATTTCGCTTGCCGGCGTAGTCGTCCGAAATGTCGAGCCAGTGCTCGCGGAGTTCCTTATTCTCAAACGCCTTGAACGGTTGGCCGAGACACTTCTGCTCGTCGTGCAGCTGATGCATCAAATGCACCAGCCAGCGTCCTCCGGCCGGGTAGCCCGTCAGTTTCCGACCAGCGTAGCGGGGTCGATGGCTATCGCTCGCGTCGGGGGCGGTCCCCAAGATCGAGTCAAGCAGTTCGACGAGTGCTTTGGGGTACATCGGCTTGAGTGACCCAACGATAACCGCCGGCCAGGCCTCACCCCATTGCTTGCGCCAGTGCTTCGGGCCCTTGCCGGGCTCCCAACTCATGGTGAGCAGAGGCAAAGCGTCGAAACCTGCCGGCATCGGCATGACGTCGAGGTCTCGGGGAGGGGCTTCGAGGCTCATCGAGGCGGTGATCTCGACACCTCGCTCAGAGGTCGGATGCGCTCCTGCGAAACCGAGCGACGCGCAGGCCCACTCGATGAGCTCGACGTTCTTGAGGGAGCGTCGCGGCAACCGATTGCACCACGCCAAGGACGCGGGGGTCTTTCTCAGTAGACGGCCATACCGCTCCAAAGCGGTTGTCACCGCCGAGAACGAACGGAGGCTTAAGCACGGATCCGGGTGGGGCGACTCGTCGACGTCCCAGACGAACAACAACCCAAGATCGTCCGCCAACGACACTCCGGCGGTCACGACGTGTTTGTGCTGTGGCTTCAGGGGTAAAGGCGGGGCTTGGAACCGCCCCCAATCGGCCGTTACCGCCGCCGGCACCCCTTCTGGGTTATCGATGATTTCCAGCTCGGGGTACTGCCCGTCAAAGGTGATCTGCGCGCAATCCACGTAGTGTTCCCACCATCGAGGGGCCGTGATCAGCATCACGTGTTGACGTATCTCGTTACCGGCGTAGTGTTGCCACTCCAGAAGGCGGCCACGTAGTTCGCACAATTGATCGCGAACCGAGCGTTCGAGAGATAATGTCGCCTTCCGCTTCGACTTTGCCATACTGATCCCCAGTTCGTGCTCAGCAGTGCAGTGTTGGGCCTCTCGGAGGGCTTCCTCCGGTCTCAGATTCAAATCGCGGTCGGTCCCTCGGTCAATGTCATCCCTAATGATTCACAAGTGAGTCTAGGTGATTGGTCTCATTCTTGTTCGACAAGAGCCGCTGCGCTGTTGCCGGATCGAGCCGCGGGTCGCCAATCCGAGCGATCAGTATAAACAGACGCGATTTGGGCCGAGCAGGTCGAGCCTGCCCCGACATGAGATCGAAGCTCCATGCCGTTTCGAAAGTGGTTCGTAGTTACGGACCGCCTTCCCGGCCCGAGTTTGGTCGTACCGGAAAGGCGGGAGCGTTAGACGGCCTTTTTGGCGACCGTAATATCAGAGACCAGATCGTCCGCCAACGCAGCCACCCTGCCTGGCTCGAAGGTGTGGATTGGCACAATGGTCTTGGGATTGACAGCCCGCACGAACCGGCAGATGTCTTCTTCCAGCAGGTGCCCAGTCGAGTGGACGACCTCGAGCCGCCCACCGGCTGCGTCGAGCGCCCGTTGGACCGGCTTCCAGCTCGCCTCTTCAAGGTAGCCCATCCATCGTCCGTAGAGGCAGAGCGTCCGCTCGGGTAGCTCGCCGCCGAAGTCGAGGTCGAGCATCGACTCTCGGAAGATACAGACGTACCGGTCGGGCTCGGCGATGATCTCGCTGACGGGGATTGCATCTTCGCCGTAGGCATTGATCAGCTTGGCGAACCGCTTGAGCCGACCCCCTTTGGTGACCGACTTAGGCAGGAAGACCCGAACGTCGTGCTCGATCGCAGGGCGTGGCAGATCGGTCTCGCTGTGGACCAGCTGCATGACGAACGCCGTGTAGAGATCGATGCAGAACGTCCGGCCCGACGCGATTGCCGCCCGGTAAAACGCCAACAGCCGATCCGTGTGCTGCGGCGACAGGCAGGCGAGTACGAGACTGTCCGACTCGGCGACGAGCCGGTCGATGTCGGACGCCACCTGCAATTCGGGCCGCGGGTCGCTGGTCGGCAGTCCGAAGTGGGTTCCCTCGACGAGCAGCGTGTCGATCCGCTTCTTGCGGAGGTCGAAGACCAGGCGGCTCATTTCGAGGTGATTGAGCCCGTGCATCCTCAGGTCGCCCGAGTAGAACAGCGACTGGCCGTCTGCTTCGAGGAGGAAACCAACCGCTCCGTGGATCGAGTGATCAACGCCGTAGGCGGTGATCGTGATCTCACCGATCGTGACCGGCTGACCCGGGTTGAGCTGCCGGAACCGCTCACGAGGAAGCTCGGCCTGCCGGGCGAACAGCTTGCCGGCCAGCATCATCTTGCTCGTGCCGCGGGTGGCGAAGATCGGGATGTCCGGGTGGCTGAAATCGACGAGCCCCGTGTGATCGAGATGGGCGTGGGAGAGCAGGATCGCGTCGGGGCGATCGACCAGTGAGTCGCTCACGGGGTCGCTCACGGCATCGGCGTCCGGGTCGAATAGTCCCGCCACCTCGGGCATGAGCCCCTCGTCGCCAAGGGCTTCGACCGTCATCTGGCGGTAACGAAAGGTGTCGGCCGCCTGACGATCCTTGTCGAACAGGGGCAGGCCCAGATCGAGAACGAGGCGGGTCTTGCCATGGATGACCTCGACGCAGTTGCCACCGACCTCGTGGGCTCCGCGGTGAATGGTGTGCTTCAATCGGCTCTCCGGAAGTGCGGTAGTTCAGTCCGCCGAAAGCGGACCATGGGCTCCACTACTAGTACCCCCGAGTGCTGTCGGACCTCGGGCAGGGGCCGCTGGAGTCGGCGACTCATGATCCGTGGAGAGAGCCATCAGACGCCCGTCCGAAGCCGCGTCGGTGGCGATGACCTCAGCGGATTCGCCCCGGGCCTTCGGTGCCGTGGGGGATGCTCCCGCCAACAGCAAGGAGAACACGGAAGTCACACCATCAAGAGTCGCAAGGACTGGCTACACCGACGCTCCACGAGGTTCCGAGGACGGTTTCGCACGGGGCTTGCCGGCTAGTTATATTGACCCCACCAGCAGAGCCCTAAGGGCTTGCGATAACCCCGAAGCAACCCGCTTAGTAATTCTTTTTGCGAGCATGCAGGATGGACGAAGCAGCATCATCGACCCTTGAGGATCTTCGCGACTCAATCGAATGGCTGCAAACCGCTGTCGGGAAGATCACCGAGGCAGCGGACTTCGCTCGGGTGCTCGGCGACTCCGGGGTGTCCGGTTTCGAGGCGACGCTGCAAGATGTTCGGAAATCGCGAGATGTGGTGGTTTCCAACCTCGAGAAGCTGGTCGGACCGGGCTGGCGAGACGAGCTCGAGCTGGCCAGCCCTGAGGCCTTACTGACGTCCTGCCGCCGGTTTAAGGAGGCGAGAGACTCGGAGCGAGTAGAGGCCCTAGCTCGGGAGACGCTGAGTGCTCTCGCCGGGGAGCTTGGGAGACATCGCGCGGAGGCGCACCGGTCATTCAAGCCCCGAGTCGAGCAGATCCTGAAAGAGGCAATTCGAGAATGCGAAGAGCTCGGCAATTCAACGAAGGCTCAACAGCTTCCGCTTCTAAGGCCAGACGGCGTTGCCCGCCTGATGATCAAGTGGCGTACGTCTGACGATGTAATGAGGGATCAGGAGAGCGCGGCCTGGAAGGCGGCCCTCCCGGCTCTTTCCCAACTCATCGAAGTTGCCGACCTCCTCTGCCCAATCCAGGACGAAGCGTGTGATCCAGACGAAGATCAGACGCCCCCGGCGAAACCAGTCCCAGATCCCCCCGAGACGCCCGAGACTCGCACGGAAGTCGATGAACGGGAAGATCGCGACGTGGCGATTCCTGTCAAGGAGGCAACAAAGCTAGACGGTGCGGCTGGGGGCTTGGGCGGCGGGCTAGGCTCTAAACCGCTTGCGCCAGCGAGCGCGACCCTGTGCGAGCCGGCTGGGACCTCGGACCCGCGAGGGGAGCCGCTCGCCGACGAATTACCCAAGGAGGCACAGGATCCTGTCTCGACACTGGACGACGAGCAGGAGCCGCCGCAGTCGGCTGGACAGCAGACAGCGGCCGAACCCGGGACGAAATCGGAAGTCCTTCAAAGAGCGGAAGCGGCTGCGTGGCAAGCGCTGGTCGACGAGAAGCCGTCGTTGGCGTACCAGATCCTCAGCACCCTCGACGAGGTGTCGACCGACGTCCACCGGACCCCACGGGACCTAGCGGACCTCGTGCTTCTGGAGCCATCTTTTGTGCGGTCTCCGCAGGCCTTCGCCGAACCGCGTCGGGAAGCCAGCACTCGGTTCGCCAGCTGGTTGACCGGCCTCTCGGACGACGGAATTGCGACCGCTCACAGAATGGTTGCCTTGGCGGCTTCTTTGGTTCCCGCCCTCGTTTCGGTCCGCTCCGAGGCTTCCGAAGCGCTGGCACCGATCGCCGGACTCGAGGCGGTATGGCCCGAGTTTGAGAAGGTCCGTGCGGCGGTCGAGTCGTTCACTAACAGTCGCGTTGAAGTTGCCCCATCAGTCTTTCGTGGCGTGAAGGACCACGCCGACTGGGATCAAGGATGTGAAGATCGGCGGCGGGAGCTGGACGTTTGGCTCCGTTCGGAGCAGACGGGCAAGCTCATCTACGGGCCAACAACAGAGGTATGGCACGCATGGCTCAAAGCGGACGGGCACTTCGGCAAGTTGCTTCATCCGATGGTCGATGGTCAGAATCCGCCGCCTGATCGGCTGCGCGAGCTGGCCAGGGAATGGTCCTCGAGCTCCTTTGTCGATAAGAAGCTCGCCGAAACCGACCGACAGCTGCGGAAGATGGGGGCCAAGAGAAAACCGATCGAGGCGAGGGCGAAAGAGGCGGTGCGTCGCAAGGTGAGCCTGGCTCTCCGGCACATCGACGAGTGGCTGAAGCACTTCGAATCCGAGCCGGGTTCGCTGGAAGGGTATGTCGAGAACCAGATCGAGGAGTGCCGCCATGCAGTGGAGAACGCCGGCCTGCTTGCTGATCCGAGCATCGACCTGATCCGTTGGTCCAAGGAGACGCCTTTCGGGGAGGAAGCCCTGAGCGTCACGCAAAGGTTGCTGAAGCGGCTACGCGACTTCATTCACGGCAACAACGCATCGGCGGACGCGGACAATGCGGTTCTTGACGGTCCAGAAATCCTCCGGAATGCAGACCTCTGCTACGTCGCAGCCTCGGACCCAATGGGAGGAGACCCACACAGGTGGCTTCAGCTGCTCTGCAAGACGGTCTGCGAGCCGACCGACGAGGACGATTTGTTCTCGTCTCATCTTGACAATGGCAGGCTTTGGGCGGCTGAGTCGCTACAGGACCGCTCGAGGGCACGCGGGTCCCGATCGCTCGGTGAGGATGACTCGAGGCGGCGGATCCAAGAGTCAAGGAAACAGCACCGAGTCAACCTGCAGAGGAAAGTCGAGGCCGCCGAGCGGGACATTGTTCGGGCGGTTCGGTTAGACCTCTTGGGGGATTCCGAGAGGGAGCAGCTCACCGGCGAGGTGACGATCGTTCGCGAGGGTCTCGACCGAGTCTTGGACGTGCCGAAGGCGGCCGCGCGAATAGACCGCGTCCGCAGCGAGATCGGAGAGAAGGAACAGATCCGCGTATCGGAGCTGAGGCAGGAGGCTGCGCGATTGCGTGAATCGGCACGCGGTGGTTTGGTGGGTTCGTCCCTGCACGACGATCTCGACAGAATCAACGAGACGCTCGAGAGCGGAGACTACGTTGCGGCGGCCGAGTACATCGATATCGTGCAGCGCGGCGAGTCGCTAAGCGAGAGCGGCGAGCGTCACGCCGATTCCTTCGAGGTGTTCTTCCCCAAGTTCGTTGAGGCTTTTACCGATTGGTGCGAAAGCGGCCATGGCGCCACCATCGACATGGACTTCATCAAGTCGGTGGCCGTCGGGCGCCCCATCGGCCCGCTTCGCTTCGACGGCGTCGCCAAGCCACGCCTGCAAGAGGCCGAGACCCTGCTCAACGCCTGGCGTATCATGAAGCGGGGCGGAAACGCATCGAGCATCGGCAGTGAGCTATCCCGCTTTCTGAGCGCGATCGGCATGCGAGTGAGCAACGTAAAGGACTTCAACGTCCAGGGTCGCAAGGCGAACTGGGTGACCAAGATCGAATGCGAGACGATCCAGGATCGATCGATCTGCATCGTTCCGCGGTTCGGCTCCGAGGCGGCCGGTCGATACAACGTCTGCGGCATCCACGGCCGACCCTCCGGCACCGACTTGGTTGCAAGAGTCGAGAAAGTCACGGCGCGGGGCCCGACCTTGGTCCTCTACTTCGGCCGCATGTCTGTCAGGGATCGTCGGGAGCTGGCCCGCCACCGCCCCGACGCGGACCGCCCGCTCATCGTCTTAGACGAGGCGCTTGTTGCCTTCTTGGCGGCGAGTCGGGAGGCGAGGCTGCGGGCGATGTTCGCATGCACGCTGCCGTTCGCGTGCGCCCAGCCCTACACCGACACGGCTTCAACGGTCCCCCCGGAGATGTTCTTCGGCCGCGAGGACGAGTTTAACGACGTCTTCCGCCCAGACGGGACAAACCTGGTGTTCGGCGGTCGGCAGCTGGGAAAGTCCGTGCTGCTCAGAGAGGTCGCGAACCGACGCCACGACGAGCAATCGGGGTGCATCGTGGCGTGGTTGGACCTTAAGAACAAGGGAATCGGTACGACGCGGGCCCCCGGCGACCTCTGGCAGATAATCGGAGAGGAGCTGCATCGGCTCAGAGTCCTGGAGCGGGAGGCGTCCTCCGCGTCCCGGATCGCGGGTCGGGTCAAGGAGTGGCTGGACGACGCCGCGCAGCGAAGGGTGCTCCTGCTGCTGGACGAGGCCGACGCATTCTTCGAGCAAGACAGCAAGTCGATGTCGTCAACGAAAGGGGGAGCGGCGTTTCCGGTCGTCTCTGAGCTGAAGGGGTTGATGGACGAAACGAATCGGAGGTTCAAGGTAGTCTTCGCGGGATTGCACAACGTGCAGCGCGCGGCGCGAGACCCAAACACGCCGATCGCCCACCTAGGGACCCCCGTCAATATCGGTCCGATGTACGACAGCGGGCAGTGGAGAGAAGCCAAACGCCTCGTCGAAGAGCCGCTCTCGCGTCTGGGGTACCGCTTCGAGACTCCCGAACTCAGTATGAGGGTGCTCTCCCACGCCAACTTCTACCCCTCTCTGATTCAGGTCTTCTGCAAACACCTCCTCAACGAGCTCCAGCGGTCGCGGGGCCAGGTCGATTACAGCGTGGCGCCGCCGTACACGATCACCGCGGCCCAAGTCGAGAAGGTGTACGGCGATAGAGGCCTGCAACAAGAGATCCGAAAGCGTTTCGAGCTCTCTCTCCTCCTAGACAACCGCTACCGCGTGCTGGCTTTAATCGTCGCGTTAGAGAGCATCGAGCTCGCGGAGGAAGGGAGCGGCAGCGATGGGGTCATCGACGGATTTTCTGTACCGTGGCTTCGCAAGCAGGCGCTCGGGTGGTGGCCGGAGGGATTCCGAGAGGACAGCAGTCACGAGCAGCTCCGCATCCTCCTCGACGAGATGGTGGGGCTGGGCATCCTGCGGGCGATCGGGCCTGACTCTTACCGGCTGCGGAGCAACAACATCCTGCGGTTTCTTGGGAGCAGGTCGGAGATCGAAGAGAAACTGCAGGATGCCGCCAGCGAAATGCCGCCGGCTCCCTACGAGGCGTCCTCCTTCCGGCGATCGCTGCCGGAAAGCGGAGAAGTGCTCAGCCCGCTCACCGCGGCACAGGAGGCTGACCTGCTGGACAGGAGCAACGGTGTCTGCGTCGTCTCGGGCTGCTGCCTCTCGGATCTTGACAGGTTAGTGGACGGGGTCCGGGAGCTGGCAACACACGACGTTGCTGTCTGCGAGATCTCGGACGCTACCTTGCTGCAATCGTTTGCCAAAGCGCTCGAGGCTATCGACGCGGAGAAAAAGGGGGATGGACTCACCCTGTGCTTGGTGAGGGGGGCGTGGAGGCCGGAGTGGGTTGAGCACGCGGTGAGCCTGGTTCGTCGGAAGACAAGCTCGAAGAAGAGTTTCTTGCGTGTCATCTTCTCAGCGAACCCCTCGCTGCTCTGGGAATGGGGCCGACAAGATCCGAAGACCCCTGGGGTCGTGGAGATCCAGCTTCGTCCCTGGTGCGTCGCGACCCTGCGCCGATGGCTGACGGAGCAGCAGTACGGGGCAGACACCGTTACGCCAAAGGGTCTACAAGAGATCATGTCCCTGACAGGGGGCTGGCCGACGCTGCTGTATCGATTCCACGACAGGTGTGGGCGCACTACCCAGCCGCTCTTGAGACTGATGGAGGACGCCCGCGACGCCTGCATGATGGACTCGTCTTCCCTTGAACAAGAGTCGCCTTCGCTGCCGATAGCGGCGATTCGCGACATCGCCAACAACTGGGGGATGGAATTCGAGCCCGAAATGATCGGGGAATTGGTTGGGGAGTTGACCGGCAGTCTTGATGGGGACCGGTTGACCGAGTGGGCGGAGTGGCTGGGCTGGCTCCGCATTGGCGATGAAGCGGATCTCTACAGACTAGATACTGCGGTCGCGGGAGTGTTGAAGGAGCAACCGGTGTGAACGGTAGCCCCTGGACGCTCCCCGGGCCGAGTCGCTTCTTGATGGGCATCTTGGCAGCGATCGAGTCTGGTGAATGCGTCGTCCTCCAGGCGCCGCCTCACACTCCGCCCGGCATCGCCGAAGCCTTGCAACGGATGTCGCGGGATTCGGACGCCCGCTACTGGCACCGTGTCCGAAGCAGCGAGTTCGACGCCGAGGACCTCTACGCCATCGTCGACCTGCTGGCTCGCAGACTGCTTCCGGAGGCTGCGAGGGAATCGTCTTGTGACATCGGCAGCTTCGTGGAGTCCCTCGGCGACAAGGTCGTCTGGATAGAGATCGATTGCGTGAATCGGTGGAGCCATTGGCTTGAGTTGATTGAGGGGCTCCGGACCGAGCTGCACAGGCTCCATGAAGCGGACCGGCCGGCGTTTTGCTTCCACGCGGGACCGTCGCTCTCCGTTCCGTCCGAAGAGATAGGCGTTTCAATCCATCGGTTTCGAGGCGTGCTGTCGAGGACGGACGTGACGACTGCCGTTCGGGAACACCGCAGGGCCGCACGGCCATCTGCGGCAACCTGCCTTGCCGAGGAAACCGCCGTGGCTGTGGCGGCAATACTGGCGGGCGCCGATTACCGACTAGCGGAACACCTCGCGGCGCTGGATCTCAGAGACCTGTTGGAACCCTTGGCCGCATTGAACGCCTACGCCGCGGGGCAGCCCTGGCTGGGCGGAACGGACGAGCCGGACTGGGCACGGGGCACGTTGGACACGATCGGAGGCGAGAGTGTGGTACATAGCGCGCACCCTTCAATAGCCGGGAGACCGCAGCATATCGGGAGATTGGTTTGGGAGGGTCAGCTTGGGGTTCTATTCCCTTACTTGGAGAAACGGCGCCTAGCACTGTTAGAGATTGTGGGTCCCCAGCTGAGGCTGCCGGTGGAGACGCCGGCGGGTGTTGTGACCGATCCGTTGGATCTAGAGCTTGGGCCGCTGGTGTACCACCTCAAGGGCCGCGGGGTACCGAGGGGGGTCTGGAATGAGCTGGTGACCCTACGCAATGTGAGGCATCTTCTGGCTCACGTTGAGGTCGTGCCGGTCGATACGGTGCTGGATTTGCAACGGGCTCCAGACTGGGACGACGGCGTACCCGCCATCCGAGGGTCGCTATGAAACGGGGCCGGGTTGCCGCGAGAGAAGCCGGGCCCGTGCTGCTCTACGGCTGCTTGCGTGGAGTCGTCGATCGACTCGGGTGTGGGCATCGTGACCACGGGTGGAACGGTGGTGATCGACGTACTTGTTCAACTACAGGATCTCCCGACGTTCGTCGAGATTTATTCGCTCACGCTAACCATTCCTCACGAGCCGCGGCTGGCTCTTCATCGCGAGGTACTCTTCGAGCCGATCGACCAACACCCGTTCGGCTCGGCCGTACTGGTTGCGGTTGGCGGTGACCGCTCGGGCCAGATCGAGGAAGCCCAGCTCGCCGATAAACGGCAGCGGTGGCAACCGTGAAAAGAGTCGTCGGTTCGGCAGGCCTTCGAGCAGCTGCTCCGGATCCCGATACCGCCCGACCAGCTTCTCACCCCGCTTGCGGGCGATCAGCACCAACACAAAATCACGACGGTCGTCGAACAGCCGTTTCTCGTCGATCCACCCGCACTGCCAGAGCCCGACCCGTGCGTTGCGGATCAGCTGGTCGGATGGGTAGTTGTGAGCGGTGCCGTTATGGTTGCTGACCTTGGCCCCCAGGCTGCTGTGCAACTTCCACTCTAGGAAGACCGTCGTCGGGGTCGGCTTCTCCCAGCTGAGGACCGCATCGACTTCGGTCTGACCCTCGGCCCACGGAGCCAGGTGCCGGGGGTAGGCGGGCTGTCGATCCCAGAGCCGGATCCGCACGCCGCGGTAACACTGCCGCCGGAAACGCGGTTCGCCCAAGGCCGCGTTCAAGAGGTCGGGGATCCACCACCGTGGGTTGAGGGCTTCGAGCACCCCCATGACCTGACCAGTGACGACATCTTCGGAGGTCGGCCGGACGATCAACGGGCACTTGATTTCACCCTCACGGGCGTGCCGACAGACGTCGCCTCCCTTACCGCCTAGTTCGGTTAGCACGTCGCGACCTCCCGATGATGTCCATTCTGGTCGTGCGAGAGCTGAACCAACTCGCGTTCTGCCGGTATCGTCGGCTTCCATTCCAGGCACTCGGCCCGGTAGGGACAGCCCGAGCAGTTCATCGGCGACTCGATCGGGTAGAAGACGCCCGTCGCGACCGCTCGCTCGATGGTCTGGACGAGGTCGCCAAGCCGCCCCAGATCGTCGAGGCCGCGGGTCGTGGTGAGCAGCTGAGCCTTGGGCGTCTTCGTCTTGGTAAGGACGGCGTATTCGATCCGGGGCCAAACGCCGCGAGTCTGATAGACCGCGTTGGCGTAGCAGCTCGCCTGCAGGGCCGTATCGACCTGCTGTTGGTTGTAAGCCCGCTTGGAGGTCTTGAGTTCACGGATCGTGACGCCGTCGTCATCGCCGTAGATCAGGTCGGCGACCGTGGCGAGCGGCTTTTCGAGCGGGTCGCCCGCGGAGTTGAAGAGCGGCACGAGGACGTACTGCTCGACCTGCTGGATGCCGGTGGGCGGCTCGGTCTTGAGGTACGCTTCGACGAGCGTCATCCCCTGTTCGATTAGTCCGTCGCGGGTCTCGCGGGAACCGTAGACGACCTTCGCCTCGTTCTCGCGGCGTTCGAACTCCTCGATCAGCTTCCAGCGGACCTCCTCGACGTTGAGCTCAGGTCCACCCGCTCCCTCGATCCGTTGAAGCTGGAGGTGGTACTCGGCGAGGGCCTCGTGGACCGCCCCGCCGAGCACCAGCCCGCTAGCCACCGTGTCGGAAGGCAGCTTCAGGATCCGTTGAAAGTAGTACTGCAGCGGGCAGCGTTGGTACTGGCTGATCGCCGAGTACGACGTGTGGGGTCGGTACCCCATCAGATACCTCCATGCGGATCGAGGACGAGCGAGGAGTTGCCGACGACGCCCATCAGGTGCGGGCGGGCTGCTCGGCGGTGAGCCGGTCCAGGACGGTGCCCGCCTCTCGCTTCGTCAGGTCGTAGAGGCCGACCGGCTTGCCGAGGATGTCGGCGATGCGGCCTTCGAGCTCCGGCGTCGATAGACCGCTCCGTTTGCCGATCGAGACGAGGTACTGGACCTGCTTGTTGGTCGCCGGCTCGTCAGGCTTGCCGTTGCCGAGAGCGGTCCCGGCAGCGGGCGTCTGAGTCGCTTCGGGCGTCGCGGCGATCCGGTTAACCGGTGGCGTCCGTGGTGGCGCCGAGGGACGAGCGGTCACGGGCGCCACGTCGTGGTGGGCGATCGCCGAGTCTGACTCGTGCCGCTCGATCTGGTCGCGGAGCGCCTGGTCCGCGACGTCGTACAGCTCACGGACCTTAGCGATCAGGGTCTCGGGGTCGTCAAGCGGCGAGCAGACCTCGCCGTCGAGGTTGATGCTGAAACCGGTGGAGTCGTAGTTCTTGGTGAGTTTGCGGGACAAGCCGACGTTGACGCGGAGCATGGCGGAAGTGCCTCGGGGTTTGAGGTTGGCAACCTAAGTACCCGTACGGACACCCCACTAACGCCGAGAATCTGTCTGCGGGAGTCGATAAAAGCACACGGTCTCGATGCCGGGTTCGGATCAGTGGGTTGCTCGGCCCAGATCAGCCACTCGATGCCCCGAATAATCGAATTCTGCTCGTGCCTCGGAGAGCCGGAGGTGGCAAAAGAGTCCGCTGCACAAGCACTTGGTTTCAACTAGTCTAGGGAGCCTGGTTGGTGCCGATGAGCTGCCGTGGGAGCCAGCTGATCAGTCCGCTGCCTTGATGATCGTCTGCGGTTATGCTCATTCCATACCGTCCACAAAGCACTTCCGCACCCGTCTGCTTAGGCCCTTTTCGCACTTTCCGGAATGGAGCGATCAGTGAAGGAGTCTCTATTTACAACGAGCGATGGCTGCCGCGTGAGACTCCTAGCTGCTCACGTCGATCGCTTTGGAAGCGGCCATATGGAGGGATCTGTTGTGACGATTGCAGATGCGGTCGTCCGAGGCCTTCCGAAGCGGGCGGAGAAGTTGTTCGGTGATCACGTGGGTATTTACGTACAGCCTATGGGCGTGCCGTCCCCTCTTTTCGCGGAGTTGAGCGACCGGCCTTTTGAACCGCCCGATGCCTTGTTTTTCTGTCTATTGGAGTCGGATCAGTTTGTCGCGGGTGGCGGTGAGCATCCAATCGAGGGATCCGCCGTCGTCGCTATCTTTTCAGGGGATAGTGTTTACGAGCCGATCTCCGACGTCATCCATCGGGGCGTTCCAGAGATCGATTGGGCAGCTCACGCTACCGATTGGTCGTTCTAAGCGAACACGGCTAGACGGCGGAGTGTAGTTCTGATCTGAGCTTGTCGTTTTCGTAGTGGGTCAAGCCTTGGGCTTCGTAGCGTCGTCTTCGCGACAGGCAGAGCGGTGGTACGATCGGTACGAGATGCCCGCTTAGCCCGTCCTTCGGGCTACTGCTCGAAGAGGCGGTGGCAGCGTGAGGAGAAATCACTTTTCTGCAGGCGGGAGATCTAATGCTGTCGACTCTGGCGTTCGACGAGTGCCTTGATGATCCAATCAGCCAGGCGGGGGCGATACGCGACGGATGCTGTGCGCAGATCTCACCGGCGGCATGTCGATCGAGTACTCCTAATCCGCGCGTCTTAGTCCTAGAAAGCTGACGCTGCGTACTCGTGGTTCCTGCCTGCTGGCATGCCCGGCGTGGAAACCGTAAACTACATCCTCGCCTTCTTTCTTAGGGTCGGGGTCCCCTGCAGTCCGTAGAGAGGAGCAAGGTTTCTAGTGCCCATCGCGTGCGTTGAACCAGAAAGGCCCCTCGTCGATGGAAAACCCCTTCTTCGACCACCCGATCCTCAACTCGCCGTACGAGCGCCCCCAATGGCACTGGGAGCTCGATGAGGAGCGGCAGCCGACCCAGGAGAAGGTCAACAAGCGGCGGATCGCGGACTACATCACGCCGATCCCGAAGCCGAAGAAGCGGAAGAAAAAGCCCGAGAAGCAGCAGGAGATCGTCTTCGACGAAGGGCTCGGGCTCTCGACCAAGGATCAGCAGTACGACACGACCTCGAACATTAACGAGATCCGCGCTCAGGTCGAGCAGTGGCGTAACTGGCCCAAGCCGGCTGACTCGCAGGTCACTCCGGAGACAGCCCGGCTGCTGCAGCACTGGCGCCACCACGAGTTCAGCAGCATCCGGCCCTTCTTTTGCCAGGTCGAAGCGGTCGAGACCGCGATCTGGCTGACCGAGGTCGCCCCCAAACTCGGCAAGGCGGGCGCCAAGTACGTCGATCTGCTCGCCGGCGCCAGCGAGTTGGCCAACCCCGGCTTGATGCGGCTCGCCCTGAAGCTCGCCACCGGGGCGGGCAAAACGACCGTGATGGCGATGCTGATCGCTTGGCAGACCGTCAACGCGGTGCGGAGGCCCAACAGCAAGAAGTTCACCCGCGGTTTCTTGATCGTCGCCCCCGGCATCACCATCCGCGACCGGCTCCGCGTGCTCCAGCCCAACGACCCCGACAGCTACTACCAGAGCCGCGAGTTGGTGCCGGGCGATATGCTTCCCGACTTGCAGCGCGCCAAGATCGTCATCACCAACTACCACGCTTTCAAACTCCGCGAGCGGACCGACGTCTCCAAGGGAACCCGCGGGGCGATCGAGGGCTGGCGCGAAGAGAAGCTCCAGACGACCGAGTCCGAGGGCCAGATGCTCCAGCGGGTCATGCCCGACCTGATGGGGATGAAGAACATCGTCGTACTCAACGACGAGGCCCACCACTGCTACCGTGGGAAGCCCGAGGAACTCGGCGAGGAAGGTGTCCTCAAGGGGGACGACAAGAAGGAGGCCGAAAAGAACCGCGAGGCGGCCCGGCTCTGGATCTCGGGCCTCGAAGCGGCCAACCGCCAGCTGGGCGTCAGCACGGTCTTCGACTTGTCGGCGACGCCGTTCTTCCTCAGCGGCTCGGGTTACGCCGAGGGGACGTTGTTCCCGTGGACGGCGAGTGACTTCTCGCTGATGGACGCGATCGAGTGCGGCATCGTCAAACTGCCACGCGTGCCGATCGCCGACAACATCCCTGGCGCGGAGATGCCCAAGTTCCGCACCCTCTGGGAGCACATCGGTCCCCAAATGCCGAAGAAGGGCCGCGGCGCCACGACGCTCGACCCGCTCAGCATCCCCGTCACGCTGCAAACGGCGCTCGAAGCCCTCTACGGCCATTACGAGAAGACGTACAAGATTTGGCAGGAGAATGGCACAGCCGTTCCTCCCTGCTTCATTATCGTTTGTAACAACACCTCGACCTCGAAGCTCGTCTACGACTACATCTCTGGCTTCCATCGTCAGAGCGACGACGGGTCGTCCCAGCTCGAAAACGGCCGGCTCGCCCTGTTCCGCAACTTCGACGAGCACGGCAACCAGCTTGCCCGCCCCAACACGCTGCTGATCGACAGCCAGCAACTCGAGTCGGGCGAGGCGCTCGACAAGAACTTCCGCGAGATGGCCTCCGACGAGCTCGACCGGTTCCGGAAGGAGATCCGCGTCCGCGAGGGCTCGGGATCGAAGACCGCAGAGAACCTCACCGACCAGGACATCCTCCGCGAGGTGATGAACACCGTCGGCAAGCCGGGCCGGCTCGGCGAGTCGATCCGCTGCGTTGTCTCGGTGTCGATGCTCACCGAGGGATGGGACGCCAACACGGTCACCCACGTGCTCGGCGTCCGGGCGTTCGGCACCCAGCTGCTCTGCGAGCAGGTCATCGGCCGCGCCTTGCGTCGGCAGTCGTACGACCTCAACGAGGAGGGACAGTTCAATGTCGAGTACGCTGACGTGCTCGGCATCCCGTTCGACTTCACTGCCAAGCCGGTCGTCGCGCCCCCGGCGCCGCCGCGTGAGACAATCCATGTCAAAGCGGTCAGCCCGGCCCGCGATGACCTTGAGATCCGCTTTCCACGCGTTCAGGGCTATCGTGTCGAGCTCCCCGAGGAGCGACTCGAAGCGGAGTTTACGAAGGACTGCATCCTCGAGCTGACGCCCGACCTCATCGGCCCCTCACAGACCCGTAACGAGGGCATCATCGGCGAGGGGGTGGATCTCAACCTCGTCCACACGGGAGACCTCCGCCGTTCGACGCTGCTGTTCCACGTCGCCAAGCGACTGCTCTACACCAAGTGGCGCGACCCGGGCGACGAGCCAAAACTCCACCTCTTCGGCCAGCTGAAGCGGATCACCAAGCAGTGGCTCGACCAGTGCCTGGTATGCAAGGGCGGGACTTTCCCCGCCCAGCTGATGTACCAGGAGATCGCCGACATGGCGTGCGAGCGGATCACCGTCGGCATCACGCATAAGCTCGTCGGTAAGAGCCCCATCAAGGCGGTCCTCGACCCGTACAACCCGAGCGGCTCCACCCAAAACGTCAGCTTCAACACGTCGAAGACCGACCGGTGGGAGACCGACTCACGCAAGTGCCACGTCAACTGGGCGATCCTCGACAGCGACTGGGAAGGGGAGTTCTGCCGCATCCTCGAACAGCACCCGCAGGTCCGCGGCTACGTCAAGAACCACAACCTGGGCCTCGACGTGCCGTATCAGTACGGCTCGGAGATGCGGACCTACCGTCCCGACTTCATCGTCCTGATCGACGATGGCCACCCTCCCAAGGCGGACGGCAGCGACGACCTGCTGCACCTGGTCGCCGAGGTGAAGGGCTACCGGCGTGAGGACGCGAAGGACAAGGCGCTGACGATGGAGACCTACTGGGTCCCCGGCGTCAACCACCTGGGGACTTACGGCCGTTGGGCGTTCGCCGAGCTGACCGAGGTGTTCCAAATGGAGAGCGACCTGGAGGCCAAGCTCCAGCAAGAAGTCGACCGGATGATCGCAACCGCCATCACGGCGGCGGATCGGCCCATAGCAACCGAGGCGTAAGGAAACCCAAGATGGGCAAGAAGAAGGCCAAGGCGAAAAAGACCGTCGCGACGCTGCGTCACGAGGACGCTTCGCGCAAGAACATCCCGACCGCCGAGTACGAGTCGGTGATGCGGCAGGAGGAGAAGTCCGCCGTCCAGGTCGCCTACGAGCGTCGCAACCGGGACCTTGACCCGCAGCTCGTCTGGCGTGGGAAGGACGAGCAAGACTGGTCTGACCTCGTAGTGCACGCCCCGCCGCTCTACATCCAGGAGAAGGTCCAGCCGAAGGTCCTCATCGACGACCTGCTCCGCCGCACGAAGCAGTCGGAGAAGTCGGCCGACCCGCAGATGGATTTATTTGCGGACTTCAACGGGCTGCCGGAGGAAGCGAAGTCGACCGAGTTCTATCAGCACGACGCTAACTGGACGAACCGGCTGGTTCTCGGTGACTCATTACAAGTCATGGCGTCACTCGCGGAACGCGAAGGACTCCGCGGCAAGGTCCAGTGCATCTACTTCGACCCGCCCTACGGCATCAAGTTCAACTCGAACTTTCAATGGTCGACGACCAGCCGTGACGTCAAGGACGGCAAGGCCGACCACATCACCCGCGAACCCGAACAGGTCAAAGCCTTCCGCGACACCTGGCGCGACGGCATCCACTCCTACCTCACCTACCTCCGCGACCGCCTCACCGTCGCCCGCGACCTCTTAGCCGACTCGGGCTCCATCTTCGTCCAGATCGGCGACGAGAATGTTCACCGCGTGCGGGCGGTGATGGATGAGGTTTTTGGGGAGGACAACTGCTGTGCATTGATTCCCTTCTCCAAGACCAGCGGCTTTACTCCAAAGCTTCTGTCGGAGGTCAACGACTATTTGATCTGGTATGCGAAGCGAAAAGACCAAACGAAATTTCGGCGGCTGTTTACCCGGCGCGAACCCATCGAGAATCCGAAAGAACGATATATCTGTGTCGAGACCCCCGAAGGCAAGATTATCGATCTTTCACTCGCGCAGAAAATGGGAGAGGAGCCCATTCCAAGCGGGCGACTGTTACGGCTTCAGCAAGCCACTTCTCAAGGAAAGGGTGTCGATAACAGCGTTCCGGTTTACTGCGAGGGCCGTCCTCATTTTCCGCCAGATACCCGACATTGGTCCGTCACTGCGAGCGGAATGAATCGGGCGGTGAAGGCGGGGAGAGGCTATTCGGTAGGTAAGACTTTGACGTGGATTTCGTATCGTGATGAAAATGCCTTCAAGGTACTAAACAACAATTGGTCTCATGATCTTCGAGCCAGCGGCTTTGGTGATGCAAAGCGCTATGTTGTTGAGACGCTGCCGATGGTCGTCCAGCGTTGCCTCCTCATGGCGACCGACCCCGGGGATTTGGTGTTGGACCCGACGTGCGGGTCGGGGACGACGGCGGTGGTGGCCGAGCAGTGGGGCCGGCGGTGGATCACGATCGACACCTCGCGGGTCGCGCTGGCGCTGGCCCGGGCGCGGGTAATGGGGGCGAAGTTCCCGTACTACCTCCTGGCCGATTCCAAAGAGGGACAGCAGAAGGAAGCGGAAGTGACTCACACGGAGCCGAGCACCGCCCCCACGCACGGCAACATCCGCCACGGCTTTGTCTACGAGCGAGTGCCGCACATAACGCTTAAGAGCATCGCGAACAACACCGAGATTGACGTGATCTGGGAGCAGTTCCAGGAGAAGCTCGAACCGCTTCGCGAGCAACTAAACAAGACGCTCAGCAAGAAGTGGGAGGAGTGGGAGATCCCTCGCGAATCGGAGTCAGGCTGGCCGGCCGACGCGAAGAAGGTGCATGCCGCTTGGTGGAAGGAGCGGATCGCCCGGCAGAAGGAGATCGACGCGTCGATCGCTGCCAAGGCTGACTACGAGTACCTCTACGACAAGCCGTACGAGGACAAGAAGACGGTCCGTGTCGCCGGGCCGTTCACCGTCGAGAGCCTCTCGCCGCACCGCACCCTGGCGGTCGATGCCGATGACGAGCTGATCGACCCGGAGATGACCGACGTCGAGACCGGCGAGGACGACTTCGTCCAGATGATCCTCGAGAACCTGCGGACCGCCGGCGTGCAGCAGGCCCACAAGGAAGACAAGATCGACTTCACGTCGATCACCCCCTGGCCCGGCAAGTACGTCTGCGCCGAGGGGACCTATGCCGAGGAGGAGGGGCAGCCCGAGAAGCGGGCCGGCGTCTTCATCGGCCCCGAGTTCGGCACCGTCAGCAAGCCCGACTTGGCCGCCGCCGCCCGCGAGGCGGGGAACGCCGGTTTCGACGTGCTGATCACATGCGCGTTCAATTACGACGCCCACTCGTCGGAGTTCGACCAACTGGGGCGACTCACGGTGCTCAAGGCGCGGATGAACGCCGACCTGCACATGGCCAACGACCTCAAGAACACCGGCAAGGGGAACCTGTTCGTCATCTTCGGCGAACCCGATATCGACGTGCTCGAGGGAGGGACCGACGAGTTATCGAAGGCCGTCGTACTCCGCGAGGAGCGTGTCGCGAGTATCCCTGCGGAACTGAAGGTCGCTACGGAGAACCTTAAGACGGAGAAGAAGAACAAGCCCAAGAAAGACGACAAGGACGAGAAGGACGCCCATGCCGCACGGCTTGCTGGACTTCAGGAAAGGATCGACGCCCTCGAACGCGAAGCCGCCTTGGCCGAGCGTTTCCTCGAACGAGCCGCCGTCGCTGAGCCAGGCGAAGTCTTCGTCCAGATTCGCGGCGTCGATGTTTTCCACCCGACCACGGGCGAGGTCCGCAGCGACGGTCCCGAGGGGATCGCGTGCTGGATGCTCGACACCGACTACAACGAAGAAAGCTTCTTCGTCCGCCACGCCTACTTCCTCGGCCAGAACGACCCTTACAAGAGCCTCAAGACGACGCTTAAGGCCGAGATCGACGAAGAGGCCTGGAGCACCCTCAACAGCGACACCAGCCGCCCCTTCCCGAAGCCAGAGTCCGGCCGCATCGCGGTGAAGGTGATCAATCACCTTGGGGACGAGGTGATGAAGGTTTTCAGGGTGGAAGAGGAAGAGTAATCCATGGAATTCCGCATCTCGGACACCTTCACTGCCAGTCTCGCCAAACTCAACGGCGACGAGCAGAAGGCGGTCAAGACGACCGCCTTTGATCTGCAGATGGACCCCTCGGGCGCCGGGATGCAGTTCCACAAGCTCGACCGAGCGAAGGACAAGAACTTCTGGTCGGTTCGAGTCAGCCGCGACATACGACTCATCGTCCACAAGTCGGACGCCAGCCTCTTGCTCTGCTACGTCGATCACCACGACAACGCCTACGCTTGGGCGGCACGGCGTAAGATCGTGACGCACCCAACAACTGGCGCGGCGCAACTGGTCGAGGTGCGAGAGACCGTCAAGGAGATTACGGTCCCGGTCTACGTCGAGGCACCCACCCCGGTGCCAAGCAAGCCGCCACTCTTCGCTGACATCACCGATGAAGCTCTCCTGGGATACGGGGTGCCTGAGGAGTGGCTCGCCGACGCCAAGGCGGCGACCGAAGAGACGCTTTTCGAGGTTGCCAATCATCTTCCGACGGAAGCGGCCGAAGCCCTACTCAATTTGGCGGTCGGTGAGACTCCGCAGGTTACGACAGCCGCTGCCAACGTCGCCGACCCCTTCGACCATCCGGACGCGAAGCGTCGCTTCCGTGTGGTGGGCAGCACCGAAGAACTCGCCCGCGCCCTGGACTATCCCTGGGAAAAGTGGGCCGTCTTCTTGCACCCCGCTCAGCGGGAGATGGTGCGTGCCAAGTTCAACGGCCCGGCTCGGGTGGCCGGTTCCGCCGGCACGGGCAAAACCGTGGTGGCCCTGCACCGCGCTGCGTACTTGGCCGAAGCGAACCGGGACGCTCGTGTCTTGGTCACGACGTTCAGCGACCCGCTCGCAGCCGCCTTGCGTGAGAAGCTCCGTTTCCTGATCGGAAACTCGCCCCGGGTCTTCGAGCGGATCGAGGTCGATGCGATCAAGACCGTGGGCAAACGCTTGTACGAAGCCCGGTTTGGGGCTATCCGCTTTGCGACCGAGGCCGAACAGAGGACCCAGCTCGGGGCGGCCGCCGCCGATGCGGGAGCCGAGAGCTTCACCGATCAATTCTTGTGGACGGAGTGGCGTGACGTCGTTGATGCTTGGCAGCTGAATGACTGGGAATCTTATCGTGACGTCAAACGGCTTGGCCGGAAGACAAGGCTACCCGAATCGCAACGTCGAACACTGTGGGAAGTCATTAGTGTGGTCCGAGATCGGCTCGCCGAGCAGGGTTCCCTGACGTCCGCCATGATGTTTGGCCGACTGGCAGCAAGGCTCCGCACGGAAGGGAGCGGGCCGTACGGCTTTATCGTGGTCGACGAAGCCCAAGACATCGGCGTACCCGAACTCCGCTTTCTCTCTGCACTCTGCGGCGAGGAACCGGCAAGCTTGTTCTTCGCGGGCGACCTCGGCCAACGCATTTTTCAGCCCCCGTTCTCCTGGAAGTCGCTCGGAGTCGATATCCGGGGACGCTCGCGGACCCTCCGGATCAACTACCGCACATCCCATCAGATCCGCAGCCAGGCGGACCGGCTCTTACCCCCGGAGATCTCCGACGTGGACGGAGCATCCGAGCAGCGCAAAGGAACGGTATCAGCGTTTGAGGGGCCTGATCCCGTCGTGCAGGTCTTTGATACGCAAGACGCGGAGGAAGCGTCCATTGCGTCGTGGCTTCGCGGTTGCGAGTCCGCGGGCGTTCGACGCGAAGAGATTGCGGTCTTCGTTCGATCGCAAGAACTAATCGATCGATCGGTGCGTGCCGTGGAAGCCGCGGGGCAGCCCGTCAACCGTGTTGAAGAGGGCATCCAGACGGTTCCCGGTCACGTGAGCGTGATGACAATGCACCAAGCCAAGGGGCTCGAGTTTCGCTGTGTCGCCGTCATGGCCTGTGACGACGATCAGCTTCCATCGTTGGAACGCATCGAGGCGATCGGCGACGAGGCTGACCTTGAGGAGGTGTACAGTACCGAACGGCATCTCCTTTACGTCGCTTGCACGCGGGCCCGGGACCGGCTGATGGTCACGGGGGTCGATCCCGCTTCGGAGTTCCTCGACGATCTTCTGGGGAATTAGCAATCGAGCAACCAGCACGAGTTTCTTGGAGTCCTCAATGTCGCCGAGTTGTTGGTGACCCGGCTGCTGGACGTCATGCACCTCGGGCTGCCCGCAGCCCAAGCACCTCCGAGGTCACTGACGATCAAAAGACGTCTATCCCCGAGCCTAACTACAATCGACAGGCGATCTCGCTCACGTGGAGGTCAGCCGATACGCGAGTGAAACCGTTGGTCGATTCCTTCGCGGAAGCGACGGCCAACCGCCAACGGCAGCGTCTCAAGCCGGGGATGGTTTGCCGGATCAACCCTCTCGAGGATCGATCACGTACACGTGCATCCCGTGATCGCCGAGAGAAACGTCTCGGTCGAGAACGCGCAGTGCCTCGGATTGAACGAGCGGGGCCGCCGCGAAATCGAACGGGCACGATCCTCGGACCCTGGTGAACCCCATCCCTTGGTCGAGGATCACGCGGATCGTTTTCGACTCCCCCCAGAAGAGATCGAGCGACCGGGCGTGCGGGACGTCCTTCGTTGCCACGGCGACTCGCAGGTCGATCCGGAAGCCTTTGCCGAGCAACCCTTCGAGGACCTTCTTCTGCTTGGCGAGATCGTTCCAGTTGTGCTCGACATACCGACCGACACGGCGCTCGGTCACGGCGCACGTTCGTACGAGCAATGAGGGGGACCGACCCGAAGCGTTGGCAAACGGTCGGAGAACCTCGTAGAGAGCTTTCGCGGTTAGGGGCGACTTCAGGTACCGGTCACGGTACTCGATCCGAGACGGGGGTTCGGCTAAGGCCCGATCAAGAGCCCCCGACATTTCTCGCAGCGACGTCCAAAACCTGTCGCCGAGAGAACTCATCGGACCGTTCCATTCCTCACCGACGACCCCATAGTCGCACTGGGTCGCTCGGGCTTCCTGGAGATCGGGCTGCTTGAGTGCAACGCCGGGCAACTCGTTGGCGTCCGGCGACTCACCGCGCACGACTGGATCGACCCCTCCAGCTCCGCCCCAATCGGGGGACGGGTTGAGAGCCGTGTTGTTGAACACAGCCCATTCCACGGCCCCGTCTGGACCAGAGAGCCTCGCGCCCAAGACGCCCCCTTGCCTAGCAAGCTGCTTAGGATCCACGCCGGTGAGTTCAATCCCGAACAGCTCGCATCGCGACCACAGCTGGTGCCGAACGGGCCACGGCAAGTCTTCGTAGAGCGAGGTCGGCAGGACGAGGCAGACCGCGGTTTTCCTTTCGCCGATCCGCAATGAAGATAGGCTCCGCCATAGCGGCCAGTGATCGATCTCCCAATCGTCGGATTCGCCCGCGACAACGATCTCGACTCGCGTGTACTTCGCATTCGTCAGACGCTGCGTGACCGCATCCGCCAGACTGAGGCTCTCGTGTCGGGTGCGATCGCCAAAGGCGCTGTACCGCTCGGGCACCTCGAAGAAGGAATCGTACTCGGCGCCGAACCACTCGGCCGCGCTGCCGCGATCGAGCTTGTCGATGTAGCGTTGGGTATCGAAGTCGAGGAGGCAAGCATGACAAGCCCTTTCGCACTGGCAGTCGAGAAGCTCACGAGCTTCCTCGATCAATCCGCGGACGTCGGTCCCAACCTCGGCCGCGTAGCCGGCTCCGCCCCCAGCCGTGTCGAAGAGGTAGATGTCTCGGAAGAGGATGTCGCTCTCTCGGTTATCTTGTACCGCCCAACCGATCTCACGGTCTTCGATGCCGATGCGCCGCGCAAAGGCGGTGCGTAAAGCTATCGCCAACGAATAGGCCACTCCCTCGGGGAGCGTCGCGTGTGGTGTGCCCGGGTGGAGCAACCGCAACTGAAACACGTCCGTCGCGTCTTCACCTCCCAACCAGAGGTTGCGCTGGATCGCGAATTGCTCGTCGGCGCCGGTGCAGACATCGGTACTCTCGGATTGCCGTCCGGTACGAAGCCGCAAGTGTGGCCCGTCTCGGTCGAAGGGCGCCGGTGTCCCGGAGGCATTGGGGTCCTGCTCGGATGCGCCGCGTCCGCACCTCAAGCAGACCGCGAAGCCCTGTCCGTTGGCCCCCTTGTTGTAGTGAAAGACGCGACCCGCCGGATCGTGCCGGAATCGTCCCAATCGCGGATCGGGCAAGCTGATCCACTCACCCTGGCACGACAGGCGGGGTTCGGCGGCAGGCATGAACACAGCGCGGTCGCCGACTGTCTTCGGCCTGCCGGTGCGGATGTCGACGGCGAACCCTGATGGCTGGATGTAGGAGTTGTAGATCACGCGTCCTGTTTCGCATCGGGGGCAAGTCGATGGCCGTGAGGTGTTGCTGCCCGATTCGCCGCACCCTTCGCAGAACCAGAAGATGCGGATCGCTTGGGCTTCTGAGAAGGACTCGTCTTGGGGCGGTAGTCGCCAGTGCATCGTGAGTCCGCTGGATAGATAAGAAAGCCCGTCGATAACGATGGAGTTGCCCGGCGCGTACTCACGGATGGCGATGGGGAGCTCACGCGAAGGGTAGTCCTGTCGCTGCTGCCCATTGTCTTCACGGGATTGCGAAGCCTGGGCCTGTCTCTGCTGACCGACTTGGATCGACTCGATGCTGGTGTTGACGAAGGGGAGGACATGCACCGGGAACCCGTGCGCCGGCAGGAACCCGCTGCTCACCAGGTCCTTGAGCAGGTACTCGTCGTTGTGGCGCCGCAGCTGAACCGTTAGCGCCCGCTGCTCCGAGGACGACTTTTGTCCGGGCGTCGGCGGGCCCCCCGCAAGAGCCAGCTCCGCTTCGAGCGATTCGCTCCCGACTCGCCAAGTTGCAGCGATTTCGTCGATGGCCAGGGCGGCGCGGTCGAAGAGAGCCCCGATGCTTTCGGACGCCAGGGCCGTGCGGGCAACGATACGAGCAACGCTCCGACGGATGACTTCATCCGACTCGGCCGGCCCACGCAGCCAGGCTACCAGCTTGTCGGCGTGTGCCGGCTCTTCGTCGCGTGAGAACATCCATTCGCTCGTTGTCTTGATCGCATTATCCAGTCCGAGCGCACGCAAGTAGGTCGCGAGCAAGAACGCCTGCACATGGCGTTGGACGATCCGAGCGCTGTCCAGTCCAACCCGCGGGACGTGGATCGGCGTGGTGAACGGCCAGAGAGGATTATCGAAGACCGCTTGGCCGTGAGGCTGATCTTGGCACAGGGTTAATGTTGTGGCCCGGTCGATCCCGCGTCGCCCAGCCCGCCCGGACCGTTGGAGCCAGTTCGCGGGGCCAGGCGGCACGTTGTTGAGCGCAACGACGGTTAGCCCTCCGATATCGATCCCCATCTCCATCGTGGTCGAGCAGCTCAGGAGGTTGGTCTCGCCACGGCGGAATCGTCTTTCGAGATGCTGGAGACGGGCTTTATTGATCTGCCCTGAGTGCTCGGCGATTTCGAAGTACTCAGACCACGCCGCGATCCGATCGTTGAACTCATTCCAGACCCCGGCCCCGCGAGCCGACCGGACGATCGGGTCGGCGTTGAGCCAGGCCGTGATCTCCGACTGAGGAACAGGGGTCCCCTCTGACTGGCGGAACGGGAACTTCAGACGTGGCATCTCAACATCTTGGCATCTCCCGAAGACCCTCAGCGTCCGCTCGGTGTGGTAGGGCGAAACCCCGTTGAGCGTGTGAGATAGCAGCCGCCTGGTCACCGGACAAAACGGCCCCTTGGCGACCAAGCGAACCTCGGCTCTAGCGAAGTCAAGCCGCCGACCGTCCCCAGAGTGGTCGAAGACGCCCGCGTTCACCAAAGCCCTCCATGCCTCCCTAAGGATTCTGTCGACTCGTTGCTGATCCGCTGACACGTCCTCCCTCAGGCGGAGACCGAGACGGAGCAACTGCACGATCCGCTGACCGGTTCTCCTGCCGGGTGCGAGGGTGGGCCATCGGACGGCTCGCGTCGAGACTGCCTCGGCATCGGGCTCCACCAGCTGCTTGGGCCGAAAGTTGAGACCGATCCACCGGAGTATTTCTTCACTGACGCGGATGCCGTAGCGGTCCCGAATGAAGAAGTCGATGAACAGCGAAAGGAAGGCACGCCAGTTTTCTTGATCGCCACCCGCTTCCTCCCAGTCTTGAGGCGGCCGTATCGTGTCGATCCCCGCGAAATGAAGCGAGGCCAGTCCCAGGGTCTCGAGTGTCGCCCCGCGTCGTGGCCTCCTGGCGAGCTCGCGGAACAAGAGCATCTCCGCCAAGACTCTTGGGGCGAGGCTCGAGGGATCGTATCGCGACTTCGAGGCTTGTGGGATGAACCGCTCGACCGGCATTTGGCTTGCGAGGCTGTCGACGAGTTCAGGCCAGGAAATCGCGGAGACGGGCCCGTTGATCTTGCGACGCTCTTCCTCAAGTTCGTCTTCCAGCGACTCGCAAATGGAGCCGCCTCCGAGCGTCTCGATTGCCGCCTCCAATTGCGCCACTTTCGCCAGATCCCCGCGACCGACTTGTGACCACAACTTGTGATAGATGAAACTTCGGACGTACCCTCGCTCCGACTCGAACTGCATGCGGCTCGCGAATCGCGCGGTCCCTTGTCGGGAGTCGCTGAACGTGATCATCTGCCGGCCTCCGAAAGGAAGCTCGGCTTCCTGATCGGGCTTTGGCGGGGTGTGCCCGAGCAGAGCCGGGACAGCGATCCCCAGGTAAAAGGGCGCCCCCACTCGGAACGGCGTGAAACGGGGCGCCCTCGCCGTCGAGCGTTCACCGCAGGTCACGCACCTGGGTCGGTTGTCTCGCTCGTCGCGTCGGGCGAGCCTGACACTTACGCTGCCACCACCGGCGGGGTTGATCCCGCCGGTCAAGGCGTCGTAGGTCGCGGGGGCGTCGGTGTAGTCGTTGCCCTCGCACGAACAGATCAGTTCGTAGTCACTTTGGGGATCGGGTTCATCGGTGACCTCGTCGAGATCCTCTTCGGGTTCCTCGTCCGGATCAATCTGGAAGTCATTCGCAGGCGTGTTCGGAACAACCCGCCTCGGACGCAGGGCATTCTCAGCGGTCTCGGCGGCCGCCAAGTAGACTTCACCGCAGCCGCGGCAGACGACCACTTCGAAGACCTGACTCCCGCAGTGTTCGCACCGTTCGCGTGAGGAGAAAAAGAGCTCGCCGAAGGGCCAATCGGCGGGTGCCTGCGTCGATTGCTTCCCGCGGCACTGCGCGTTCCAACAGGCCCAGAGTCCGGCCTGCGTCCTCATGAAAAAGTGGCCCCGGAGCGGCAGCAAGGCGCCTTGCGGTCCCTCGTCCGACAGGTGGTCGAGGTACTTGAGAGTCGTTTCGGAGCTGGCGGAGCCGAGAAGGTCGCCGATCTGACTGAGTGGGAGCGGGCTCTCGGTCAGCGTGTGGCGGAGGTCGCGGATTACCTTGCTCGACGCGAGTTGATCGAAGGTCGCGTCGTCCGCTTCCGAGCCAGCCAGCGCTTCCAGGGTGGGCAGGGGTCCATTCGCTCGCTCGTAGCCATCCAGCTCCGGCGTGACACGCCGGCCGCGGACAACGCTTACCTGCGATGAATCGATCCCGGCCAGGTCGGCCAGGTACTCCTGCAACTGTGTGTCGGCGTCGCCTTCGGAGGAACTGATCGTCGCGGAGGTCGCGATAAAATGCACCTTGTCCGGAGTGACTTCGAACGCCTCCATGACCCGGCGAAGCAGGAGCGACACCTCCGCGGCGTTGGAGCCTAGGTAGGTGTGGGCTTCGTCGAGGACGATCCAGCGGAGAAGCCCTTTCGACTTCTCGACGATTGGGGCGTCGATGTTGCGCACGAGCATGTACTCCAACATGGTCGCGTTCGTGACCAAGATCGGCGGCGGAGAGTCCCGCAGCAACTTCCGGGAGAGCACCTCCTCCGGGGTCTTGCGTTGGGCTTCGTTCTTGTGCTCTTCGGGCGTCGCCCCGTTGTAGAGACAGAACCGGACGCCCCCGCCGAGGCCCGCCGTCCATGCCGCGAGCCGCTCGCGCTGCGAGTTGATCAACGCGTTGAGTGGGTACAGGAAAAGAGCGCGGACGCCTTCGAGCGGCTTCCGGCGCGACGCCTCGAACTCGCGAACGAGGTCGTCCAAGATCGGGATCAGAAAGCACTCGGTTTTCCCGGACGCCGTGCCGGTGCTAACGATCGTCGATCGAGCCGGTTCCTGCCTGAGCGTTTCCCAGGCTTCGATCTGATGCTTGTAAGGGTGCAAGGTTCGCGCGAAACGGCGGTCGGCGTGCTCTTCGGGCGGCTTGTCGAGCAGGTCAATCGTCAACGGGTGGAGGTCCACCTCATCCAGCCTCCGCGGCTGTGACTCGTACGCGAAGAGTGACTCAAAGACGGGCTCACCGAGCAGGCTACCGTTGGCAGGCGGGAGCTGCTCAAGGCGTTGCCGGACATACTCGCGCAGTCCGGGGTGTGCGGGCTGGAGATCGCCAACGGTCGCCCTCGCGGCTCGCTGGCAGAGGGTTTCCGCGATCGTAGAGAAGTAGGCAGACATGGCGAATTTGCGTGTTGCAGGCTCACTGGGACCGTGGGCGGTGTCGTGATGGCGGATACAGATCAGGCCGACTCATCGGTCGCTATCGCCTCCAACCAGTCGGGTTGCTCGTCGCTACGGCGACCAATCAAGCGAATCATCGCGAGCTGGAAGGCGTAGTCGAACCAGGTGGCGTCGAAAGAACGGAGGCGTTGATACCGGGTGAGCTGAGACGGATTGATCGGGATTCCGTAGACGGCATGTATCGCCGCCAACGAGGGACCGTTGATGACTGCCCACTCGTGCGAGTAGCGGTAGGTGTTGAGCAGGCCCGGCGTGCCCTCAAGAAGGCCGCGCGCTTCCGACCCATACTTGGGGCGCTCGCTTGGCCAGGTCTGGCGACTATCAAAACGCTCGTGGCGTGAGACCAAGGCATTGAATCCGACCGAGTAGTCGGAATCGGTCGAGGAGAGTCGAAGCTGGGTCGGCGGCTTGTCTACTAGTCCTGCCGTGAATAGGCAGGCCGATACCACCCCGGCCGACGGGTGGTGATGCCACGCACAGTCGACGAAATTGGCAATAGGAAGGCCGGCATGCTGATTCGCCAGCTCGGCCGACAGACCAGCTTGCTCGAATTGCGTGTGCCGGTGCCTCATCAAGCGGGCAGTAGCGCGGACCCAAGCCTCGATGGGAACCAGGCACCACAAGAACGGCAGTTCTTCCAAACGCCCCCAGAGCGCAGCATCGGACGGGTTAAGAAGCCCGACCCGGGCGGCGGCGATGGGATTGCGTATGAGCCCGGTAACGGCTTCATAGGTGGTGATCGGCAACTCGATCGATGCCTCGGTCACCGCATCGACTTTCGCCCAATCCGGGGCGCCGAAGTCCTCGGTAACCCGGGTGTAGAAAGTGTCCCAGACCTCTCGTCTTTTCCGCTCTTCACGGATCGTTGAGACCTCATCGAAGCTGTAATCGGCTTGCGATTTTTCGGGGGGCGCGTCGGGAAGCTCTCCGGCAGTGATGCGTAGCGGTCGCAACAGATCCCCGGAAGCCGTTCGGCCCGTGACCAGGTAATAGCCCGGCTCCGCGTCCGCCAGATCGATACGCCAAACCCCTGGCGATTCCTCGGCAACGCAGTGCGGGGGCAGCACGATCTCTGGATCGTTCAGCGCGATGACCCCCATCCTCGCGGGATCGTCGGCGAGGGCGTCCACGAGATCGGTGTCTTGGAGACGGACCCGCTCTTGATCGGTTTGGTCGGCCGCTGCCGGCTGAAGTTTGTAACCGTACCGGCCGATGCGAAGCTCCATCACGCGATCATGGGTATTTCCGATCGCGACCGAGAGTCGGATCAAGCAATCGCGGTCGTCCGTTTCCGCCAGGAGTCCTGTCGCGCGTTCTTTTGCCCGAGAGAGCGGGTACTCCCAGACCCCGTCGGAAGCCTCACGGAACGCATCGATCACCACGTCGTTCGCGACATCGATGAGAAGAGGCCGCTTGCCGTCAGGTCGTACAACACGGATCCAAAGGCCGTCGAACTGCTCGATCGCGATCCCTCTCTTAGCGTCGATCGATGTCCCGGCGACGGTGATCAGTTGACACGACACCGTTGGCGTAACGAGCACCAACGTCGCGACGCAATCGTTCGGAAAGCTCAATCTCGTCGCAATCCGGTCGGGCCGTTCTCCATCGAGGGTGACGTCCACGACGAGGTCATCGCCGCTTGCAGTCGCTCGGGCGCTCACCCCCGGAGAGTCGGCAAGGCTGAAGCCGCATGTCCCGATATTACGGAACGTCCAGCGACCCCGATGCTGATCGCGTCCGGGCCTAGTCTCGAGTCGGAAGTCTGGCGGTAAGATGGTGGCCCGCGTCTGCAGCTTCGTCTCACCGGCCACCGAGGCTCGGAGGATCACGTTGCCGACGCAGTCGCTTCCCATCCTCTGCCAATCGCCGCCGCGGATCGGACGCCAACGCACCTCTTCCCGTGTCAGCTTCCTGGATTGGTCGGTGGCGTCCAGTCGAAGCTCAAACACCTCGGGGACGTCGAGCCATGCTTCGGATCCACCGGTGCCGGAGCACCAACGTCTGCCTCGGAGTTCGTAGAGGAACTCCGTGCTGTCGCTGTGGCCGGTCCGCACGCAGTAGGTCGTATCGTCGTGCTCGATCTGTGCAGAACCTTGGATGCGGAAGAGCCTCCGACCCTCGATCTGGCTGGGCAGTTCGTCCGCCCGCTCCGCGTCGATGAGGGCGGACTCGGGCGAAGCGACCAAGACCGAGGGCTGACGCGTGCTCACACTACCCACTCCGATCAGACTTTGCGGGGCGTCTTCGCGAAAGACCCAGGGGGAGTCCGGGAGCATGTCACCCCCGGGAAGAATCGCGTCGAGAACGTGTTCCGTACCGCTGCGGACCTCGAGTCGAGTTGGGTGCTCCGTACTGACCGGGACGATCCGCGCACTCCCAGCGGGACTCAGGCTTAGTTCAGGGTCCTCGCTGGACGCCGTGTAGGGTTGTGTGAATTTACAAACCGCAGCGTGCTTCGAACCGGCCCTTAAGAAGCCGGTCATGCGGGGAAAGAGCGGGGCTCCGGGCTCGAGGCCACACAGAGATCGAAAACGAGCGGCGTTGATCCTGGGCGGAAACTGGAGCCGGCGTTCGAGGTAGTAGCCTTGCTCACCCTCGGTGAGGCCGGTGATCACCGCGAGAAGCTGACGATCAACGGCGATCGGTTCTGGGGAGTCCAACAAGGAGAGCAAGACGGCTTGCCCTTCTTGGTCCTCAAGGCGGAACGGGAGTTGGTGATGCCAATCCCGCGAATTCTCATCGAGCCAATCCCGACGGCTGACTTGCTGCTGTGCCGCTTCCGTGCAGTCCTTGCGTATCTTCGCGACCGCCTCGACGGTTCGTGCAAGCAGGTGGAGGAATCCGGGGGTGCGGAGGGTTTCTGGCAACCGAGTTCGATGCTGTTCGATGATCCGATCGACAGACTCTTCGGGGAACTGTTCGTGCTCCTGCAAACTTTGTTTGAGCAGGCGGCTGAGGCTGGCTCCGTCGTTGCGGAGCGTATTCACCGGGAAGCCGCCCTGGCAAACCAGGGTCGCGAGGAATCGACGAGAAGATCCTGTGTTGATCACTGCCAGGTTCCACCAAGCGAGACCGCTCAACGTGTAGTCGCACAAATCGGATCGGGTCCAGACGCTCGGATCACCGCCGATACCGTTAAGGATGGTGACCCACTCCCACGGACCACGCTGGTGCTCGATACGGAACCACTCGGAGGCAAACAAGCAGAAGGCGGCGTGCTCGCTCGATGTGCGGAGGCGACCAGCGAGCGTCAGACGATTCCGGAGCTCGATGCGGATCTGCTCGATCTCGTGCTCGGTAACCCGGTAGGCGTAGAGCGGAGAACCATCCGCGGACTTCAGTCCGGCGCGGTTAATGACCGAGGAGAGGATCTCGTGACACGTTGGCACAATGGTTACCAGTTAGACCGGAATCTGACTTGCTAAGATTGTCGTGGATCGGCCGTAATAGTCCAGTCGGTCTTTCCTGAGCAGAAATGCGAAGAGGCATGACGGTCTCGGTGAAAGCATTGAATAGTTTGCGCGACTGCACCCGACCGTCTGCCGTTTCACTTCGGAACAGTACTACGACGGCCGCCTCGCCAGCCGACAGGAGGCCGCTGAGCGCGCACTCACGGGCCCGTCCGCCCTCGGCATGACAGGCCTCGCCATGGTCGCGGTGGCCCACGCGGGTAACCAGAACGAGTCATTTGAAGAGCTCGACGCCGTCGATTCTTTGGTGGCACATTTGCTGGACGGCCAACACCTCTGGACGCCCGGCGAGAACCAGGACCCGCGGCCGCTGACGATCGAAGACGTCCTCATCGTGGCCCCCTACAACCGTCAAGTCGCCTCGTTGACGAGGAGGCTCCCCGATGGTGCGCGGGTTGGGACGGTCGACAAGTTCCAGGGACAGGAGGCCCCCGTCGTGATCTACTCGATGACCACCTCATCGGCCGAGGACGCCCCGCGGGGCATGAGTTTCCTGTACAGCCCCAACCGGTTGAACGTCGCGACTAGCCGCGCCCAGGGGCTGGCGATCGTCGTCGCTTGCCCGGCGCTGCTCGAGGCCGAGTGCGGAACGCCCGAGCAGATGCGATTGGCGAACGGGTTGTGCCGTTTCGCCGAGATGGCCAGGGTCATCGATCGACCAACGTAATCCCAGGAGCTCGGGATACACGCCGCCGGGCCGCAGGTTGCTGCTCCAGAGGACTATTGAGTCGCGCCGTGACCTAGCCGTTGTGTCCGATCCAGCCGCTCCGAATCCCGAGCGAAACCGGTACACTGCCGTTAGCGGGAGGTCTTTCCGAGACCTTCCAGCATGACCGCTTCGGTTCCCTGGTGAGTCCCCCTAGCAGCGAGAGCGACGCGAGCAGGACCTCCTATCCGACTTTCAAGGATTTGGTCGAGTCGGAAAGACGGGAGGCTTAGATGGCCTTCTACGCGCTGGCGGGTGACGGTGGATTCGACTCGATTCGTCGGCGCCCCTGCTTGGTCTGGTAGCGGGCTCCACAGTTTGGGCATCGAAGTAGCCAAGCCCAACAATACCGTTGTCCCGGTTTGCGAGTCTGGCCCGTGACCTCTCGACGGGTGACCGATACTTGGCACTTCGGACAGGGATCACCGGCTTGAAGTGGCCGAGAGGTAGGACGGTTGGTGGGCCGCTGAGACGGCCGGCTGCTGCGAGTGGGGGTAGGTCGGTACCCGCGGTCGGTCAGCTTCAGCGGCGACTGGGCAGCGCCGCGAGCGAGGCGTACGCACTCAGAGAAGTTGTCGTCGTCGCGGTTGGCGAGGGCGACGACGACGTCCCTGTCGGCAGCGGCGTTGTCGAGATCCCGCCAAAGATCGGCATGCTTGATGGGCTTGCCTCCCACCCGGGCCTTCCAGCTGTCGAGTCGCCACCGCTCTAGGTTGCCGCTGGCGATCGCGTCGTAGACACGACGTCGATCGAGGTAGAGCCGAACGCTCGAGCCTGCCGGGCAGGACCGCAGGGCGGACGTCGCCGCCCTGATCGCCATCCGATCGGCCGTCGTGTGGCGGTAGGCGTGCTGAATCACGCGTCGGCTGGTCGGGGTGACGGCGATCGCGGCGTAGGAGCCAAGGCCATCCGGGTGGGCGGAGAGGCCGTGGGCGTAGGCGTGATAACGCGGCATCGGATTGCCCCTGGGTTGCGGGTACGCGTGGACGGGTGCCCGGATGAGCGAGACGCCCGACTGCTACGAAGGAGCCGTGAGGCCAATCGCCATTCAGCGACGACCGCTTCCGACCGCTCGTCGAGCCGCTAGGAGTCTCAAACCGGACCGACGGAGGTGAACAGTCGCGGGCTACGCGAATGGCGATCGTCCCGAGAAGAAGGTCGCGGGGGCCGCTCCGTCTGCCCACGCGACCTGTCTACCGTGGGTAGCGACTATCGGGCGTTCGCGTCGTTACGGTCGTCCACGAGCGGCTTGCGTATCAAACCGTACTTGTAGGTGGCCACCGGGCGGTTTGACCGGAACTCGATGATGACCGAGTAGAGCACGCTCCTCGCCTCGAGAGCGAAGTGGTTAGTGTAGTAATTGAGGGGTTCCTCCTCGATTTCGTCGTTGATGCCCCTGGCGAAACGCTCTGCCTCGTCGAGAGTTCGAAAGACGCCTACCGGGATGGTACAGTTCTCGTTAGCGCAAACGAGGTAGGTCGCCTGATCGTCCTCCTCTGATACGGTCGGCGCGTTCAGCTGTTGTTCGGACAACATGTAGATATCTCGCTTCTGCGGGGTAGTAAGGCGGGCGACACCTCGGTCACCCAACTCACTCCCATACCCTGTCGCGTCCCCTACTCTCTCTTGGTGGGATTTTTTTCGCGGGGGTTGTCCGCGTCTTGAGTACGTGACCCGGTGGCAGGCTTCGCGTCAGGTCGGCGTTCGAAGGGACGGCTCGGTAGCGATTCAAGCCGCGGCCTCGGCGGCCGCCTTACGAGCGAGCCGCTGGCAGCGTCGCCCCTCTTCGCAGAACGGCTTGCCGTGCAGCCAGCGGATGGGGGTGTCCCGGGCGTCGATCGCTTCGAGGAGTCGCTCCCAGAGATCGACGTTGGCGATCGGGCCCCGCTTCGGGCGACGCCACCCGTTCTCTCGCCACGTCGTCACCCAATCCTGCTCGAAGGCGTCGACGAGGTACTTCGTCGCGGTAAGGACTTCGACGCGGCCGGCGTGGGGGGACCCCGTTAGCCCCTCGATGAGGGCCGTCATCGTCAGGCGGATGATCGTGGAGTCGGGCTCGCCCCCGGACCACGAGCCGCTGTCGTCGCCGCGTCGCCAGACGACCGCGGCCCCACCGGGACCGGGGTTGTCGATCATCGTGGCATAGACCTGCAGCTGCAGGAGGTCGGCGTTGGGGAGCGAGAGCATCGGGGGTCTCGGTGAGGGAAGGAGTCATTTACTCCTCCCTCTACCCTCAATCGGCTCGAACCCACTAGCGATGCGATCGTGACGGTGGTGGTCCGCGATCAACCGACGGCCAAACGTCGAGCCCCTGCTGGGCCGCTGAGTGCAGCCGGAGAAGTCGGAAAGGGATTTGGTCGAATCGGAAAGGCGGGAGCCTTAGCTGGCGTTCTAAGAAATTGCCTACCATTGGACCGCCAGCCCACGCCTTGCTACGCACGCAACGCCCGTCTAACGACGCTAGGCTTTGAATCGGATCCCGTCGTCGAGTGATCGCCTCTCGATCGGCTTGCCGTCGGGCCCGTAGATCCCGAGCGAGTCGATGAAAGCGGTGCCCGCCTCCGTCGCGGCATAGGTGTTGGGCTGGCAACCGATCATGTGGACGATCGCTCTACGGAACTCGGTGGCGTAGCCCTGGCGACGGTTCCGTTCGTTGACTTCCAGCCAGTCCATGTAGTTGAACGCCGCACTGTAGGTGGCGTGGGCGATGACCTCGGGTTGATCCTGCTTGAGCTGAGCCACGAAGAGCGTGCGTGAGAAGCACTTTCCGTTGCTCGGCAGCTCGAAGCGGCTCACGATCAATTGCTCGGTCTCAACCGACTCAACATTGTCTTCGTTCGGGTAGTCCTTGATGAGGGCAGTCATCGTGAGTTCTCTTGCGTGAGGATTGAGGGGTTGCCTTCGGCCACTCGGGGTCGAGTCACCGGCGGCCCATGGTTCTCTCTACTCTCACGGGGTCGAAACTCTCTATCGCGCTCCTCAAGACGCGACTCGATTAGCTCGGGAGGGCCAGGGCCTGCTCGAACGCTTGCCGCTTGAGGGCGGCCCCGCCGCCGAACCACGCCGACGCGAGACGGTTCTCCGCCTTGACGCGGGCGTCGCGGCCCCGCGTCGTGCGGTGATGATCGACGTGCTCGGTCACCGCGTTCAACGCGGCCCATGCCGAGTGACGGATGCCGGGCAAATCTTGACCACGGCCGTGCTCGAAGAGGTGGGTCAGTCGCTGGCGGATCGCCTTCGACCGACCCCGCTTCTGATCGGCTCGGTCCGGGAAGAGGCCCTCGAAGTAGGAGTCAACCTCGGCCGTGTTGAGCGATCGGCGGGCCAGGCGGTTCGCCTGATCGCCGAACGTACGGAACCGCTCCTGGGCGATGCCGAGCAGCGTGCGGGCCTCGTCGAGACGATGGCGGAGATCGCCGCGATGACGGATCGTGACGCCCTGATGTCGGCCACGACGGGCGGCGATTTCGAGCGTGTTCGCACAGACGACACGGACGCTCGTCCATTGGATCCGTAGCGAACTGCGGCCGTCGTGGCTGTTGCTCAGCAGCAGGTAGGGGTGACTGATATCGTCGCTGTGGCCGATACGCATCTCGCCGGGGAGCCGAGCGAGCATCCAGACCCGCTGGCCGTCGCGGAGGGCGCCGGCCGTGTGGTAGCGGACCGCGCCTTCCTCGGCAAGCGCGTCGAGGAACGCGAACGCCTCGGCGTTCTGCACCGGTCGATAGGCAGGGCCGACGACCCCGAGCGGCATGGCCGTGTCGTGGCGAACGACCGCCCGCCGGTCGGTGATAGGGAGCCCGCACTCGGTTTGGAGGGGGCACAGCTCGACCTCGAAGTCGAGCCGCGCCGCCCGCATCGCCTCGGCCGAGGTCGCGGGGGCGTCGAGCCGCGTGCCGAGCCCGTGCCACGGCACGGGGCCGTAGTAGGCCAGTGACGTGTGGCCGTTTGCGTGGGCGAGATCGTGCGGCATGGCCGGGGGCTCCGTGTGGGGATAGGGGAACACACGGAGTACCCCGGCGTAGCCATTGGCGTTAGCAGCCGGCGGCGGCCCTCTCCATCACCAAACGCTGCATCGCCTCGTCCCAGGTCCTGACCGGCCCGTCGACGATCCGCACTGCGGCGTTCGGATGCTCCGCGGTGCTCTCGCCCCGGTCGGCGGAGACCGATTCGGCGACACTTTGCCGTCGGGCGAGGGTGACCAGGTCAAACAGCCGTCGCAGGATGGGGAGGCGGTATCGCCGGGTCCACTCTGGCAAAGGCATCCGCGTCGCTTCGGTGTCACCAGACCGCACGTCGAGCCGGTAGTTCGGCACGTCCTCGTCTGTCGCGAGGACCGATCGGGCGCCGGCGTCAATGAGCACGAGCGGCGCGACCCGATCTCCGCCGACGGCGTCATGCAAGTACTCCACAATCCCCGACTCGGACGGCGATTGACCATCGGACGACCAATTCCGCGCGTCGAGGTAGATCACGCCGATCGAACGCATCGTGGCGTTGTCCGTCAGTAAAGGGGGCTCGTGTCGGAAGTGATGCGACTGATCCGGGGCCAGGTCGTCCGGCGAATGCGGATCGAGCACGGCCTTCAGTCGGCGGGCAACCGTCGGAATGCCCGGTGCGGCCCCGGTCTCGTTGAACACGAACACGGCCGGACCTTGCCTTGGCGAGAGGGGCCAAGACATCACCGTAGCGAGGGCTGCGGCGGCCACGTCGTCGCCCGGGCTGCCGGCCAGCAGCTCGGCGAGGTCTGCCGATCCCTCGGGGTCCTCGGCCGACGGCGTTGCCGCGACCCGCCGCTGTGGGTAGAAGCAGGGGCTCTTGGGGCATCCGATGCTCCAACCCCCCGGGCCGAAGACAACCGCCTCGCGCTGCGAGTTGGTCCAGGGCGTGTCGCTCGCGTCATAGGTAGGGCCGTCCTCGTCCCGACCGAAGCGGCCCCCAAGCTCGAGGGTGATGTTCCCTGCTTGGCCGTTTAGCGTTTTATAGGCCTCCCACATCGCCCCCAAGGCGTCCCTGCCGGACCCCTGACGGGTGACCTGTCTGGTCACCTGAGACATCGCCTCATGGCTGAAGATGGGAAACAGTACGGGCCTGCCCAAGTCACCGCCGACGAGAAAATTATCGTGGTACTGGTCTTCGACCGACCGCAGTTGGCCGAGAAGCGGGTGGGGCGGGATCGACATGTAGTACGGTAGCCCTTGCCATAGGTAGCGGATGTCGAACTCGTACGGTGGTGCCGCCGCGGGGTCAGCGGGCTTCTCAGTTGGTTGATGGGAGGGGGCGGTCATGGTCTTGTTGTCCTATTTGAGGATCTGGTGACGCTGGGGAAGTGATTCACCCGGTCGCGGCGGCGTCGGACCCGGCGGGTGGTTCGTGGTCGGTTGGCTTTGCGGTGACTAGTTCCCGCGTGTCGAGGCGGGCGGATTCGTTCGATGGCCGCGTGATGTGACTCGCGGGCGGTAGCCGACCGTCTCAGGGGACGGCCAGCAGCGGGGGCGGACCTCGGTCGAGTAGAGGAACACCGATCCGGTGACGCACGCCTTGCGGTGCTCTTGGAGGTGGTCGAGCGGCGCCCTGGGGAACGTCGGGTCGAACCACTGCCTGGGGTTCTCCAGCCAGTCCCGCGGGAAGTGCTTGCGGGCCGCGCGGAACCAGGCGCCCTTCTCGGCGTAGACCACCCGCCAGAACTTGGGCGTCGGGCGATCGCATGTGACGACGACGCGTGGTCCGACGTAGTTGGCCCTTCCCCGTCGCAGGGCCGTCGCCTGGTGCGACTCGAACTGTTCGAGGGGATTCTCGAAGTCGAACGGGTGGTGACGCCGCGTGATCGGTAGGGTTGGGTACGGGTCGGGGATGAGGATCGGGCCGTCGAGGTTCATCGGGGGGAGCTGGGCTTGTGGGGGAGAGAGTTAGAGAGGGCGACGGACGCCGGGGCGCCCGCCGCCGCCGCCTTCCCGGCGGAGTGCGTGGTTAGTGCTGGATTACCGTCCATGCCCCAGTCACTTTTTCAGTCAGGTCTAGATGTCATGTTCTTGTCGTTGAGGGAATCGATACGTTCGACTCTTCCTACTTGATTTGATTCATTGGTATTTCCTTGGTGTTGATGTTCTTATTCATGATTGCGATTAGGTCTTGCGATCGACCGCTCGGCCGATCACCTCACGCCGCCGCGTCAAGCGTCCTCATCCGACGCGGCCCGAAGGTCGGGGCGTCCCTGCCCACTCGCCTATACCGTCGCGCGGCCGAATCCCACTAGGCACGACTAATACGATCAGACGTTCGCTTCTACGGCGTCGAAAAAGGCTTCACGGCTCCGCACCAGAGTTGCTGTGAGGACGCGTTCGGGCAGGCCGGCCGCCGCCGCCACGGTGGCTTGGCAGAACGCCACGTTCCCTCGCGACCGGCGGGCGAGCAGAGCAAAAGTTGATGGATCGTCAACGGCCACACCCCATTGACGGCAGCGGTCGGCGAGCCACCGTGTGATCGCACTTGCATCGGCCCACTCGGTCTCCACCTCCTCAGCGAACCGCCGGCGAAAGTTGAGCGGCAGCGCATCGGGTTCACTGGTCGTAGCGACGAAGAACGCGTTGGGATCCTCCTCCATCTTCTTTAGCAGTTGGCCCCTCCGCGCTCCGCTGAGCCGATGCGCCTCATCGAGCCAGACGACGACCTGATCGAACTCCCAACTCGAGTGCCTCCTGACCAAGCGGAGGTCACGGCAAGAAACGTTGCCGCAGTCGATGGGCCACCAGGCCAAGGACCGACCCCTCGGCGCCCAGAGGTCGGTGTAGAGTTCGGAGTCTCGGCAATCGAACAACCGACAGCTGCCGCAGCCACCGCAAGCGCGTCCGATAGTCAAGTCGGGGGACTGGCAACAGAGCGTCCTGCCGAAGACCTTGGCCATGCCCGATTTGCCGGTCCCGGGCGGGCCGGTTATCAGGAGGTTGGCCGCCCCGCTCACGTCGCCTAGGCGGCGGCGGAGGGCGTCGATGGCGGCGGTGTTGCCGCAGAACTCGTCAAAGCCGTTGGGGAAATACATGGAGATCTCACGGGAGGTAGCGGGGGACATAGAAGGACCTGCGGGGCAGTGGGAAGGAGGGGGGAAGGTCATTGATCGGGCTCGATCCGGAAGACTCGGACCGCACGGCGGTTGGCTTCGGGGTGACTGAACTCAACCTCGACGCCACGGTCCCGGAGGACCGAGGCGAAGGACCTCAGCTTCTGGGCAAGCCACGCCGGCGACTTCGGTAAGGACTTGGTGATGTGACGCGATCCGTTCACCGCTCGGCGGCGGAGCGTGCTGAGCAATTCCGACGCCCGGTACTCGGGGGCTTCGTCGCGACCGACGTACGCCTGGGCGTGCTGGACAACCAACTCCAGCCAAGGCTCGGATTCGATCTGGGCGTAACGGGCCAGCTCACGATTCCGTCGGTAGGCGTCCGTGAACGCGTGCTCCTCAAGCCCAAGAGCGAGCGCGACGGCGCGGCCGTGTCGGGCGAAGTCCGCGAGCCGCTCGTTGCCCTGGTTGGTCACGTTGGGCAGCTGCTCCAGAGCGTTGGCGGTCAGTTGGTAGAGAGCCCCCCGCAGCTCAGGCAGCCGCTCTTCGAACTGGGCGTCCAAGTCGGAGTTATTGGCGAATGACTCGATACGACGCAGCTCGAAGACAAGCGAACGGTCGAGGAAGTCGGGCCGCTCGGACGGCAGATCGATGGCGTTGACGATGACCCATGGTTGGAGCATGAACAGCACTGGCGTTTTGTCGGTGTACAACTTGCGGCGTTCAACTTCGGCGCCCGTCACCGCTCGGCAGAGCTCGTCCGCCAAAGCGGGGCTGAGCTTCTTGGCGTTGTCGAAGCAGCAGATCGCGCGACTGGCAAAGATCTGCACGAGCGAACGTTTGGCTAGCTCGCCGAGCGTCGGTGTCCTGGTCGGATCGACGAGCTGGAGGATCCGCCTGGAGAGCGTTGTCTTGCCGGCGCCCGGCGAGCCCACGAGGCAGGTGAGCGGCTTCGCAATCTTGAGTACGTGCGCCGCGGAGCACGCGGCCACCAAGAGCAACAGTTCATCACCGCTGAGCCCGAACGCCCGTTCGAAGAGTCCGAGATCGGGTTCGGTGGCTACCGGTTCGTCGATGGGGAGCATCGCCGGGTGCGAGCGAAACCGCGGCAGGTCGTACGGCTCAGAGAGGTAGCGGCCGTGACCGATGCGGGCTTGCCGACCCTCGCGCAGGTCCACCAGGACGTCCGCCCCGTCCTTCGCAATGCGGTTGTGCAACGGAAGCGTCGGGGCAAAGTCGGCCAGGAACTCGAGTTGCTCCTGGACCCCACGGATGACCTTCCGGTCCAGAACGCCGCAGCGGCGCCTGATGTGCCCGGCGATGATCCGGGTCGCCTCCCCGGTCCCCAGCTCTGCGTACCCGAAGTGACTCGACTCGGCGACGAGGACGAATTGCTCGCCCTGGTCGGTCAAGAAAGGGAAGATTGTCCGCAGCATTTCAACCTCGTCGTGCACAGTCGGGTCGAACTGGGCACGGAGGTCGGATAACAGGGTCTCGATGTGGGGATCCAGCTCGAGCGGGTCGGGAGATCGGAGCGCGGCGGCCGGTTTCGTCGGATTATCGAGAGGCTGCTCAGCGATCGGACGATTGTTGGGCGGTGGGGTTGCTGGTGGGGTGTCTCCAGTCGACCCGGACGGCTTCTTATCGGGGTTCGTCTCATGCAAGGTCTTGGTCCTTTGAATGGTTGAGGCGCCCATCGAGGGGCGATGAAATCGGCCAACAGAAGCCGATGTAGTTACGGGGTGCGACTAATGCGGCGCCGTTCGCACACGGCTGAAAGCGGGCTAAGCCCGGCTTTCAGGCGGTCTCGGCGGTGTTCGCGACCTGCCGATCCGCTGGCACACGCACGCACAAACACACAGCGATCCGGCCCAAGACCGACTTCACCAGGGCGGGCCGACCGGGGCCGTTTGGACCAGTCGATCCCGCCTGGCCAGCTGCTCGCTCAACGCCTCGTCGAAGCAGCTGGCCTCGAACCCCAGCACGTGGGCGACGGCGTGACCGTGCGCAACAAAGCTGGCCAGCTCGCGTGGGAACCAAGCGGAACCGACGACTCGGCGTCGCGGGATCGCTAGCGCGAGGGTGTCGAAGAGCGCGCCAAGCAGCTGGGGCCATCGCTGGACAAACTCGGGAGTCGCCGGGAGGTGGCAAGAGCCCGTCGCCTCAATCGGGATGCACCGCTGGAGCAACGGTCGCGGGTAGACCGGTTCGGCGATCCCGTCCAGCACGAGCCACGGGCGTTCGCTGGCGTCGCCGGCCGGCAGGGCAGCCAGCGGCGATCCGAGGAGGCGGTCGAGAAGCGGCCGCGGCCAAGCCGAGACTTTTCCGAGTTCGGCAACGCGTTGCCGTCCCAGTTCGTCGTCAAGCTCTCCGGAATCCGCCGGGTGATCGATGGTCCCCGACACCGGGTCGATCAGCGACTTCACCGCGTGGCGGATCCCTTCGCGTCCGCTTTCCCGATCGCCAACCAGCAGGAGCCAAGGCGTTTCAACGCGTGGATCGAACGCCCCGGTCAGCATCGCCGCAGCGAGGAGCTTGGGCCCTTGCTCGAGGCAGCCGAAGAGCGGCTCAAGCAGCTCCCAAAGGTCGCCACCACCCGTCGGCACGGGAAGTTGCTCGCGGCTGTCCGGTGCACAAAAACATGGAAACGACCCGGGCTGCAAGTCCCAACACCCCTTGTCGATGCGGACGTGCTCGTCTTCTCGGTTACCGACGGCGACGAGAACCGCGTCGTCAACGACCCGTGTCCGATGGGTCAGTGTAACGCGGAACCCGCGCTCAGCCGCCCGACGGAATTGATCCGCTTTGGGGATCCCCGTTGCGGGCGGTCTAACGGCGTAGTTCCGTGCGCTCCAGAAAAGGAACCGCTCCGATTCGACCGGCAGGTACTCGAGCCGATCCCCGGCGCCGCTAGCGACGTGGGGGACGTCGTGCTGGTCCCGAAATACCGAGACACGACCATTGGCCCACGATGCACCGGAACCTTCCCAGAGCCTGGCGCCCAGCATGAGGAGTAACCGTCTGACACCACTGCCGATTCGCCAAGCGGGGCGGCGTCGGGGCGAACGACGAGGAAACGCGACCATCTGAAAATCTCCGTGGAGAGAGAAGGGACGCCTCGCGGGGCGAAGCGGGCGAGCGAAGTCGCTCTACCTTCAAGCGGAGATTGGGAGTGGGCCGGGGCCGCACACGCGTTAGGAGGGGGTTTTCCCGGGGTTCATGCGGCTAGAGCTGACGACGCGTGCGTCAGGTTGTTTGCACACGAACGCACAAACACAGACCACCGCGGCGATGAGGGTCTGAGCGGCGGATCACAACCCACGACAACAACGCCTCGCCTGGCGTCATGGCGTCAGGCTTTCCGCAAGTCCTTGGCGGTGCGGCCCTTCCGTCGTGACGCGGGGCCGTGTCGAGATCGGATAAGTGGAGGCTCGCGTCACAAGCCGGGCGTGCTGTCGGGTCGTCGAGCCGATCGCCCATCGTTATGGCCTGCGTGATTGAGCGTAAACTTAGCGGCGTTCTGGCGATCGACTCCAACCCGTAGGTGTAGCTGTGTCGAAGTTTTTTGGGAAACCGCTGCGAATGGCGAAGTAGCCAGACGACGAAATCATGTGTCTTGACGAACAGCGGCGTTGTAGGTGGGCTCATCGCTTTCGCGCAGGGGGCTTTGCCCCCTGCACCCCCTGGATTGGTGTGGTCGGGCGGGTCGTAACAGAGTTCAGAGGACCGAGAGGCAGAGGGCAAGGACGACTCGGGGGAATCAGCTACGACGCACCAAACGAATCCCAACATCGTAGACGCTATTCCTCGGGGGGTAGTCAAAGGGGGCCGCGGCTCGGCAGTAATCGGGGTCGTCGTAGAACGACCCGCCCCGCAGAACCCGCGAAGAGCCCGCGTGCGCTGGCGGAGGTTCACGGGGGTCCTTGCCGTACGTGCTGGCGGTCCACTCAAACACCTGCCCGAGCAGGTGCGTCACGCCGTACGGCGAACGCTCCTTCTCATCGACGGCGCCCTCCCACGATCCATCCACCCGGATCGGGACGTACGCGTGACCTTTCGATTCATCGCACCAGGCGTTGGCTCCCAGCTCGGCCTTGTCGTTGAACCAGCCGAACCGTAGGTGCTCGTCCCGATGTTCCTCGCCACGGCAGACGCACTCCCACTCCTGCTCCGTCGGAAGCGAAGCGTGCAGCCACAACCCCAACGCCCACGCGTCGTACCACGTGCAGTAGATCGCCGGGCAACGCTCCTCGCCGCTGTACTTTGCGTAGTTGTCGAAGCGTTCCGTCCTCGACGGGTCGAACCGATCCATCAGCTCGTTCGTTACCGGGTACCTCGCCATACGGAAGGGGACCTCGATGCGACCCTCGTGGATGGGACCGTCGTAAAAGCCATCGCCACCCATCGCGAATCGTCCCGGTTCGACTTGTTTCGTCTTGAACCAATCGACGTGGAACTCGCGAGCGATCCGCTGCGATTCGCCCCTCCCCTCTCCCAGCAGCAGCCGCGGGAACTCCGAAAGGTACTCCTCCACGATCCGACGCGCGGATCCCTTCGCCGTGTCTGGTGTGCCGGGTGAGCCGAACGACTCTCCCGAGTCGACCCGCCCCTTCACCCAGCCTTGCAGCCGGGCGTTGTACGCGTCGACCTCCGCTTCACTCGGCATCGTCGGGAGCGTAACGCCCAGCTCTTCCTCGGTGTAAGCCGCGATCTCCAGCAACCGCGGCCACGTGCGGTAGATCAGCTCCGTCGAGCGGCCCCCCTCCTGCTTGTAGCAAGCCGCCACCGCCTCGACCCAACGCCGGTCGTCGAACACCGCCGTGTCGGCAACCGGCTGTGAGGAGCCTCGGCTCCGCAGCGTGTGGCGGGGCATGCCCCCCAAGAGCTTCCAGAACTCGTGGTAGGGCTCCCGGCTCTCGCGTTGTTGCTGAGCTTCTTCTTCAGGTGATCGGGCTTCACGTCGACGGAAGTGCAGGTAGGTGTGCTGCGATAGCCAGTTGAGGTCTTCCGGCTCCGCGTAGCGTGTGCACCACACGGCCGCGAAGAAGTCTTGCAGCGTGCGGTCGTGCCAGCGGATGCAGGTCAGCCCGGTGTTCTCGGCGATCGCGTTCCGCATGCCGATGTTCAGCCGGCCGAGCACCTCGAGCCGGTCATCGAGTGTCTCATCCCTCCGCAGTCGGATCGGCCGTCTCGCGAGCCATTCTCCTCTCTCCGCTTCGACCTCATCGAGGAAGCGGTCCCAGCCATCCCCGGAGGCAATCTCGACGTAGTGCCCTCGCTTGAGCATCTCGAAGGCGAGCAACGCGAACAACGCGATCGCCTGTTCGATCCGGATGCCGTGCGACTTCTGGCAGCCCTCCTCGAGCATCGGACGCAGCGACTCCCAGTAGACGTCCGACGCGGTCCGCAGCTTGCCGAGCAGGTCGTCGTCGTCGATCGACCGCAGACGCTTCAACGCACGCGGGACGCTCAGCACGTCCGCCTCGAGATTCTTCAGCAACTGCCAACGCGGTTCGGTCAGGTAGGCCTTCTGCTCTGCTTCCGTGAACGGGCCGACCGCGGCCACCTTCCAATCGCCCGCGGGCCCCAGCTCCTTCCAGTAGTTCGTGACCGAGTACGGCCTGCCGGTCACGACGCAGTGGATCTCGGGGTGCTGTTGCAGGAAGAGCCCGAGTTTCTCGATCCTATCACGCGCCGATTCGTCGTCCTCGAGACCGACCTGATCCAACGCATCGACGAGCAACGAGAACTCTCCCCGGCGGATCTTCTGGTGAATGAGTTTCCAGGTATCCGCGACCTGGATGCCCTCCGTTTCCGGGAACGCACGGAATTCCTCGATTAGTCGGCGTAGGCCGGCATCGGAACTCTTGTCTGAGGGATCGGGGCCGAGGTAGTCGGCAACTCGCAACGGCAGTTGGGCCGCTTCCAGGCGGATGCACAGGCGCCCCGCGTTCCGGACAGATCGCAGGTACTCCACCTGCGCGAGCGCTGTCGTCTTGCCGATCCCGCCGACCTCGGTCAGAACAAGCCGTGAGCAATCAACGCCGCCAAGCAAGGCGACGCGATCGGTCACCGGCCGCCAGACGTCAGCCGCTCCCGGCTCTTCCGAGTCACCGACCGCCTGGTGTCCTGTCTCATCGAACGGCCGAAACCCTACGCCCGATAAGTAATCGGTCGGCTGGTCCCCCCTGGGGCACTCCAGCAAGGCGAGTCGCTGGCTAGAGATAAACGGGGCTCGGCGCATCTTCGGGCTGGAAAAACGGCTCGAATGAAGAACGGATTCTGCTCGCGCAGTCCGGCTTGGTCGACGCTCCCAGAGTCTAATCCCAACAGGCCCGTGATGCTGAGGGTGACCGCCCGAGCCGACCGGAGGCCGAGTGGCGCCGGACGGCTCGGGCTGTCGGTCGAGTGGGTTCAGCTGAGGCCCAGCCAGAGCAGCGACGCGGAGACGGCCGTCGCCGCCACCCCGACCCGACTCCACCCCCCCAAGCGTCCCTCGGGCTGGCTCTCGATCACCAGCGGGGTACGCTCCAGTCGCCTGGCAGCGCGATCGAGCTCCTCGACGCCTTCCCACCGCTCTCCGGCGACCGCGAGCGTGCCCGCGGAGTAGGCCAGCTCGAGCACACGCAGAGGCGACAGCCCCAACTGCATCGCCGCGGCCGCCGCCCCGGCGAAGGCGGGACGGCCGGCATCGACGTGGTTCTCCGGCGCCATGCGGCCCGGCACGCTGACCCACTCGCGATCCAGGAAGGCGATGGCGCCGTCACCCCCCCGCGTGGCGATCACGTCACGCCAGCCCAGCGCCCGGATCGAAGCGATGTCGCACGCCACGCTGCCGCTGGCGCTCGGGCCACGCAAGTGGGCCAGGGCTTCGGCGCTCAACTGGACCGTGCCGGCCTGGCTCCCGAGGGCGAGCGCCTCGGCCCGATCCTGCACCTGCTCGCGGCTGAGGCAGAGGGTAGTGCTGACCGCGGCCATGCGTGCCGCCTGGAGAACGGCCTCCGCGAAACCGTGGCTCCCATCGGGAGTCGGCAGGATCACCACACGCTGGCAGCCGGCCATCCGGATCGCGAGGCGACGGATCAACTCCGCCTTGCGGAGCCGAGGCGTGGAAGCAACCCGGCGGCCGCCTTCACTCGGATCCGAGATCGAACACACGGTCTGGTGCAGCACGCCGCGTTCGAAGATCGGGTCGTCGCCATGCAGATTGGCGAGCCACTGCAGCTGCTCGGCTTGGCGGTCTTGGCCAACCGCCAGAGAAACAAGCGGCTCGCACTCCGCCAGGCCCGCGAAAGCGTCCTTGGCCGGGAGGGCTTCGCCGCCGATGCGATCGGGCAGACGCCGGCCTTCGCCCGGAATATAGCGGCCTACCACCCGCTCGTTCTCACCGATGGCCGTGATCAGGGTCTTCTTAGACATGGTCGGGTTTCCTGTTCGTGGTTGGAAGTAAAGGGGACTGAGGTGGGTTGGAGGGTTCAGTTGTCCGACGGATCGAAGCGGGACTTGAGCTTCTCGAGCGCTGCGGTCAGTTCCGGCGCCAGGTCCGCTTGAGCGAGCGTGGTTGACGGGAAGTGCGACAGGGCGACCCGCACAAGCGACATGAGCGCCGAGAAGTGCTGACGGAACTGGCCGCGTGTCAGCTTGGATTTCGTCAAGCCGATCGCGACTTCGGCGCGAACCGTATCGCTGCCGACGTACCGTCCGAGCGTGATCTGATCGTTGAGCTCCATGAGCCGTGTCAGAGACGCCATTCGCTCCGCGCCCGACAGCTCACGAAGATCGCTCAGCGGATCGCTAGACATCAGCAACGCCTCGCCGTCGTCGAGCAGCTTGATGTAGATGTTGGGGCCGTCGTGAAACGGCACAAGAAAATGCTGCTCGCTGGCGACGTAGTAGTAATTGATGTCGTCCTTCATGAGCAGCTTGCTGATTCCCTCAAGGGTCGCAGGCATGTTGAGCTCTCTTGGTGGAGGTGAGTGGACCGTGAGCGTGAAGGCGGCGGTGGCGGCGGTGGAACAGGGGCTTAACCGATCCGATCCGATACCCTGAGCGTCCTGCTTTCCTTGCGGCCGCTCGCCGTGGTGGCCTCACCCGTCTCAAGGAGCCAGCCGAGAAGGCCTTGCGCAGAAACGCCCAAAGCGAGCAAAAAAACTCCGCGCAACAGTCACCCCTTTTCGGCCTTAGGACTTCGTACGACGAAGTCTCACCAAGAGAGCGAGGCCCGATTTGGGACAAGCAAGACAAGCGACGACATCGGACCATCGCCCACTGCGGCTGGTCGTCCGACCGGGCGCCTGGAGCGACTTCTGGCGGGCCGCGACGGACAACGAGGCCCCCTGGGGCGTCGGGCGGATGCGCTCGATCCGATCGGCATCGACACGGCAGTGGTTTGTGGACGAACTCGCGCTGCGCGACTCTCAGCCAACGGGCGGCGAGTTCTCGCCGGTCGAAAGCTGGCTGGTTGTGACGCTCATGACCGAGGGCTCCCCCACCGCTGATCAACTCGATGGGATCATGAGGCGTCTCGCCCCAAGGCCTTCACAAACGGTTGGCCTGCTGGCGGTCGGAGGCACGGACCGGAGCGAGTGGAACGCCCGCCTGTGGCGAGGCGATGAGCGGAGCCGGATCGATACGATCGAGGTCCCGGGGCCCGGCATGCTCCGGTTGAGTCAGGCAGCCTCTCAAGAAGCCGTTCCGGCCCGGGCGAGCCGCACCGTCGGAGCCCTCGGCAAACGGGTGGCGACGCGCGTGCGTGAGGCGAGCGTCACCCTGATCGGCGCCGGGGGGAACGGCTGGTTGATGGCCATGCAGCTGGCGGCCGCGGGCGTTGGCAAGCTGCGGATTATCGACCCCGATCTCCTGAAACCAGAAAACCTGGATCGCATGCCACCGGCGCCCGCATGCGTGACCGGCCTGCCGAAAGCCAAGGCGCTCGGCGCGGTGCTAGCCGACTACCGGAACGACCTGACCCTGTCTCTCCTCCCGGATGCGATCAACTCCGACCGTGGCCGTGCGGTGATGAACGAACCGACCGACCTGGTAGTCACCTGCGTCGATGACGATACGGGACGGCTGGTGGCGGCGTTCGCCGCTCGACGAACCTTGACGCCTCACCTCGACGTGGCGACGAGCATCCGCCGTGATGACGCCGGCTCGCTTTCGATCGGTGGCGATTGCCGGCTCCTGCTGCCGGGGGAAGGGTGCGTCGCCTGCGTCGGTGGCGTCGAAGACTTCGAGGAGGCCCTCTACGAGCTGTCGGAGCCCGATGGCGCCCTCCGTCGCCGGGTCACGCTTCCTTGGGACGAGCAGCGGGCCGGCAGCCTGGCGTCGATCAACTCCATCGTTGTCGGTGCGGGGGTCCAGCTGTGGCTTGACCAGATCGGGGGCCAGCTACGGTCGTCTTATTGGCAGCGACTGGCGTGGGAGCCGGGCACAGGCCTGCGCGTCGATGGCGCCGTGGTGGGAACGGACGCCGAGTGTCCGGTTTGCCATCGGCGGATCGAGCGGCTGGGCTCCCGGCTCTAGGAGGTCGACTTGGGAGATTGGAGTTCTCTGCCCGAATCCGCGCAACTTGAGCGATTCTCGCGCCTTGGAGCAGTACCTGAGGCGATCCGCGTGCCCGTTCGAAATCACCCGCTCCCCGATCAAGAGGATCCCATGCGCAACACCAGCCGATTCCTCACGCGACTCTCGCAGCGCTCGCGCTGGGTCTTCATCTCGCTCTTGCTGGCGAGTTGCCTCGCCTAATTCCATCCGGGGGTGCTGACTAACGCGGTCCCGATGGGTGACCGGATCCGAGAAGCCGTGCCAGTACGGACATCGATCCCTTGTCGCGTAGGGGGCCGGCGACATGCCGTCACGATCGCCGCCGCTCAGGGCAACCGAACGGCTTCTCATGCCCTAGGTAGGGATACGCGCACGTTCTCCTTCAACCATCCTCCCTGCTCGGAGCCGATCATGACCGCTCAGCCTGAGATCACTTTCCGCGACAAATTCCCCAAGGTCGCCAAGTACGACATTGCGTGCGAAGTCGAAGGACTGCTCTGTTGCGACCGAAGCGGTCAACCCGTGAACCTCTACGACGAGGTGGTGCAGAGGCTGCCCGATCGGACCGCGAGATTCTGCCACAAGGAGTTCTTGCACCCGATGCTCGAGCTCGTGACCTCGCCGCACCCCACGGCGCCCGAACTCCGTAAGCAGCTGCGTCAGTTCGAGAGCGACACAACCTCGGTGCTCTCGCCTCTTGGAGCCAATGTGAGATGGGTGGGCGCTCTGGACAATGCCGTCCTGACCCGAGAGATGATCCGCGACTACAACCGGACCCAGGTGACCCTTGAACGAGTCGGTCCGATGGTCCCGCGGCTCGCGACTTTTGGTCTGCACTTACACGTTGGCGTCGACTTCGGGGCGTTGATCGGTGTACTGAAAGCGCTCAACAAGCTGGTCCCCTTCTTCACGGCGCTCTCGGCCAACTCGCCCAGGATGTCGTGCCTGAATTACCAGGCCGCCAGCCACCGCTTCCCCTTCTGGGCCTATGGCATGCCCACCAGCGGCTGGCCCCACCAGTGGCGTGATTGGGATCACCTCGAGTCCCACGTCGCCGATCTCGCTCGGCTTGGACTCGCCAGCTCACCGAAGGACTTGCACTGGATGGTGAGGCCTACACGTTTTGGGACGGTCGAGCTCCGATGCTGTGACATGCCGCCGTCGCTCGACATGGCGGCCGAGATCGCGGCTCTCTATCAGGCGGTCGTGATCATGTCGGCCCGCAACCCAGGCTGGCTCGACGCCATTCTGGTGGCGGCGTTGCAGGCCGATATTTCCGCCTCGACGACCTTCGGCGCCGCGGCGGTTCTTTCGAGTGTAACGGGCGAACGCAAAGCGTTGGTAGAAGCCTTCGCCGATATCAAACGGCCGTTGGGCGGTGTGCTCGACGAGATCAAGGCGCGCGAGCTGGTTGATCGTCTCCATCGCCGGGTTGCGGCTCGAACGGAGCTGCCGACGCCGACGTGGCGCCCTCCCGTTCCCGTTGCGTCACCGGCACGGGCAACTCGAGATTTGGTGGTCTCTTCGGCCTCGATCGCGGCGTCATGGCTCGTCGCGATGGGCGTGGCGAGTTCTGGGTGGTAGTTCCAGTACGCAGGGGGCCCAGCCCCCTGCACCCCCTGGGTTGGTGTGGTCGGTCGAGTCGCATCAGAGTTCAAAAAGCAGAGTAGCAGAGATCAAGGACGGCGCGTGGCAATCAACTACGGCGCACCAAACGGATACCCAAGTAGTAGCGTAATTTCATAGGGCTAGCACCAAAGCGGCCCGCGGCACGGAATCCCTCGGGGTCGGAGTGGCCGAACGACGAGCCCTGCAGAACCCGGTACGAGCCTGCGTGGGTTGGCACGTCCGTGCTCCACACACTGGCAGTCCACTCAAACACCTGCCCAAGGAGGTGGGCCACGCCATACGGCGAACGCTTTTTATCAGGAACGGATCCTTCCCAAGATCCATCCACCGGAAGGGTCCTACTGACCTCACCAATGGATTCCAGGCACCATACGTTCGCTCCCAGTTCCGACACGTCTTCGAACCAACCGAAGGCGAGGTGCTCGTGCCGATGCTTTTCTCCGCGGCAGACGCACTCCCACTCCTGCTCGGTCGGCAGCTCCGAGTGCAGCCACAACGCCAACGACCAGGCATCAAACCAATTACAGTAAATCGCCGGGCAACGCACCTCGGGACTGTAGCGCTCATAATCATGGAAGCGGCCGGCCCGCTCCGGGTCGAACAGATTCACCAGCTCGTTCGTTAGTGGGTATTTCGACATCCGATACGGCGTCTCGATACGGCTCTCGTGCGCTGGCCCATCGTGCGGCCCATCGCCTCCCATCACGAACGGACCCGGCTCGACCGTTTTCGTGTTGAACCAGTTAACGTCGAACTCGCGAGTGATCCGCTTAGGAGTAGAGCCTCCCTCGCCCTTCAACAGCCGTGGGAACTCCGCCAGGTATTTCTCGACTATCCGACGCGCTACCGCCCTCGCTGACGCTAGTGGCGTGTCTGGCGAGTCACCAAGTTCTCCCGCATCGACGCGTGCCTTCACCCAGCTCTGCAGCGCCACGTTGAATACGCCGACCTGCACCTCGCTCGGCAACGGCGGGAGCGGTTCGATCCCAACCTCGTCTCTGCTGTAGTCCGCGATCTCCAGCAGCCGCGGCCACGAGCGGTAGATCATCTCCGTTGACCGGCCCCCCGCTTCTTGGTAGCAGCAGGCGACCGAATTCACCCAGCGAAGGTCATCGAACACGTCGCGATCGGCGCCGCCCCGCAGCGAGAAGCGTGGCATGCCGGTCAGCAGCTTCCAGAACTCGTGGTTGGGCTCTCGGCTCTCGCTTATCCACACGTCTTCGAACATCGGCTGACCGATCTGCCTACTAATAAGGAGGTGCCGGTGCTTGGAGAGCCAGGTGCGGTCTTCCGGCTCCGCGTAGCGTGTGCACCACACGGCCGCGAAGAAGTCTTGCAGCGTGCGGTCGTGCCAGCGGATCGAACGCAGCCCGGTGTTCTCGGCGATCGCGTTCCGCATGGCGATGTTCAGCTTGCCCAGCGTGGCGAGGCGGTCGTCCAACGTCTCGTTAGAGCGGAGCTTGATCGGCCGCTGCTGGAGCCAGGCGATTCGTTCCTTCTCCAGTTCATCGAGGAAGCGGTTCCATTCAGCCCCGGAGGCAATCTCGACGTAGTGCCCTCGCTTGAGCATCTCGAAGGCGAGCAACGCGAACAACGCGATCGCCTGTTCGATCCGGATGCCGTGCGACTTCTGGCAGCCCTCCTCGAGCATCGGACGCAGCGACTCCCAGTAGACGTCCGACGCGGTCCGCAGCTTGCCGAGCAGGTCGTCGTCGTCGATCGACCGCAGACGCTTCAACGCACGCGGGACGCTCAGCACGTCCGCCTCGAGATTCTTCAGCAACTGCCAACGCGGTTCGGTCAGGTAGGCCTTCTGCTCTGCTTCCGTGAACGGGCCGACCGCGGCCACCTTCCAATCGCCCGCGGGCCCCAGCTCCTTCCAGTAGTTCGTGACCGAGTACGGCCTGCCGGTCACGACGCAGTGGATCTCGGGGTGCTGTTGCAGGAAGAGCCCGAGTTTCTCGATCCTATCACGCGCCGATTCGTCGTCCTCGAGACCGACCTGATCCAACGCATCGACGAGCAACGAGAACTCTCCCCGGCGGATCTTCTGGTGAATGAGTTTCCAGGTATCCGCGACCTGGATGCCCTCCGTTTCCGGGAACGCACGGAATTCCTCGATTAGTCGGCGTAGGCCGGCATCGGAACTCTTGTCTGAGGGATCGGGGCCGAGGTAGTCGGCAACTCGCAACGGCAGTTGGGCCGCTTCCAGGCGGATGCACAGGCGCCCCGCGTTCCGGACAGATCGCAGGTACTCCACCTGCGCGAGCGCTGTCGTCTTGCCGATCCCGCCGACCTCGGTCAGAACAAGCCGTGAGCAATCAACGCCGCCAAGCAAGGCGACGCGATCGGTCACCGGCCGCCAGACGTCAGCCGCTCCCGGCTCTTCCGAGTCACCGACCGCCTGGTGTCCTGTCTCATCGAACGGCCGAAACCCTACGCCCGATAAGTAATCGGTCGGCTGGTCCCCCCTGGGGCACTCCAGCAAGGCGAGTCGCTGGCTAGAGATAAACGGGGGTTGGCTCATTCTCGTCGCTCGCATCGGGCAAACTGATAGATCATGGGCCAAGACACTCTTAAGCAAGGGGATTGCGCGGTGATCGCGGCGTCTGCCACGCTCTGTGAGCTGCCCCAGGTAACGGAACAATCGTCGTGTTATAAAGCAGCCGCTTCACTTCGTGGAGGCTTAGTCGGAACGATATGAAGCGGTTGGCTTGTTCTGAGATCCTACGGAGGCCAAAGTCCTCCTCGAACGCTGGCGTCGGCACAACATCTCCGTTCAGCTGCACAGTTCGCTCGGCTACCGGTCCTCCATCGTCGAAGTGACCCAGCCGCTCCGCTTCGTGGACCAGAGTCGATCCGCCACTGCGCTCAGCTGCAGCGACTCGCCAATCTGCGTGGCGACGACCCTATCTTTGAATCCGGCGTGCTGGACTAGACGGTGCGTTCGGTCTCGGCACCGGCTACAGGAGGCCTCCGGTTCATTTCGACGCCTCGGCTAAGATGGTTTCTCAATAAGTAGCCGCTGCCCGGACTCCAGGTCTTGCCCTCCGGACTCTTGCTCGAGGAAGACCAACCTCGGCTAGGAAATCGGGCTCTCAGAGGATGGTGATGAGTCCTCTACTCGATCTGGTCGGTGTCGCGTTCCTCCCATTCTTGGAAATCCTGCGCAACAATCACCTGGCTTCCCTCTTATAGCTGGTGAGGCTCGGAGGGCTTCTCACCAGCGACGGTTCGTGTTCGTCGCAGCGGTCCTTCTACACAGTCGAATCGTCGGGGCAGTCGCAGCGATCTATCCCGTCGCCGTTCGGCGTAACAGCCGGATGACTTATGAGGCGCAAACAACCTGCGGTCCATTCCGCCAAAACCCTTGCCAAGACGCGGTACGAATCGGTAGCGAGTCGACTCCCTGAGGGGAGCGTGCTGATTATCAACCTCGTGATCTACTTTCATGTTGGCATCCAGATCTGGAGGGGCGCATGAAACGGCGCAAGGCAAAGCGGCGGGGGGGCGGCGCCCCCCGCCAGCGACGACGGAAACGCGCTCGGCAAGCAAGCTCCGCAAGAAGGCGTAAACGACGATTCGCTGAGTACTTTCGGTCGTTCGGCGACGGCAACGTCGTGAAGAACTCGGCCGGCGACGATCGAATCGTCCCCTCAACGATCGGCGTGCTGTAGAGATCGAACACCTCCCGGGCGGCACGCGAGCTGGGCTAGCCACTCGTTGGAGAGCATTCCCGCGTTTCAGGTGCTTCGAACCTCACTGGAAATGGCGTCAATCGCGCCACGCCGCACAAGTCGAAACCCTATACTGAAGCCACCAAGTCCTGGAGCAGACGTATAAAAGCTAGACACTGTGCATAGTTGCGGAGCAAGGCCGATGAACATCGCGATGTCGCTGCCACCGCTAACACGTCGGTAGCCATCACGATTCGAACTTTGCATCCACTCTCCTACGTTGCCGAGCATCTGCCGAAGTCCATACTGATCCTGCAATTGCCCTTCTGAGGTCGCAACACCCCAGCCCTCATTTACTCGCCGAAGTAGACCCGAGTAACGCATTCGCGCGTAGATCTCTTCACGCTCGTAGTCGATTTCGTTGTCTTCGACCTCAAGATGGTTATCCGTGATGCCGTATTCAAGTAGTACGCAACGGTGTTTGCGTCCACGGCTCGCGCATTCCCATTCATCTTCTTCCGGCAATGCGGAGTGCAGCCAGAGTGCTGCCGCCCAGGCGTCGTACCAGGACACCTCAACCGCCGGGTGCTGGGTCTCGTAGCCTTCTCCTGAGATTCCGTGCTTGCAACGAGCACAACTAGCCTTCGAGAACTCGGGCTGGAATAAGCTGTACTGCCCTTTAGTGACAACCGTCCTCGACAAACGATAAGGTTGCTTGATCTCCGCTAGGTCGCCGCTATCACCAGGCGTGACGCCTGCTTTCGCGAACGGGCCAGGCTCGATCAGGTCCCCAAATCCTTCGAGATGGAGATCTTCGGCAATCGACTGATCGAACGCTTCGCCTTGCTTTCCCTGGATGATCAGAGGGAACTGGGACAGATAGTTTTCCAAGACGACCCGAGCCAACTGTGATTTACTGACGTCGTGGTTGAGTGGCTCTCTTGTAGCCCATTCGACTCCGCCCCGATCCACCGCAGCATAGACGTACTGTTGTAAAGCAGCATTGAACTGATCGATCTGTTGCTCCGAAGGCCGGTGCGGCAAGGATTGGCCAAGCTCTTCTTCCCTATAAGCTGCTATCTCTGTCAGCCTGGGCCAAGAAAGATAGATCACTTCCGTCGAGCGTCCCTCGACCGTGAAGGCTCCGGCGACTGCTTGTACGTAAGACTCGGCGTCAAAGACGTCGGCGTCGGGTATGGGGCGCGTCCTGCCCCGCGTGTTCAGCGTGTAGCGTGGCATATCGCAGAGGAGTCGCCAGAACTCCGAATACTTGGCGTCCCCCGCTGCGTCTGGTCGATTGTTTGAAATGAGCCATTCTCGGTCCGAGTCTTCGTTGTGACGCGTGCACCAGATCGCCGCGAAGAAGTCTTGCAGGGTGCGGTTATGCCATCGCAGCCGCGTCACGTTTCGGGTTTCGGTGACGGCATTGTCGATCACAATGTTAAGGCGATTAAGCTCCGTCAGCTTCATCCTAAGGCCTTCAAAACTCTCGATATTGTATCGCTCGCTCAGCCATGCGCGGCGATGACGGTATAGGGTCAGCAGAAACTCGTCGAACTCGGCGCCCGGCGCGACGTCGACGAACCGACCTTGACGGAGCATCTCGAAGGCCAGCATCGCGAACCAACGTATCGCTTCGGTTTCATCGATCGTTGTCGCCTGCTTCTTGACGCCCCTTGAGATGATTGAGCGGATTGACTCTCGGTAGACATCCGCCGCCGTATGAAGATTGGCGAGGTCGGGCTTCGGCAAAACCCGAAGCTGCTCTAAGGCACGGGGTACCGACAGCACGTCCGCTTTCAGATTCCGAAGCTTCTTCCATCGCTCCTCGGACAAATATCTTTTCTGTTCCTTATCCGTGAAGGGCGCCATCGCAGCGATCCGCCAATCTCCCGCCGCAATGAGTTCGCTCCAGTAGTGGCTGATCGCATAGGGCCGGCCGGTCACCACGCAGTAGATCCCACAATCGGGATCGGCTGAGGTCCGGTGCTGTACAAGAAAAGAAGCGAGTGCCCGTAGCTTCAGACTGTCGGGGGTTAGGTCGACTTGATCGAGCGCGTCGACAAGCAGCGAGAACTGGCCTTGTCGGATCTTGCGCTGTAGCAGGCGCCAGATCAGCTTCCCCGACATCTCCTGACCGGCGCCGACTTGCCGAAAGCGGCGAACCAGGAGCGACGGCTTGGCGGCATCCTCAGCTCTCTCACTCACTGCGAGAATGCCTTCCGCTGCCTCTGGTAACTCGGCGGCTTCGACCAGCAGACAGACGTGCCCCGGGTTGTGCACGCTGCGGAGGTAGCCCAACTGCTCTAGTGCGGTGGTTTTCCCGATGCCTCCGGTTTCGGTAAGGATCAGCCTCTGATGATGCAAACGGCCCAGAAAGGATTCGCGGTATTCGGTGAGGCTCCTGAGGGGGTCCTCATCAGATTTCTTGACGGCGGTACCACCCAAGCTGAGAGAGCGGCCATTCAATCCATGCAACGAATCAAGCTGTTCCTCTCCGTCCACGCCTTTCAACAACGAGATTCGTTGGGTCGCGATGAAAGGAGCGCGGTTCATGCGGCTCATGTGCATTGCCTCTGAAAAACATGGGCTCTTGGCGCAACTCTACCCAGTCTAACGCCTTGAGTACCTTGGATGGCGCGATACGGATCGCCGCCCAGCAATTCGACTCGAACCGAGAGGTAAACCATGCCCGGGAATTCCCAGACTTCCGACGCCCCACCTGCCGAAGCACCCAAGCAGGCCCCGTCCCAGGAGATGCCGCCTAGCTCCGCTGCTTTGGCGAAGGACATCGCTCAGATCGAGGCTCAGAAGCGCGTCGAACGCGACCGTCAGGAGCAGGAGCGCCTCGCGAAGCTGCGTGATGTGGCCCGATTCGACTGACGCCTTGGCCTTGCCAGGTGGCCTTGCGGCCACCTGGCGGGCCTCTTCCATTGTGGAGAGAACCATGAACCACCTAGATGGGCATCTAATCGACGTCTCAGACAGCGAGAGCGACTCGACGGCTTGGCCCAGTGATGAGGAGCTTCCCCCCGGGCGTCAGGTCGGAGTGACTCCCTCCGGGCTCCGGTACGCAATACGTGTCCCAATGGAGAACGTCGAAGGTATCACTTTCCCCTACGGGGCTGCTCTGGTTGAATACTACGCAGAAGACGGGCGTCGACTGATGGCGAGACTCGTTGCGGTCGCGCCACAAGCCCGGACCCAGAGCCTGGCTGGTGAGCTTGATCTGGTGACGCTAGAGATCTCCTTGCCAGTCGACCCCGAACGCTTTTATTGCACTGAACTACACCCGGAGCAAGCTGGAATTCTCTCGCGACTGAACGTAGCGATGGTTGAACGGCTTGCCAACGATCGCCTCGTAAGGCACAGCGACGAACACCGCCGCCTCGTTTCCCAACTCCGACAAGACTGGCGAGCCCAACGGAACTCTTGATGTCCCAACACGATTGTGCCTGGCTTCTTGAAGCAGGTGAGCAAGGCTCAAAGATCAAGCAAACTCTCTTGGGAGATCGGTCTTCCTTAGCGAAAGATCTCCTGCGGGCCTCTGAGATCGGGCACGACATCGTCAGCAAGAGCCTGAAGAAACTTGCTGACGCCAATCGGCTTAATGAGCTCGGCATCACTTGGCACCAAGAGGCGTGCGGCTACCTCAATGGGATCCGCGCCGCCGCCGACGCCGCCTACGCGCGGATCCACCCAACAGAGCTTAACGATCACCTTGTAGAAGCGGTTGAGCACTTCGATCGCGTCTGGTTTCAGGAGCATGAGCGGACGGTCAAAGAAGACTCTGAGTCCACAGACCTCCCGCTACCCGCCGGCGTGAGCTGTTCCTTGCCTTCTTACTGGACGGTCAGGGATTTGATCGATCGATGGGCGACGGGAAGCGCGCAGTCTTCCGACTCCAACCATCGTGCGACGACGACGCTCTTGGCGGCAAGGAATAGAGATGCCGGATACTTGATGAGGCTCACCGTGGAGTTGTTTCCACGAGAATCAATCGGAGAGGGCCCTACCGGTCCCTTCTGTCCGGACCCGCTGAGCTTCGGGCTCACCGATATCAGGCAGCTCCTGAAGCCCATGCAAAATGCCTGGGAACGTTCGCGACTGAGCCGGCATTTTCGCGGGCGTTGGCGTATCGAGAATATGGTGGAGGAGACGGCCCGCCCCTTCGGCATACTCTATCTTAACAGTCTGGGCGACACCTCCGCCGAAGCGGCCACGCTAGTCGCGCTCTTGGCCGCTTCAGGAGATCCCTACCAAGAAGACTCCGGCAACTACTTGCAAGCAACCGGCCACGAGTCGAGCCTGCTGGATTCCCGAGTCGCCATCAGCGCCAGCCTGACCACTGGAGATAAGGAGCATCCGACTTTGGTCAAGCTGACAAAAGTTGGGCTTGTTCCTCTAAAAGTAACGGCGCCAGGCCTGGAAGCGGCGATCGACACCGTGGCCGTTTCTGGAGGGGGCTTGGACGGTGAAGACTCAAGTAGCGATCTGAATCAGATCCTGGATAAGCAGCGAAAGGCCTCCGCAAGCAACCCGTACCGAGGCGTAACGGTTGAAAGGCTCGATACGATCGGCGAAGCGCTCGACCTGATGCTTGTGACCAACCGCTATCTGGCAAAGTACAATGAGGCCATCCGGAAACGATGGCTTGAGCAATGGGAGGGTGATACGGGCAAGGCGGATGCTGATAAGCAGCCGTGGTCGCATACGGACACCATTTCTGAATAACCCCGTCCCTTCAGCCATTGAGGGTATTCCGATCGGCCACGATGCCTCACGATTCTTGAATGGCCTGGCATGCTTCCGCTTCATGTACCAGTCGACGTAGCGAGATCGGGATGCTTTGACCGTAGTCGGTCAGGTCCCGGATCGAAGGGGCCTTCGAAACCGGCGGCAAAGCAGGGATCCGTGTGAGAAGCGGCCCGACGGGCGACGAACTGGGCCGGGGAAACGCTGCCAAGTGGGCTGTGAGACCAGTGTGGGTTGTAGTCTAGGCCACAGTGGTCGATGACGCGGCGAGCGATACAAGCGAGGAGCCACGCAGGCCGTCTCGGCACGCGGACCGAGAGCCTTTGTGGAGTACGCTTCTCAGGGGATCCAACTACTACAGGGCCGTTATCTCGCCGATCCTGTCGTTCTACGTCAGCGCGAGATCGGAGTCGTTACGCGAGGGCAATGACGACTCGAAGCAATCAACTACGACGCACCAAACGAATACCTACCTTGCAGTTGCAATTCTCCGGGGGGCAAGATCGACTGACTCCGGCACGGCAATAGCCTGTACCGTAATCGAACGAACCACCACGCAGAACTTGAGACGACCCATCACGTGCCGACAGGGTTGCGTCTGGCTTCGCGCTAGACGCCCATTCCCACACCTGGCCTAGCAGGTGCGCTGCTCCGTAGGGTGAGCGAACTTCCTCTGAAACCGCAGCATCCCATGTTCCATCAACTACGACGGTTGATCGTTCGTAGCCATGCGACTCTGTGCACCATGCGCTCGCTCCCAGTTCCGACTCGTCTTCGAACCAGCCGAAAGCGAGGTGCTCGTCTCGATGCTCTTCTCCTCGGCAGGCGCACTCCCACTGTTGCTCCGTAGGCAGCTGCGTATGCAGCCATAACGCCAAGGTCCATGCGTCGTACCACGTGCAGTAAATCGCCGGGCATCGGGGATCGGAGCTAAAGGTCTCGTAATCATCGAACCTTGCCTCTCGGCTTTGGTCAAACAACCGCGCTAGCTCGCTAGTCACCGGGTACTTCGCCATACGGAAGGGCATCTCGATAAGGCCCTCGTGGAATGGGTCGATGTCATCATTACGGGCATCGAATATCCTATCGACACATATCGCGAACGGGCCCGCTTCGACTGTCTTCGTCTTGAACCAGTCGACGTGGAACTCGTGAGCGATCCGCTGGGACTCAGCGTCTCCCTCTCCCTTCAGCAGACGCGGGAACTGCTTGAGGAACTCCTGCGCGACACCAAGGGCGGCCTCCTGGGGGTTGGTGGGGTACGGTTCGCTCGGCGACCAGGACTCGATGATCTCTTCTTTCACCGGGTCGAAGACCTCGGCTTGCAACGCCGTGGACGCCTGCTCCACATCCGGCTCGGTGAACCGATCTGGCAGTCTGCCTGCCACACGCAGCAGCCCGGGCCACGCCAGGTGCATCATCTCGGTCGAACGCACCGCCGATTCGTCCGGCGGCGGGACGAACAAGGTGCCCGCCGAAGCGACCCACGCGTTACCCTCCCAAGCCGACGCGGGCATCCCCGATAGCAGCCTCCAGAACGGGTGACGCAGCTCTTCTGCGAAATGACTAACCCACTCACCACGTATGTGCAGGTGAGCGCTCAGCCATTCGAGGTCCTCTTGTGTGGCGTAACGAGAGCACCACAACGCCGCGAAGAAGTCTCGGAGCGTCATGTCGCGAAAGTAGAGCTGCTTCTCCCCCACATCGTCCATCACCGCGCACTCGAGACCCTCGTTGAGCTTTGCGACCTCGAGCACCGCCTCGCGGAACTCGGCGAGCGAGTCGTAGTCATAGAGCGGGCTATCACCCCGCAGGTCGGTCTGGTTTACCCTCTTGTCGTAGACCTTACGAGTGAACCGTTTGAAGTGGTCGGATCCTTCGACTCCTTCGAGCGGGTCCCCATCGGCCTGGACCAACTCGATCGCGATCAACGACAGCAGACGCTCCGCCGCATCGCGGTCCAAAGGCGTCTTCTGCTGGCTGAACATCTTCTCGAGCGACTTTTCGATTGCGGGCCAATACAGATCGGCCTCGGTTCGGACGTTGTCCAGGTCGTCGGGGTGGAGCTTTCGGACCACCTCCAGCATGCGTGGAACGCTGAGGAAGTCGGCCCCGACCTGCTCGATCTTGCCCCACCGCTCCGCTCCGACGTACCGCGCCGCCTCCTCTGGCGTGAAGCAATCAACCTGCACGAACTCGAACGGCTCGTGTTCGAACAGCGATTCCCAGCAGTCGGCGATCGATTTGGGGCGACCCGAGACGACGCACGAGACGTTCGGATAAGCGCCCAGGAAGGCTTGAAGGGCGCGGGCGATCGCCAGCGTGTCCTGCCCTTCGGTCCGCTGATCCGTCGCATCGGCGAGCAGGGTGAACTCGCCCCGGCGGATCTTGTCACGTATCAGGCGTTCTACCTTTCCGTCGTCGAGGCTACGCGTCTCCGGCAACGTCTTGAACTGCTTGACGAGCCACTTCTGCGTGCTATCGAGATAGTCGGTGTGTGAGGTTGGCAGCTCGCTGAACGAGAAGCCCATGGCCAGGTGCCCGGATCGGCAGACCGAACGAAGGTACGCCGTCTGCTGTACGGCGGTTGTCTTGCCGACACCGGCATCGACCAGCAGACAAATCCGCTTGCGATCGTTCGTTGCGTCGACGAGTAGCCGTTCACGAGCGTGACGGATCGGCTGCCAACGGCAATCGCGTGGAAGCTGTTGTACTTCCGCGGGCTCACCCGGATTTCGACTCAGCCGCGCCTTACGGAAATGCGCCGGTTGGAGGCACTCCCGAGCGAGCTCCGGCCGCTTGCGCGGGACGATCAGACGGAGCAGCCGCTGGGTCCCAATGAACGGGCCCTTTGACCTGCCGGTAAAGGGTGGAAAGAGCGGCATGACGATCAATTCCAGCATGGGCCGATGGTAGACACCATCGTAACCGCATCCGCCAAGCACGGTGAGTCCGCGCTACGAGAATAGATCGGCTTCAGGGCCAATCGTGTCAGCTTCTCAGCCACGTGGAGTTCGCAATCATCTGATACGGCCTCTCTCAAAGAACGAAGTGCGATTGGCGGATCAGGCCCGTGCTCATGTGATGCGAGATCTCATCCGGGAACCTACACCGAAGCCGGACCAAGCCCCGATCGGCGTCCTAACACTCAGTAGACACCAAGAACGACTGCCGGCACCGTTCGCCACCATCTAGTCATGCGGTCCCAACAACGCCTCTCGGTCGATGATCGCTCTCCAGTAGGCGTGCCCAAACGGTCGGCGCGAACCGTCGGCCCTATCCCGCCCGTTACCAGAGAACGGCTGAAACCCGCTGGCGAACAGGCAAACGAATAGATCGTCTCCCTCTGGGCGTCCAAGCAGGGCAAGCCGTTGCCTTGAGAAGGATGAGGCGGAGATTGATTGTGTCGTATAGGAAGGAACCGATCGCGGTCGGCAGTTCGGCGTCCACGAATCCCGTCGGTCCAAATCGGGGACACACCAGAATCTTCGAAAAAACTGCCGATTTGGCGCAACTCGCCCGTACTCCGCGCCTTGGCAATCTACCGGCAGCCCTCGTTCGGCCCAGCCGACACCTGGAGAGGCCCTTCTTCGCTAGGAATAGTGAAGCGACCGATGGTCCCGCAGGAGAATCAACCGGAGCATCAAGTCGGCCGAGCGACGTTGTCACGCCAACCCCATTTTGTCCAATCAGGAGTACGAGGATGAACACCCAGACGCCGGCCTTGGATCAGCTCGCCGACCATCTCAAGGACTTGGTCCGGGACGACTCCGAATGGCGGTCACTGATCGTACAGCTCGCCGAAGAGATCCTGGCGTTCGCCTCGGAGATCGAGCTGGAACCAGAGCCAGCCGCCCCACCATGCGAAATTCCCGCTGAGTCACCAACCACTCCCCAGGCGGAACCGGTCCCTCGGGAGAAGAGCCGGTCGGCTGCTGAGCTCATTGCGATGCTGACGCTTGGCCGATCGACTCCGGACGCGCGGGTGCCCGATTTGCCCGATCATGCTGTCGCAGTCAGCGAGAAGAAGAAGCCCGACATCGGCCTCATCGAACAGCGTTGCAAGCTCAAGGCCCAGGCGTGCGAGCTGGCAGAGCGTCAGCGGCGGCTTTCTGAAGGGCCCAATGCATCGGGTGACACGGCGTCACAGCGGCGAGAGCTGATCGACGCGGCCGGCGATCTGCCAGACTGCTACCTCTGGATGCTCGATCCCGACAGCCACACTCGGCCCGCCAAGGGCGACTACAGCTTGCTGGGGCACTGCTTCGAAACGCTGGCCACGGCCGTTGGCTTCGCCCGGGCGGCGGTTGACGACGCCGAGGCGCTCCCAGAGACCATCGAGATGGCTTTGGACCTGCTCGCCGAGGCGCAGTCGGCGACTCGTGCTGCGGCACGACAGACGGGTCGCGATCGTGAAGACTTCGATCAGAAGGGCGCCTACCTCTGGCTGTCCGACACCACCGACGAACGACGCATCTACGTCCAGCGGCATATGCGTTTGGACGATCCGGCCCGCCCCGATGGTTGGGATGAGCTGGCCACTCGGATCGACCAAGCGTCCGAAGCGTACGAGAAGCGACGGCGAGTTCGTAGTCATCGCAGGAAGCTGCTCGGAAAGGTCGCTCACAAGGCCCGTTTGATCGCGGACGGAGAGCACGTCGAAGAGTCTTGGCGCATTCTGGTTGAGTCGATTGAGACCCTGATTGCCGAGGGTCTGCAACCGAGCAACGTCCAACTGCGTAATTCCCTCCTCCCCATCCTGGACGAGGCTCCGGACATGGTCGCCGAAGCTCTAGGTTTTCAGCTTGTGCTGCGTGAGGTGGACGCCTTCTTGGCGAGTCGGTCGGCTACGGAAGAGCCGGAAGCAGACGCCGATCCGAGCGAAGCGATTCGCAGGTTACGCAAGCACCTCGCTGGGAGATCGATCGTGTTGATCGGAGGGGACCGCCGCCCGGAAGCCTGCGATAAGCTCCGTGAGGCTTTCGAGCTCGCCAACATCCACTGGCTGAGTACGCGTCCCCACGAATCGATCGAACGCTTCAAGCCCTATATCGCAAGGCCGGAGGTCGCCGTTGCCGCGCAGTTGATCCGCTTCTCAAGCCACTCTTTTGGCGACCTTGCGGAGCACTGCCAACGCTGTGACACCCCCTTCGTGCGGATAACCGGTGGGTACAACCCGAACCGGATCGCCCATCAGATCCTCGAGCAATGCAGTGAACAGCTCGAGGCACTGGTCGGCTGACGGCCCAACTCGAGTTGCGTTCAGGTCTACCGAAGTGCCCGACGGTTTCGCCGACCGTGCGCCCAAGCTCTTAGCTGGTTGCTGGGGACTCGGAAGCGTCGTAGAGGGATACGCACCAGCGGCTTGGTCACGAAGGCGTCTCCGCGCTCGCGGCGCTACCGACCAACGACGACGGCCTCACGCACTGTTGGGCCGCGGTCTAGCTTGCCCCTTCCTCGTCATGCATGGTCTAAATGAGGTGCCGAGATGTCTCCACAAAGCAAGTATCGAATCACCGAACGCAGCGACGGCGTTCTTCTCGAGGGGAAGGGTCGGTGTCCGGTACGCGTCAGGCTCGAAGAGACCGGCTTCCGCGTCCACCGTCACGCCGAGTGACAACTCCCAATCTTCTCGGATGTGGGTGTGCGTGGCGGCAAGCCGACCCGTCGCACCCCGCTTAGTTCTGGTTGAAAGCGCAACCCGTGGAGGAGTCTCGCCTTGAGTAATTGACCACTTTCTCCATAACCACGGGACCAATCATGCTTTCCGCCAGTGCCGACTCTTTGCCGAACGCGAGTTCGGCGATTCTCGTTGACTACGAGAACGTCAACGAGCGATTTCACCAAGGAGCGACAGCGCTCCTCAACTACTGTCGCAGTCGAGGCCGCGTTCTGATCAAGAAGGCCTACGCCGACTGGTCGGCGATCCCGGACAAGCACCAAAGATGCCTCGTTTCCATCGGGTACGAGCTGATTGGACTCACCGCCTACCATCGGACCGGCAAGAATGCCGCTGACATCCGGCTTGTCGTGGACGCCCTGGCTATCGCTCACACAAACGAGAGCATCGATACGTTCGTTCTCTTGACCGGAGACAGCGATTACATCCCGCTGATTGTTCAACTGCGTGCGATTGGAAAACGGGTCATCCTCGTCAATACCCGAGGCTACGTCAGCGAATCGCTGATGTCCTATTGCGATGAAGTGATTCCGCTCTCGCGTTGGAAGGAAGACGAGAAGCAAGCGCCGACGGAGACCTTCGATCGATTCACCCCACTGCGTAACTGCTTGGACACGATGTTCGATGGTAGCACCGTTCTCGCCAGCACGTTGAAACCGGCGATGATCCGACTCGACCCCGCATTCGATGAGTCCGAATACGGATTCAAACGTTTCGGAGACTACCTTCGCGCGGCACGTGACGCCGGCGTCATCTCGATCAGCCACAATGGGCATACCGTCATCGTCGTGGAGCCGGTCCACCCCAAGCCTTCGTCGCCGCCGGAGTGAGTGACGTCGCGCAGCTCCGTCGAGCTCACGGGAATCGCTGCCGCGGTTTCTAGTGCGACGGTTCGCGTCTCCGCGTTTTCATGGCGTTCCGCTTAGAAGGATCTTGCTGGGATCGCACCTACTAGACTTCAACATTTCGGCCCCCTTCGAAACTTGCCGTCCCCGTGCGACTCAACCGGGCTCACGATCATGAGCGTCCTATGGCTTGCCATCGGCCTGCTTCCTCGCCAGCTGCGACGCGGTCATACGCCTGCTTGATCTCTGGAGAAACGGCTCCACTCCATCGGGGGGATGCGGTTCCCCCCATTCCATTACCGCCCTAGGGAACAAGACTCTGGCCGACTGATGGGCGTTTCCTACCGATATTTGTCGAGTTTTGCATGTCGCCTGGAAATTTCGTAGTTTTAGCGCAACCTGTCGCGGGCTCGGTCCTTGTGCTCCTGAGTGGCGCCCGACTGGGAGGCGCCACGTGCAAACAGGGGATCGATTGGAAATGAACAAGAACGAGCCTGCTGAACTGGATGAGTCTCTGCTCCGCGAGCTGATCGCGGCCCGACTTCGTCAGCATCAACGCACCAAGCTCTGCCCTTTGGTGATTGATCGATCGCCCTTGGACATCGCCTTTGAGGAGGTGGACGGAGCCTCGGCGACGCTCCGCGGCGGCGCAGCCGATGGTGACCTGGCCGTCCATGTCTGCCGCGGGACCGAGCGGGAGCCGACGTTTCTGCTCCGCCTCGATGATCCGGGAAAGGACTACGTCGGAGAGCCGCTCTGTTTGCTTCTTTGCAAACCGGACCGTCTTGGATCCTTCGACGCCATTCGCTTCGTCTGGGTCCCAGAAGGGGCTCGCCACGAAGACCCTTCGTCGCGTACCGATCAGCTCGTCACTGGCGGACTGACCTTCAGCGATTCCGAAACGGGGGGTGTCTTTCAAGGTCCAGCCAACCGGGATTTCTCCTGTCGTCTCGACGTCGACGAATCTGGAGTTGATTTGGTCATCACCAAGCTCCTGGAGGGGGCCGACAGCTACTGGGCAGTTGTCGAATACGGACCCGAGGCCGATCCGGATCGTTGCGCTGTCCGACTGGAGAACAAACACACACGGCTCAGTTGTTTATTCGATACGATCCCGGACGAGCCGGTGAAGATCGTGGTGCGACCGATGACATGGGGCGAGGTCGATCTGGTTCCGAGCGACCAGCTAGACGAGTTGCTGGAGAACGAGGATCGCGTTACCGCTGTCATGACGGCCACCGACACGGGATTGTCGGTGAAGCTCGATTGCGATGAGCAGATTGCAGCTGCCAGCGATCCAAATAGTAACTGGGCAATCCAGTTCTCGACCGTTGAAGCCAAGGAGATGCAAGACCACGATAAAGCGGAAGCTTTTCGGCGACTCATCAAGAAAGCGGCAACCGGCGCCGCTGACGCTGTGGACGCCGCTTTCCGGCTAATCGATCAATACCGCCCGATGATGCACGGAGCCGCGGTTAGGTTGACAAGCGGCACCGCGGTGTCTGCTGACGACGTCGTCGCGGAGTACTCGTTGCTGCTTATCAGGAAGAACAAGTTCGAGGAGTTCCAGCCGCAGCAGTACACGCTGAAGCAATTCTTGAGGACCGGCATCAAGAGGACGGCAGGAGACCTCATCAAGAAATCGAACAGACGGCAGTCTCGTGAGACGACATCACAGTCGGAGAATCTCGGTGACCAATTGATGCTTGACATCGCCAAAGATTGGCTGGGTTCGCCGGACGAGCATGTCCAGTCTGCTGAGATGTGGGAAGCGATCGACGAAGTGAAGGAATCACTCAATGGGCGCGACCGTCGCATTGTAGACGCAGCGTTTAAAGGGCTGAACCAGACGCAGCTCGCCGAGGACCTGGGGATCAGCAAAGGCCAGGCGAGCAGAGAGGTAGGAAGGGTTGGCAAGCAACTGACCAAACTGCTCGAAGGCCTTGGGTACGCTCCGGAAGCCTTCTGCCCTGCTTTGCCACAAGACGACGACCTCGGTTCTCTGACAGATGGTCACAAGTTCACGGCTGAGCAGGAGAAGCTGGTCCGGCAGCTGGCTCACGATGGCGAATCGCTTGAGAGGATCGCGGTTCTGCTCGACGGTCTTGGCGCAGACACGCATGACAATGGGACGCCTGCAAAGCACATCAGAGAGTGGTTCGCCAGAGCACTATCAGGGCTCTACCTGCTGGACGGGTATCTGCGTCAGATGTCTGCGGACGGGTGGGACGTCAAGCGTATCGTCTCGTACTTTAACGCCTGGGGAGATCGCAAAGGTGCGACCAGCGGCAGGTACGTAAAGGAGTGGCTCGCGGTCGAGCTCACCTTGGCAGAGATCCCAATCCCCGCCGAGATGCAACCGCCCAATCTCAAGAAAAAGGTCAACGACCGTCGACATCAGCTGCAAGGCAACCGCTGAGCTCCAGGGTTGCACCTCTGATAGGTAGCACGCCGATCGGAGACGCCTATCCGGTCTATAGATCGGCTGCGAGTCATCGTGGGTGGATGGCTCGTCACCGATAGGATTGATTCTCTCGGCACGCAGCGCAGCGTACGCCGAGCACGAGTCATCGAAAGGCAGTTCTTACGCTACGGAGATAATCGACGGAACTGGGTGGCGCATGGTCAGCCGACGCTGGTCGTAGCAGTTACCCTAGCTAATTGAGACATGGCGTCATGGCGTCATGGCGTCACACGGAACCATGCATTCGTTAGCCAATGACCCGGCCCGCCGGTCAGTCAATCAAAGAGCTTGGCATGCAACGACATGACTCGGGTACAGTCTGCTCGCATGTACCCAATTGCCGTGCTTAGCCAGCTGCAAAGCACGCTCGGCGATCACGTCGATGCGTGGCATTCCCGGTAAATGCGCGATACGGCATGGGCGAATGCTGGCCAGTTTGAGTCTTCGAAACCAGGGGTTGCAGGTTCGAATCCTGCCGGGCGCGCTTTCTTCAGGGCGACGCCTATCCGCAAGAGAGGTCGCAACGGGCTCCCCCTGACGGGAAGCTCATGGAAGCGACCTGGCGTCGTTTCGGCCACACCGTAGTGCGGGAAGGACCCGAGGGGTGAGGGGCGATCTCTGAGCCAGGCGTTCCGACCAGACGCGCACCCTCCTGCGACGTCCCTATCCCTCTGAGCACGGTCGCTTGGACCGGCCCTATTTCGATTGGAAGATCCGGCTCTTAACGCTCGCGTGGAGTAGAGAGCGAAAGCCGTAGTCATCCGTGGCGAGGCGCTCGACGATCTGATCGATCTCCCTCCGGTCGGCGAACTCGATCGTGGCGCCGGTGGCGTAGGTCAGGACCTGGTGCAGCAGGTTCCGGGCGACCCGTTCGGGCCGCTTCAGCACCAGGGCCTTGAACCCCTCCAGATCGTTGAAACGCTCTCCGGTGGCGAGTCGGTAGCCCGGCCTCACGGCGGGGCCCTTGGCCCACCAGCGACCCTTCTTCCCAAGCACCCGGTAGTTCTCTCGCCAGCCGCCGATCACGTCGTAGCTCTCCAGCGCGAAGCCGGGCGGGTCGATCTTCTTGTGGCAACCCATGCACGCCTTGCTCGAGCGGTGCTTCTCGAGCTCGTCGCGGATGGTCGTCGCGCCCCGGATATCGGGCTCGACGGCGGGCACGTCGTCGGGCGGGGGCGAGATCGGCTCGCCCAAGATCCGCTCCTGAAGCCACACGCCGCGGACAACCGGCGAGGTTGTGGTGCCGTTCGCCGTCACCTTCAACACACTGCCCTGACAAAGGATCCCGCCCCGGTGGTCGCTCGGTTTGAGCCGGACCTTCCTGAAGCCGCGCCCCGAGACTTTCGCGCGGTCGATCCCGTAGTGCCTGGCCAGCCGTTCGTTCAGCATCGCGAAATCGGAATCGATCAGGTGCGTCACGCTGTGGTTCTCGCGGATCAGCTCCGTGAGGAAGGCGTGGGTCTCGTCGAGCATCGAGTGCTTCAAGACCTGGTCGAACTCGGGATAGAGGTTGGTGTCCGGGTTCGTGAAGTCGATCTCTTTCAGGTTGAGCCAAGTGGCAGCAAAGTTCTCCACGAACGCCGCGGACCTCGGGTCGTCCAGCATCCGGTCGACCTGCTCGCTCAGCACCTCGGGGTCCGACAGCTTGCCGCGGTGCGCGAGCGACAGCAGCGTCACGTCGGGCGTGCTGCTCCACAGGAAGTAGCTCAGCCGCGACGCGAGGCTGTAGCCGTCCAGCTCGCCGGGGAACTCGGTGAAATACAAGAACCGCGGCGAGGTGAGCAGCGCCCGGTAACCCGACTTCAACGCGCTGAGCAGTGGGGCCCCGGCGTCGAGCCGCCCCTGAGCGAAGTCGAGGTGCGCAGCGATCTCGGACTCATCGACCACGCGGCGGTAAGCGATGCGCGAGAAGCGGAGCATCAATCGGCGGAGGTCCTCACGGGGCTTGGAAGAGACGAGACGGCCCTTCCTCAAACGCAGGTCGCTGAAGAGGCGTCTCTGAATCTGCTGCTGATCCATCCCCTTGTTGATGCGCTCGAGCTTGATCGCCTCCATAGCGACCGCGGGGAAATCGCTCTCGAAGACGCTCTTGTCCGTCTCGAGCCGCTTCACGGTGACGGATTTCAGCGTGCGGTCACCCGGTTGCACTTCGAGCTTGTGACCCGCTTGCATCCAGGTCTCCATGACGAAATCACGCGCCCGGTTGGTCGCTTCGAAATAGCCGGCCCAGTAGAGGGTCGGCGCCTTGCCCCAGACCTCCCCGGTGCGGACCTGCGTCCACACGCCCCTCCCGGGAGGAGCCTTGTGCGCTCGGGCGCGGATGGTGATGCGGTACCACCCGTCCCGATCGACGGTGGTCGGTTCTAACCGCCCCTGGTAGCTGCCGTTGGTCAGAAAGGAGAGTGCGCGGCCTTGGTAGGAATGCGGCCCCCGGCCGTTAATCCGTTTCGCCTTGTTCTGCACGACCTGCTCGGGCTTCAGGTCGAGGGTGTACTCGGGGAACGGGGTCTCGGCGCGGCGGAACGCCTCGTCGAGCGCGAGGTCGATCCCCTCCAAATACTTCTCTAGCAGGTGACGCGAGATCTGCTGAGAGTCGGCGATGTTGTCGAACCCGTCCTGGCTCGCGTCCTCGGGAAGGAGGTCCCGGATCGGGAGGTCCACGCCCAGCAGATCCTGCAGCGTGTTCTCGAACTCAACCCGGTTGAGCCGTCGGGCGCGAACCCTGCCGAACTCCTCCTGCCGCTTGGCGGATTCCTCGTGCAGGAACCGCTCGAACCCGGACACGAATCCGGAACGCTCGGCGGGCTCCAGCGAGGACTCCTCCTGGGGGGGCATCTCGCCGCTCTCGACGCGGTCGAACGCCATCGCCCAGAGCTTCATCGACGTGGCGTCGTCCGGGTCGAACACCAAAGTGGTCAGGTCCAAGCCGCCGCTCTTCTCGGATTCGTCATGGCAGTAGCAACAGTTCGCCTCGAAGAAGTCGGCGAAGCGCGGGTCGGACACGGGGCTTGCGCCCGGGTCGGCGGAGGCGGCCGCCACGGCGCCGCCAAGCAGCAGGCACCCGATCGCGACGCGTCGGAACGCAACGCGCAGCTTGGCGCCGGGGGCTCGTGGTGTTTGGGACATGCCTCGTCCTCGGTTCATGATCGGTCGCGGGCGCGGCGCTAGACCATCTCGAGCCCGGTCATCGTGCTTGTGCCCGAGGCGAATCGATCGATTTCGAGCCCCTGCCGCTGCAGCGCGCTGACGTAAAGGTTCGCGAGCGGGTAGTTGTTGTTCTGGTCGAACGCCAGGTGCTGCCCGTGCCGGAACCCGCCGCCCGCGAAGAGCACGGGCATGTTCTTGTTGTTGTGAGCGCTGGCGTTGCCGAGGTTCGACGTGAGCAAGGCGCTGGTCTGATCGAGAAGGCTTCCGCCCCCTTCCTCGACCTGTTTCAGGTCCCGCAGGAACCCGCCCCAGGTCCTCATGAGGGCCGACTCGACGAGCGTGAGCTGGGCGATCTTCTCCTTGTCCTGACCGTGGTGGCTGAGGCTGTGGTAGCCCTCGGAGACCCCTTCGATCGGGATCCTGCCACCGTCGCCGTCGATGTGCAGGGTGACGAAACGTGTCGAGTCCGTTTGCAACGCGAGAGAAACGATCCGCAGCATCAGCTCCTTGCGCAGGATCACTTCGCTGCGGTTGGGCAGATCGGTTGGCGGTCGCATCGCCACCTTCGGCTTCGGCTTCTTCTCCCAAGACTCGGCCTCCTCCAGACGCTTCTCCAGGCTCCGCACGGCGTCGTAGTACTGCTCCATCTTCTGACGGTCGCCGGCCCCGAGCTGCTTCCGCAGCGCCGACGAGTCGGAGGCCACCACGTCCATGATGCTGCGCCGTTCTTTCAGCCGGCGCACCTGCTTCCGGCGATCCACTCGTGACTCGGACACGAACAGCTTGCTGAACAGCTTTTCCGGCGAGGTCTCCGCCGGGATCATGCTCCCGGTCTCGGTGTACGAGGGGCTGTTGTTGCCGCTCAGGTTCAGGACCAAGGACGGGAATCGCGTGTGGTGGCCCAGCTGCTTCGCCATCAGCTGATCGACCGAGATCGTGTTCTTGTACACCGCGTTCCGCGAGTGCGGCGCCGCGGTCAGGATGCTGCCCGACGCCTTGTGCCCCCCAGAGACCCCCGGGTGCGACGCCCCGGTGACGATTGTCAAATCGTCCAGCAGGTCCGGGATCTGTGCGAGGTACAGCGAGGGGGTGTATCCCTTGCCGGCCTGCTTCGGGTTCAGGTTCGGCCCGTGCAACCCCAAGGCGAGGCTGACGCTCACGAAGCGTCTCGGCGGGGCCGCCGCGGCCGGGGCGGCGAACGCCGGGGTCATCGCGTCGAGCCACGGCAGGGCGAGCGACACGCCGGCGCCCCGCAGCAGGGTGCGACGGCTCAACGACTTGTTGCTGCAGAAGAACACGCGTTTCATGGAAAGGTCTCCCTAGCGGGCGACATCGTAGGTCACGATGTTATCGAACACGAATCGCTTGCCGTTGACCGTGAATCCTAGCTCATTCTTGGTCGGGTGGGCGAGTCCGGGGGACGTCAGGCTGGCGACCGGCTTGCCGTCCAGGGCCACGCTCATCGTGTCGTCCTCGATGCGGACACGCAGCGTGTAGCGTTTGCCCTGCTTGAGCCTCACCTTCGCCTTCGACGCGGTCTCCTCAAGGATCGCTTGCAGCTCGGCCTGTTTCTCTTGAGAGAGATCTTTGTCCTTGCGCATCTCCCTCACCTTGAGGTTCATCGACCCGGTCTTGTCGTCGCTCAAGCTCACCATGCGGGGGCTCACGGAAACCCGGCAGATGTGCCCCGCGTGAACGCTCTTCTCTTTCTTGTCATCGAACACGACGTTGAAACGCGTCCCGCCAGCGAACTCAAAATCGAACGTCAGGTCGAGGTCGGCGTAGTCCGCCTTCCACCGGATCGTCGCTCCGTGGTCGCTGCGGACCTGTTCACCGACGAGCGACCCCTCGACGACCTTCCACCCCCCCTGGTGCCCGCGACCAGTGCGGTACTGCTCACCGATCTCCTCACGCCCCTCGAACCGATCCTCGAAAACGGGCGTCGCCGTGGCGGCGAACGCCCCCCCCGAACTGAGCGTGAGGAGGCAACCGAAAGCCAATCGCTGGGCCAGGCATGCCAGCGCAGCGCGATGAGTAACAAGCGATTTCATGACGGCACAAACACTCGAGGGTGAGGCAGAAGAAAACGGCTACCGGACGCCTTAAGATGCCGACCCGGGAGTTGAGGGCGGACACCCACTCATGTTGCCGACCGGAGCGATCAGCCCCCAAACAGGGGTCTCTTATCCGGTCGCCCCGGTCGGCGAAGCCCGGTCGAAATGAAAACCCCGAGGGTCTTCGATGGCCCTCCGGGCTCGCCCAATAGCTACCGCAGGTTCAACGTCTCAGCACGCGTCGTCTTCTCACACATTCTGAGATCTTTGGCGGAATCCACAACCATTCTGCGGATGCCCACCCCATTTTCACCGCTCGGACGCCTACGCCGTGCCGCCGAAGCGTGGCGATTCGTCGCGGTGGGCGCCGCTCACGAGTTCGAGGACGCCTGCTAGGATACGGGCTTCGATCTCCCTCCCCGCTGGTGCGTCTTGCCCAAGCGACTGCTCGCCGCCGCCCTCTGCCTCTACACCCTGGTCGTGACCAGCGGGGCGCCCCTGCCGCTGGCTGGGGTCACGGCGTTGAGCGTCCCGGCGAGCGATTCGATCGATTCTTCCGAGCGGTTCCCCTGCGAGGCTTGCCCCTGCGGCTGCGGCACGGCGGAACACTGCTGGACCCGCTGCTGCTGCCACACGCTGCCGCAACGCCTGGCCTGGGCCCGGCGTGAAGGGGTGCGGCCTCCCGATGAGGTGATCCAGACCGCGCGCGACGCCGGCTTGGACGTGAACGCCTGGGTCGATGAACCCCGCTTGGCGAAGCCCTTGAGGACGACCGTCGTGGAGAAACCGACGCCGTCACTCGATGAGCTCCCCCCCTGCTGCCGCCGGCGTCTTGAAGTGGCCGAGCAAGCCAAGGCCAAAGAACTGACCGCACAGGAAAGCAAGACCAAGCCCGCGCCGGGCGTGGCCCTGTTGCAGGCGCTCGCTTGCCAGGGCGTCGCCGAGGCGTGGCTGGCGCTCGGCGAGGCGCCGACGCCCCCGCCGGCCGAGCTGATCGACGACCGCCCCACGGCGCCCGCCTGCGAGCGTGTCGTGGTGAGCCACTCTCTCGCGTCCGAGGCCCCCACGCCACCGCCACCCGAGCGGCGCGCCGCCTCGTTGAGCTGAACCGAGCGCCGACGGCTCTCGGCTCGGCCCCTTCTTTCTCGACGGTTCCCAACCGAAAGCACGGCCATGTTGCGCAAGCAACCGGGTCGGCGCGGCTTCACCTTGGTGGAGTTGTTGGTCGTCGTGGCGGTGATCGGGATGCTCGTTGCGCTGCTGCTCCCGGCGTTGCAGGCGGCCCGATCGGCGGCGCGGCGCACCGAGTGCGCCAACCACCTCAAACAGCTCGGGCTCGCGATCCATCTGTTCGCCGACGCCAGCGACGGCGCGTTCCCGCGCACCCACGTGGCGCATGCCGATTCGTGGGTCGAGACGACCGCGCCCTTCCTCGAGGACGTGGCCGAGGTGCGCACCTGCCCGGACGACCCGCACGCCGATCGCTGGATCGAGCTGCGTTCGACGAGCTTCTTGCTCAACGAGTACGTCGCTCTACCGACGAACCCGGAGTTCGGCTCGGTCGAGCGGATCGATCAGCTGCTCGCCAAGAGCAAGACGATCGTCTTGTTCGAGGGGTCCGACCTCCGGCAAACGGAACCGCCCGAGCATCTGCCCGAGGGGCGCGAATGGCTGCCGCTCGACCACGCCCACCCGGGGACGATCTGGTTCACCGATCGCAACCTCCGGAAGGGCCGGTCGTGGCGGGAGCTCACCGCCGAGGTGCAGCCCGACCGCCACCAGGCGACCGGGTCGCACGGCCTCTACGCCGACGGCCACGTCGTGTTCATCCCCGCCGAAGCGATGAGGCGGCGGATCGATGGGCGCGACAACTTCGGACGGCCCAACCACGGAGCGTTTCCATGAGATCGTTAAGCCTTCTCATCGCCTTGCTGCTCGCCGCGCCCGCCTGTGGGCACGGCGTGCCGGCTTTGGTGACCACCGACGGCGGCGCGCTGGCGTTGCTCGGGGCTTCGCCCGTCGGCGAGCTGACGGACGACGGCTTCGAGATTTACGCCGAGGAGCCCGGGTTCGGGGTCAACCTCGCCGCAAGCGGGCCCCCGCCCGGCACGCGGATCGGCCTCGAAACGGTCGGCGGCCTGATGCGGTGGGACGGCGCCGAGCTGGTCGAGACCGATTCGATCCTCGCGATCGAGTCGCCCCTCTTCGATTCGCTCGGCAACTCCATCGCTTCGGACGTCGAGCTGTACGAGGTTGCCCACGACACCGCCTCGTTGACGGGCATGACTTGGGCGACTTACCCCGGTGGGTCCTTTTGGGACGCGCACGGCTACTACACACTCGCTGCGAGTGAGGGCGCCCCCGCGACGGGGCTGTACGGTGCGCCCGTTCGGCTGGTCGATCTCTCGGCGACTCTGGCGCCGAGCGAACCGTTCGTCTTGCCGATGCGGTTCGATCCGTCGGGCGCGTGGAGCGGGAGCGACGTGCAGCAGGGCCTCGACGCCCTCAACGCGGCGCTCACCGAGCCCCTGCCGGGCGACTTCAACGACGACGGCGCCGTCAACGGCTCCGACTACCAGGTGTGGCGTGCGACTTACGGACCGGCCGACGCCGGCGCCAGGGCCGACGCCAACGGGGACGGCCGCGTCGACGCGGCCGACTACACCGTCTGGCGCGACGCGGCCGGCGCTGCCTCCGCCCGCGCCCTCCCCGAACCGGCGGCGGGCCCCCTCGCCGCCGGCTGCTTTTTCTTCTTGATGACAATCACCTTCCGAATAAACGGAGAATGATCCGATGCGTTTCCACACGATGATCACCGCCTTGACGATCACCTTGCTCGCCGGCGCCACGCAAGCCGACGAGGTCACCCGGTTCACCGCCACGATCAACAACCTCGGCGCGATCGCCCCCGGCGGATCGACCTCGACCGAGACCGGCATGTCGGGCGTCGGGATCTTCACGCTGAGCGAACCGTCTGCCGGCTCGCCCACCCTCGCTTACGAGCTCCTCTTTGAGGGCGTCGACTTCGTCGGCGACGACGGCGACCCGGGCAACGATGTCACCGCGATCCACTTCCACGACACGACCGGCGTCGACCACTCGGCCGCCACGCCCCATGTGCTGAATATCTTCGGCTTCCCCGCCCTGGACGACGACGACATGGCGTTCGAACCCGCCGCCGCCCGAGTGACCGGCGTGTGGGACGATGCGGACCTGAGCGAGGGGATGCTCGCGGGCAACCCGATGGGCAACAGCGACACACTCACCTCGATGCTCCCGGCGCTCAAGGCGGGCGAGCTCTTCGTGATGCTGCACACGTCCAGCCCCGACGCCCTGCCGGGCGGATCGGGCATCACGATCGGCGGGCAAATCGTCGCCGTTCCCGAGCCGGGCGCGGCCCTGCTGGGACTGCTGGCCCTGGCGGCGGGGCTGTTGCCGCGGCGTGGTCGTTGACGATCGCCCCGTCGGTCTGCGATCCTAGCAGTATGCCGATGGCCAAACCCAAAACGCACGCCCCGAGCCCTTCCGCCCGCCTCGCCGCGGCGGAGGGGCTCGTTGCTTTGGGCGCCGACATGCACCATCGGGGCTGGTCGCTCGCGACCAGCAGCAATTACAGCGTGCGGCTCGCGTCCGATCCGCTCCGCCTGCTGGTGACCGCCAGCGGCAAGCACAAGGACCGGCTGACGACCGACGACTTCGTGCTGATCGACGAGGAGGGCGCCGCCGTCGAGCCGGACGCGCCGAAGTCCTCCGCCGAAACCCTGCTGCACACCGCCATCGCCCGCCACACAACGGCCGGGGCGATCGTCCACACGCACTCGGTCTGGGGCACGCTGCTCTCGGACCGCTACGCGACCGAGGGCCAGGTCACGATCGCCGGCTACGAGATGCTCAAGGCCCTGCCGACCGTCACCACCCACGACACGGCGGTCGACTTGGCGATCTTCCCGAACACCCAGGACATCGCCGCCCTCAGCGACGAGCTGTGCCGACGGTTCGCCGCCGGCGACGACGCCGTCCGCCACGGCTTCTTGATCCACAAACACGGGCTCTATACTTGGGCCGATGACCTCGGCGACGCCCGCGCGTGCGTCGAGGCGCTCGAGTTCTTGATGGAATGCGAGGGGCGGCGGCTTAGCAACTAGAGAGTACGGGGGAAACGATGGTCCGTGGTCCTCTGCGAACGCTCAGCGGACTATGCGGGGTCGCTTGTCTGCTCTATCTATTCTCGATTTTTGGAGCCTATGTACTTCATACCTCTGGCTCTCCAGCAAGCGATACCGTTTCTCATCCCGTTCTCTTGGTAATCAAAGGCCTTGTGTTTGAGGCGGCAAGCGTATGGCTCTACCATAAGAGCCAACCCTCCAAGTGCGACACACTACCCTGCCCACACTGTCAAACGGCGAGCCGACAACGCGACAGCGTATCCTCCCGCCTCTAACCTCCAACCTAGAACTCCCTGCCATGGCCACCGTCAAAATCCCCGCGACGAACCGTCAGCTCGACGACCCGGCCGAGATCGCCGCGTTCCTCAAGCCGTACGGCATCTGGCACGAGCGGTGGGAGGTCGAGGGGCGGATCGGGCCGGACGCCTCCGCCGAGGAGATCCTCGCCGCGTACGAGCCGGAGATCGATCGCCTGAAACGCGAGGGGCATTTCGTCACGGCGGACGTGATCAACGTCTCGCCCGACACGCCCGGCCTCGACGAGATGATGGCCAAGTTCGACAAGGAGCACACCCACTCCGAGGATGAGGTCCGCTTCACCGTCCGCGGCCACGGCGTCTTCTGGATCAATCCGGCGGGGGACGATCCGGTCTTCGCCATCGAGGTCGGCGTGGGCGACCTGATCAACGTGCCCGAGGGGACCAAGCACTGGTTCCACCTCTGCAGCGACCGCACGATCCGCTGCATCCGCCTGTTCCAGGAGGTGAGCGGCTGGACCCCCGAGTACCTCGAGGGCGGTCTCCACACCGAGCACCCGCCCGTCTGCTGGGGCCCCAACTTCGTCACCGCCGAAGCGGGCTCCGCCGCCCTGGGCGACGGGCCGGTTCGTCTTTGATTCATTTTTGCTGTAGGAGGCATCTCCGACGCCGATTACTCGTTGGCAGCCGTTGCGGATAAGCTACCGCTATCGGCGTCAGAGACGCCTCCTACAGATTACGTTGAACCACAAAGAAACGAAGGAACGACGATCGCCTTCGTCCGGCGCAGCGGGCCGGCTTTGAGTCGTCTAGAGCGTCGTGCTGCTCAGGGATGCGTCAGCGCTATCGACCGCACCACTCAGAACTCATCCGATTTTTTCAGCCGTCTAGTCGAATCCCGCCGAGTTGGCCGTCGTTACTTCGTTCCGTTGTGGTTCAAACGATATGCGAGTTGAGTTTCGAGGCCGGGGCGTGCTGCTCGACATCGAGGGGACCACCTCCGCGGTCGCCTACGTCTACGACGTGATGTTCCCCTTCGCGCGGAAGGCGCTCAGCGATTATTTGTCCGAGCACTGGAACGATCCGGTGCTCGACGGAGTCAAGCGGCAGTTCGCCGAGGACGCCGGGATCGACGCCTACGACGGCTGGCCCGAGCTGCGGGCCGAAGCGGTCCGCCTCATGGACGGCGACGTCAAGGCGACCGGGCTCAAGCAGCTGCAAGGACTCATCTGGGAGGACGGCTTCCGATCGGGCGAGCTGCGGGCGCACGTCTTCGACGACGTCGCCCCCGCCCTCGCCGCCTGGCGCGACGCGGGCGTCGACGTGCGGATCTACTCGTCCGGCAGTATCCACGCCCAGAAACTCTTCTTCGGCCACTCCGAGGCGGGCGACCTGCTGCCCCGCTTCACGGGCCACTACGACACGACGACCGGCCCCAAGCGCGAGGCGGCCAGCTACGCGGCGATCGCCGAAGACTGGGGCCTCGCCCCGGCGGAGGTCCTCTTCCTCAGCGACGTGACCGAGGAACTCAACGCGGCCCGCGCGGCCGGCTTGCAGACCGCCCTGGTCAACCGCCCCGGCAACGCCGAGCCCACGCCCGCCGACCCGCCGCACCCGGCGATCGATTCGTTCGCCGAGCTGGCGATCGGCGTCCCTTGAGCCGACGGCGCTAGCCGCGGGCGCCGCCGGTGGAGTGCGTCTCTCGGTGGGGGCGCCCGACACTAGCGTGTTCGGCTCAGGCTCAGGCGCCCGACGCTAGCGCGTTCGGTTCAGTTGGCCACGTCAAGCCGAACCGCGACCGCCTCAAACTTGGGACGCATCCGCTCACCACCGAGCGTGGGAGCGAGCAGCCGCGTCAGCTTCATCAGCTTGCGGGCGTCGTCCGTTTGTCCCGTGGCCGTCAGCGACTCCAGGCGGCCGAGCCTCGCGGTAAACCACGCGTCGGTCCCGCGGGCGCTGCGTGACTCGATCGTCCGCCACCGCCGGGCGGCTTCCTCACGGTCGGCAGCCGAATCGCTCGCCTGCAAGAGCCGGGCGTACTCGGTCTGCACCTCGCGATCGTTTGGCTTCTCATTGGCGAGGCGTTCGTAGAGCCGGCGGGCTTCGGCGTCGCGTCCCGCGTCGACCATGGCGGCCGCTTGTTGCGGGTTGGCTTGGGGCGTGGCGCCCGCCAGCGCGTCGAGGCTCTCGGCGAGCCGGTCCGCTTCGCGCCTCACGGAGAAGGCCCCGTTCGGATCAACGACCCGCCGGTACACCGCGGTGAGCAACCGCCGGCGTTCGGCGGGCGGGCCTTGGTGCGTGTTCGCGAACGCCTCGGTCGCTTCCTTGGTCCCGCCAGCCGCTAGCCAAGCGACCGTCAGCAACGCGCCGGCCCGGTGTCGCCACTCGACCGGGGGCCGGGGCGGCTTGGTGAGGGCTTCGTGCAAGACCTTCCGGCCGTAGTCCGCTCCTTCGACCCCCTGCCCCATCGCCGCGCGAGCGAGCGTGTAAGCCGCTTCGCGTTGGGTCGCGGACCAAGCGTCGGGCCACGGCGTGGGGGCGTAGACGAACAGGGCCTGTAAATCCTCGCGCGCCGCGGCGAACGCCTCGGCGGAGTTGTCCTGCTTTAACAAACCGGCGTGGGCGGCCACGAGCAGTCGCTCCGCGCGATCGCGATGAGGATCGCTCTCGGCGATACCACGCACCCGTTGCAGAAGCTCACCCCATCGCCGGCGTTTCGCGAGCAGCTCGACTTGCTGCCAACGGACCGCCTCGGCCGAAGGGGCTCCGGGCCACGACGCGACGTGCTGCGCGAGCAGGTGCTCGTACTCGTCGAGTCGTTCCTCGTCGGCCCCCTCGAGCGTGGCCGCCAGGGTCTGGCACGCGAGGTGATGGGCGGCGGGGGCGCGGCGGTCTTTCGGGGCGGTGAGGGCGGCGTGCTGGTAGCGGCGCGCCGCGTCGACCAACGAGCCGGCCGATCGCTGCGCTTCCGCGGCGGTGAGCGACAGCTCGAACGCCCGGCCGGTCGCGCCCGCTTTGTTGGCCGCGCCGGCGGCCCGGTCAAGCGCCGCGATCGCTTCGTCGGGGCGGCCCGCGCGGAGGTGCCCCGCCGCCTCGGCGGCGTGGCGTTCCGCATCGCTTGGCGGGGCGATCGTGGCGGGAGCGTAGCGATCGGCGGCGCGATTGAGATCGGCGTCGAGGACGCCCTGCCCCCGCGCAACGACGCCACCGAGCAACAGAAGCAAGAGGACGGAGCGCATCACTCGGTCCCGCCCGCATCGGCCGAAGCGGCGAGCAGCACGCGGCCGAAACCGGCGGAGCGGGCCGCGTCGTAGGCGCCGACCACGTCGCGCATCGGCACGTCGGGGCCCGCATCGATCGTGACCGGCAACGCCCGATCGATCGCCGCCAGCTGCTGGAGCAAGCCGGTCAGTTCCGTGAGGTCAGTCGTGGTGCGGCCCTCGTTCAGGGTCCACGCGGTGACGCCCCCGGTCGTGGCGCCGACGATCGTCACGTCGTCCAACTCGGGCGGCTCGGTCGTTGCTTGACCAGCTCCCGCTTCGGTTGACTCAACGATCAGGCTCGCGGCGAGGTTCTCCTCGGGGCGGTCGAAGCTCGCCGTGCAGAGGAAGAAGACCAACAGCAAGAAGACGACGTCGATCATCGGCGTCATCGCCGACGCGAGTGGCGTGGCGGCGGAGAGCGCGCGGGGCTTGGGAGTCTTCACCGGGCGCCCTCCCGACGGAAAACGGCGAGCGCCAGGTCGTCGACGCCGGCCTCGCTGCACGCGACCAGCGCGGGCTCGACGGCCGAGTAGGGCGCCGCCTCGTCGCTGCGGAGCCGGACCCGCAGGGCGTCGCCCTGGCGGTCGCGCTCCGCGACGAGCCGAGCGGTCAGTTCGGCCGGATCGACCGGCGTCGATCCGAGCGACAGCGCGCCGTCCGACTCGACGTTGATCGTCAGCCGGGGCGACGGGTCGTTGTCGGCCTGGCCGGTGGCGGCGGTCGGCAACGCCAGGTCGAGCCGCGTCTCGCGCCGGGCGAGGTGGCTGCTCACGAGGAAGAAGATGATCAGCAGGAAGACGACGTCGATCATCGGCGTCATGTTCGCTTCGGCGACGGCGCCCCGTCGCGTGCCGCGGCTCGCACTCGGCCCGCGCATCAGGCGGTCCTCCCGGTGCGGGGGGGCGTCGCCAGCCGGGCCGGCCCGGCGGACGAGAGCGCCCGCTTGATCGGGCGCGTCGTCCGCTCCGCTTGCACAATGACCGAGGCCACGATCGCCTCGAGCCGGTGCCGTAGGACATGGAACGCCGCAAGCGAAGGGATCGCCACGATCAGCCCGCCGACGGTCGTCACCAAAGCCTGGTAGATGCCCGACGCCAGCTCGCCCGCGGTCGCGGCGCCCTGGGTGGCGGCCACTTCGCGGAAGGCGACGATCATCCCCACCACCGTGCCCAACAGCCCGACCATCGGCGCGAGGTTGCCGATCAGAGCCAGGTAATCGAGCCGCCGCATCAGCCGGGCCGACTCCGCTTCGACCCGGTCTTCCATCGCCTTCTCGATGGCGGGCCACGCCGGCTCGGGCGAGGCGGCCAGCTGGTTCGCCTCGTCGATCGCGGCGTTGAGCACGGCGCCGAGGACGGAGCCATCGCGGCAAGCGCGCTGTGCCCCGTCCAGGTCGCCGGTCTCCAGCAGCTTGCCGACCCGATCGGCCAAGCCGTTCGGCGCGAGCCGCGCCGGCCGCAGCGAAGCGAACTGTTCGACCGTCAGCGCCAGCGACGCCAGCGACAGAATCAACAGCAAGACCAACAGCGCAACGCCGAGCGGGCCGCCCGAGGTGACGAGCTGCAAGAGCCAAGCGGTGTCGGCGAGGAGGAATGGGGTGGTGAGCATCGAGATTAAGTCTCTTGGATATCACGGGCCGCGTGAAGGCGAGTCCGGGCCGTCGCGTTGTTCGAGTCGACGGTGGGAGGCGTCTCCCGACGCCGATGCGGTGCTGATAGCCGCCGCGGCTAAGACCCCGTTATCGGCGTCGGGAGACGCCTCCCACATTTGGGGCGTTTCCTAATGGGCTGTTGTTTGTTTCGAGTCGCTACCTCGGCAGCCGGGTCGTATCCACGTAGCACCGCGATCCGCCCGTCTGCTTGGCGAGTTCGACCAGGAAATTATGGCGTCCGTGGTCGGGGCCCTTACCGAACTCGACCGCGTGGATCGTCACGGCGCCGATCGCGTCGGCGAGCACCTCGGCCATCTCGCCGCGGGTCATGGGGGAGTCGTCATCGGTCAGAAAGAAGATCACGTCGGGCCGCTGCCGGAGCGCGGTGTCGAGGGCGAGCTTCCGCTCGGTCCCCCCCTGGGCGGTCATCGAACCGATGAACTTGGCGGCCCGGCGTTTATTCTCGTCGGTGCCGTAGGCGAGCCGGCCCTTGCCGCCCGACAGGTCGAGCGGCTTCACGCGCGTGTTGAAGAACAGGATGTGAAAACGGTGCGTCTCCTCGATCGCCCGGAGGCTCTGCAGGAGCTCGGCCTTCGCCGATCGGATCGGGCCGCCCGACATGCTGGTGGAGCGGTCCAGCGCGAAGACGAATCGTGAGCCAACGCCCGTCACGCCGTAGAAGGAGACCTCGGTCTGGTTGAGCGGGAGCTTGGGACGGCTTCCGCCCCCTGCCGGGGGCGGCTGGGGGGAGCCTCCGCTGGTTGCGGGGGGACCGGCGCCGTCCGGTTTTTTCTCGATGAGATCGGTCAGGAGGTCGCTGAAGGGGCTCGGAGCGAGGGCGACTTCGGCCGGCGCGGCTTCGACGGGGGGCGTCGGCTCGGTCGCGTCGCTGTCCGCCGTCGAATCGGATTCGAGGGGCGCCGGGGGCTGGCTCGAGTCGCGGAGCACGACGCCCACCTCGCGCTCGATCGCGTCGCCCCCCGCTTCGACGCCCCCTTGGGCGCCGAAGTAGACGACGCCCGCTGTCAGCAGCGTGTGCGCCGCCAGTGAGGCGGCCCAGGCGGCGGAGCGGGTGCGGCGGTCGTCGCTGTTGTCGATAACGGACTCCATCACCGGCCCAGGCTAGCAACTGGCGGGGGGCGTCCCCAGGGCGATCGCCGCTTAGCGGCCGCCCTGCTAGCGTTTATAACAGGCGAACCCCGCCCGTTGCTTTGCCGCCCTGGAGCCCCCGTCGTGCCGTCGGACCCCGCTGAGCTCGAGATCGTCCACTACCCGCACCCCACGCTGCGCCACGCCTCCAAGCCGCTGGTGAAGGTCGACAAGCAGCTGCGCGACTGGGTCGCCCAGATGTTCGATCTCATGTACGACGAGGAGGGCATCGGCCTCGCCGCCAACCAGGTCGACCTCCCCTACCGCCTGTTCGTGATGAACCTGACGGCCGACCCCGATCAGCCGGAAGAGGAGCACGTCTTCATCAACCCGGTGATCTCGAAGGGGAAGGGTCAGACCGAGATGTCCGAGGGCTGCCTCAGCCTGCCCGACGTCCGCGGCCCGATGATCCGCAACACCTCGATCCGCGTGCAGGCGTACAACCTGGCCGGGGAAGAGTTTGACCAGGTCGTCGACGGCATGTTCGCCCGCTGCGTGCAGCACGAGACCGACCACCTCGACGGCATCCTCTTCACCGACAAGATGTCGCCCACCGAGAAGGCCGAAGTCGACGGGCAGCTCTACGAGCTCGAGCTCGATTTCCAAAGCCGCCAAGAGACCGGCGACATCCCCTCGGACGAGGCGATCGCCGCCCGGCTCGCGGAGCTCGAAGCGGCCCGTTGTTAGCGGAGTAGGCAGAGGGCAGTAGGCGGTAGGCAGTGACGCGGTGGCGCGTTGTTTGCTCCCCAGCCGCTACCATCCTTAGCATCTTCGGCGATCGAATAAGACCTAGCCCCACGCAAACGCGAAGCGTTTCACTGCCTACCGCCTACTGCCCTCTGCCTACTCACCCCATGCGCATCCTCGCCCTCGGAACCGGACCGTTCGCCGTCCCCTCGCTTCGGGCGCTCGTTGAGTCGGGCTCGCACGAGGTGCTAGCCGTCGTCACACGCCCGCCGCGGGGGCGTCGTCGCGAGCCGCCGGCGCCGATGGCCGTGGCGGCCGAGGAGCTCGGATTGCCGCTCTGGCAGCCGGAGAGCGTGAACCCGGCCGAGTCGGTCGAACGCCTGGCGGCGTACGGGGCCGACCTGCTGTTCGTCTGCGACTACGGCGAGATCCTCAAGCCGGCGGCGCTCGGCGCGACGCGGCTCGGCGGGATCAACCTGCACGGCTCGCTGCTGCCCCGCTATCGCGGCGCGGCGCCGGTGCAGTGGGCCGTGCTGAACGGCGACCCAGAGACCGGGAACACGATCATCCAGATGACGCCCGGCCTCGACGCGGGCCCGATCCTCGGCACGCAGACGACGCCGATTGACCCGGACGAGACCTCGGGCGAACTCGAAGAGCGGCTCTCCGAACTTGGCGCTAAGCTTACGCTCGGCGTGGTGGAGGATCTCGAAACCGACATGCTCGACCCGGAACCTCAAGACAAGACACTCGCCACGAAGGCGCCCCGCCTACAGAAGGAGGACGGCCTGATCGACTGGTCCCGCCCCGCCGCGGAGATCAAGAACCAAGTCCGCGGCCTCCAGCCCTGGCCGCGAGCGTATGCGTTTGTGCCGCAGGCGAAAGGTGAGCCGTTGCGCCTCGTGATCGATCGCGTTGCTCGCTACTCAGCAGAAGAAGTCGTCCAAGAGTCGGGCGCGCCCGGCGAAGTGCTCCAAGCCGACAAGCGCCTTGTCCTCGCCACGGGCGACGGCGTCCTGGAGGTGCTCGACGTCCAGCCCGCCGGCAAGAAACGGATGGCGGCGGCGGATTGGCTGCGCGGGGCGAAGCTGGAGGCGGGCGTTGTGTTGGGTTCTTAACGATTTAAACCACAAAGACACAAAGAGCACGAAGGCCGACCTCCAACACAAGTTCTACCGGCTTAGCTATGCGCAAAATACTCCCAGGAAGGCTTTGGACCGGTAATGCTCACGAGGCACGTGACATTGAACTCGTCTACCAGGCAGGGATTCGTGCTGTCGTCGATCTGGCGATAGAAGAGCCACCCGCTGTCTTACCAAGAGAACTGGCTTATCTCCGTTGCCCTATCGACGACAGCCAGTCGGCTACGCGAGAGATGCTCCGAATTGCAATCGTCACGGCTTCTACTCTGGTTAGCGATAAGATCCCTACACTTGTAGCGTGCAGCGCTGGATTGAGTCGCTCACCCTCCGTCGCAGCAGCCGCGGTTTCACTCTCCATGGGCCAACCTTTTCCCGAAGTGCTGAGAGATCTTGGCGAACAAGGCCCGACAGATATCTCGCCAGGCTTACTGGCGGTCATCGCTTCGGTTCGTGAAGAGATTGCCGGCTAACCCCATAAAGCCGGTCGTCGTGCTCTTCGTGCCGTCGTGGTTCTCCCTCAGAACCCGCTAGCACGGCCTCCGGCGCTCTCGCACACCAGCCCGGAATCTGGGTAAACTGCGTGGCTGACCCGTCCGCGGAGGGCGGGCCGTCCGGTCGCTCCAGGGAAGGAGGCCCCGCCGATGTCGCTTTGGGAAGGATTGCTGCTCGCCGCCGCCGTGCTGGTCGCGGTGCGGTCGCTCGTGGGCATGATGCGCCACCGCGCCGAGCGACTGGTCGGCGAGGTGCAGAAGCAGGTCGATCAGCACCGTGAGCGAGAGCAGGCTCAGAACATGCGTGAACGCCGCAAGCAGATGCAAGACGCCGCGTGATCGGCACGCCACCCCGATCATGCTCAACTGTCGGCGGAAGCCGACTGATCGCGTCACGAGCGATACCGATTCCGGGGTGATCGGTCGGCTTCCGCCGACGGCTTAGCCCATGCGTTGGAAAACAAGCTGTATGAAAAAACTCTATATCGAAACGGTCGGCTGCCAGATGAACCTGCTCGACAGCGAGCTGGTCGTGGCGAGCCTGCGCAAGGAGGGCTACGAGCTGACCGACTCGACCGCCGAGGCGGACACGGTCCTGTTCAACACGTGCAGCGTGCGCCAGCACGCGGAGGACAAGATCTACTCGGCGCTCGGCCGGCTGAAGGACGCCAAGCAGAAGATGCCGGACAAGGTGATCGGCGTGATGGGTTGCATGGCGCAGAAGGACCAGAAGCTGATTTTCAGCCGCGCGCCGTACGTCGACCTGGTCGTCGGCCCCGGCCAGCTGCATCAGGTCCCGCAGCTCGTCCGCGAGGCGCGTGACAAGCCGGGCGGGCAGCGGTTGGAGGTCTCGCTTGGCCGCAAGGAGGGCAAGGTCACCGAGATCAAGCGGAGCCACGAGTCGTTCGACCCGCTCCGCGACCCGACGATGCGGCCGACGCCGTTCCAGGCGTACGTGCGGATTCAGATCGGCTGCGACAAGTTCTGCACGTACTGCATCGTCCCCAGCGTGCGCGGCCCCGAGCAGAGCCGCCCCCCAGGTGAGATCCTCGCGGAGGCGCGTCAGCTCGTCAGCGAGGGGTGTAAGGAGATCACGCTGCTCGGGCAGACGGTCAACAGCTGGCGGCACACCGAGGAGGACGTCCTCTGGCGGTTCAGCGACCTGCTGCGCGGCCTGCACGACGTCGAGGGGCTCGAGCGGATCAAGTTCGTCACGTCCTACCCGAAGGACATGACCGACGACGTGCTCGAAGCGATCCGCGACCTGCCCAAACTCTGCAAGTACCTGCACGTGCCGGCCCAGCACGGGAGCGACGAGCAGCTCCTCCGCATGAAGCGGGGCTACACGATCGCCGAGTACCGCGAGATGCACGACCGCGCGAAGCGCTGGATGCCCGACGTGGCGATCACCAGCGACTTTATTGTCGGCTTCAGCGGCGAGACCGAGGAGCAGTTCCAGGAGACCATGGCCCTCGTCCGCGAGTGCCGCTTCAAGAACAGCTTCATCTTCAAGTACAGCGAACGCCCCGGAACGAAGTCGGCCGACAACCTGCCGGACGACATCCCCGACGAGGTCAAACGCCGCCGGAACAACGAGCTGCTCGCCCTGCAGAACGAGATAAGCGAGGAGGACAACCAGCGGTTCCTCGGCACGCGGGTCGAGGTCCTGGTCGAGGGCCCCAGCAAGAAGGCGAACGAGCAGGGGGACAAGCTCCAGCTCACCGGCCGCACCCTGTGCGACCGGATCGTCGTCTTCGAGGGGAACCGCCGGCAGATCGGCCAGACGCTGCCGATCGCCATCTACGACGCCAACGCGCACACGCTGTTCGGCGCCGTGGTGACCGAGCACGTCGGGCCGGAAGTGTTCGACCTGGCGGGTTCGGCCGGCTGAACCTCGTTGCCCATAAAGGGTTTGGTTGTAGGAGGCTTCTCCAGAAGCCGATAACGCGTCCCCAGCCGCTCGGGTTGGCCTACCGTAATCGGCGTCAGGAGACGCCTCCCACCGGTCCGAGACTTGGTAAGATGCTCCCGATGGACATCGAGGCCGAATACAACCGCCGCATCGACGCGATGACGCCCACCGAACGGCTCCAGCGAGCCGCGGGCATGCTTGACTGGGCAAGACGCATCGTTGCGTCGCAAGTGATCCAGGAACTTGGTGACCTCGATCCGGAACGGCTCAAGTTGGAGGTCGCACGCCGAATGTATAGCGAATCCGAGCAGGTCCGCGGGTGGATCGAGGCCCGGCTTGATCGTGTTTAAGTTTGAAGACTTCTTGTCGACAGTCGATAAGGCGGCAACGCTGTTTCGCTCGCACGGTATCGCGTTTCATCTCGTGGGCGGCGCTGCGGGAATCGCTCACGGAGAACCACGTCTAACCCAAGACCTTGACCTGGTCATCGACGGTAAAGCTCTAGCGAAGCATCTGCCGGCGTTTCTCAGAACACTCGCGGATTCGGACTTCCAGTTTACCGAAGCAACCGTGCGTCAGGCGATCACGGACAGGAGCCCGTTCCAACTACTCGACTTGGTCGAGGTGCTAAAGCTTGACGTCTATCCGCATGAGTGCGTGCCGGGCGAACTGGGCCGAACCGTTCAGATGCCTATTCTAGGTTCATCACCGCTACCGATCGCGTCGCGGCAGGATACCCTGGTTGCAAAACTCATCTGGATAAGCAAAGGCAGTCACAAGAGCCGGCGTGACGTGCGGGTTCTCTATCGGAACACCGACAAGGCACAGCGGGCGTTCATCGCCGAGATGGCCCAGCAGTTCGGTCTCACCGACCTGCTCGCCGAGGTGCTTGCCGAGCCGGACGAGATCCGCTGAGATCGACTTCACTCGGGATCGAGAGCGAAGCCTGCGATGCTCGCCCCGCCCCGGGCGACGGTGTAAGATGGTGATCCCGGGCGATGGCCAGGCGGCCGCTCTGGGGAAGTCACTCACGAACCGCGACGCTTTTCACGGGGCCGGCCAGCGGCCCGCCGCTTGGCTATGACGACCACCCGCACCCCCGACAGGCCGACCGCCGACGTGTGGGAAGCGGTCTCCCAGGCCGGCGTGCCGCCCGACCTGGTCGCGACCTTGCAGGCCCAGTACGAAGCGGCGGCGCCCCGGCTGGCCGACTCGCCGATGGCTTTGCGGAATCTGGAGCGATTTATCGTCTCCGCCCGCAACCCGTTATCGACGGCCGCCCTCTTCGAGCGCGACGCGGACGCCCTGCCCCACCTGCTGCAACTCCTCTCCACCAGCCAGTACCTGGCCGACCAGTTGGTGCGCGACCAGGAGTGCTACGACCTGGTGCGGATGACCGAGGGCCGGCCGGTCGCTCGGGAGACCTTGGTCGATGAGCTCGTGACCGAGATCGAGGGGCTCGACGACTGGGGCCGCGTCTCCGCCGCTCTGCGACGGGCCAAACGCCGCGAGACGACGCGCATCGCCTACGGCGACATCGTCCGCGGCCAGAACGTGGCGACCGTGGCGCGACAGATCTCGCTCGTGGCGGACTCGATTCTCGAGGCCGCGCTCGTCTTCCTTCAGAAGCAACTCGACCAGCGTTTCGGCGTGCCTCTAAGACGGGACGGCGAGCGGGCGGGGTTCTGTATCTTGGGACTCGGCAAGCTGGGGGGAGTCGAGCTGAACTACTCCAGCGACATCGACCTGATCTTCCTCTACGAAGCGGAGGGTCAGACCGACCACGCCCGGGTGACGACCAACCGCGAGTACTTCGAGCGGTTGTCGCGTGACCTGGTGAAACTCGTTGGCGAGGCGTCGGAGCACGGGCCGTGCTACCGCGTCGATATGCGGCTGCGGCCCGAGGGGTCGCGTGGGGCGATCTGCCAGCCGCTCGATTGGATGAACGCCTACTACGACACGCGGGGACGCACCTGGGAGCGCCAGGCCTTCATCAAGGCCCGCTCGGTCGCCGGCGAATTGCGGCTCGGCGATCGGCTGCTCGAAACACTCGAGCCCTGGGTCTACCGCAAGTACCTGACGCTCGCCGACATCGCCGGCATCAAGTCGCTCAAACGCCGGATCGAGGACCGCACCACGAGCCGCGGCGAAGACGCCCGCAACGTGAAGACGGGCCACGGCGGCATCCGCGACATCGAATTCGTGATCCAGTTCCTGCAGCTGCTCAACGGGGGCGCCCTGCCCGAGGTGCGGACCGGGACGACACTCGACGCGATCGAGCGCCTCGAGCAGGCGGGCTGCCTCACCCCGCAGGAGCGTTCGCACCTGGGGGACAACTACGCGTTCCTCCGCAAGCTGGAGCACCGCCTGCAGATCGTTTTCGACATGCAGACGCACACGCTGCCGGACGACCCCGAGGAGCTGCGCAAGGTCGCCGTGAGGATGGGCTACGAGGAGACCGACACGGCCTCCGCGACCGAGGCGTTCCAGAGCGAGTACCGCCTGCGGACCGAGGTGAACCGCCGGATCCTCGACCACCTGCTGCACGACGTGTTCGACGAAACCTCGGTCGAGGAGCCCGAGGCGGACTTGGTCAACGACCCGGACCCGTCGCCCGAGCAGATCGAGCGCGTGCTGGGGCGTTACCCGTTCAAGAACGCGGAGGCCGCGTACGAGAACCTGATGTCGCTGGCGACCGAGCGGCTCCGCTTCCTCTCAACGCGTCGCTGCCGGCACTTCCTGGCCTCGATTGCGCCGAGGCTGCTCACCGCCGTCGCCGCCACGCCCGATCCCGACGCGACCCTCGTGAACCTCAGCCGCATCAGCGATTCGCTGGGGGGCAAGGCGGCCCTCTGGGAGCTGCTGAGCGGCAACGAGGTGGCGCTGGAGCTGTACGTCCGGCTGGGCGCCGCTTGCCCCTACCTGGCGGAGATCCTCACCAGCAACCCGGGCATGATCGACGAGCTGATGGACAGCCTGCTGATCGGCTGGCTCCCTTCGCCCGAACGGCTGACCAACGAGCTGGCGGAGCTGACCCGCGGCGCCGAAGACCTCGACCCGATCCTCCACAGCTTCAAGAACGCCCACCACCTGCGGGTCGGCGTGCGGGACATCCTGGGCCGCGACGACATCCGCGCCACGCACCGCGCCCTGGCCGACATCGCCGAGACCTGCCTCGGGGCGATCAGCAGCCAGGAGTACGCCGGCCTGCTGGAGAAGTTTGGCGCGCCGACGATCGGCCCCATCGAACCGCCGACCGAAGAGTCGACGCGTGGCGCCCGCGAAGAGTACCGCTCGCTCCGCGGACGCGAGGGGCAGCACGCCGGCCTCGTGATCCTGGCGATGGGCAAGCTGGGGGGCCGCGAGCCGAACTACCACTCCGACCTCGACCTCGTGTTCCTCTACGAGGCCGAGGGGCCCACGTCCCACTCACGCCGCAGCCGCCGATCGGTCGCCACGACCAACGGGCACTTCTTCAGCGAGCTGGGCCAGCGCGTCATCACGGCCGCCAACCGGCTGACGCCCTTCGGACGGCTCTACGAGGTCGACGCCCGCCTGCGTCCAACCGGCTCGGGCGGATCGCTGGCCGTGTCGGTGCGGACGTTCCAGGAGTACTTCGACAGCGGCCGGGGCCAGCTCTGGGAGCGTTTGGCCCTGTGCAAGGCCCGCGCGGTGCACGGCACGCCCGAGGCCCGCGAACGCGTGATGAAGACGGTCGCCGCCGCCGCGTACGGACCCGAGTGGAAGCCGGAGCACGCCACCGAGATCCGAAGCATGCGGACCCGGCTCGAAGAGAGCGCCAGCCCGAACAACCTCAAGCGGGGGCCGGGCGGGACGGTCGACACCGAGTTCCTCGTGCAGATGCTCCAGCTCCAGCACGGCGGCGAGACCCCTTCGGTCCGCGCCCCGGGCACGCTCGAAGCGCTGACCGCGCTCGGGACCGCCGGGTTGCTCTCCCAAGAGGACGCGGAGTTCTTCCGGCACAGCTACCGCCTGCAGCGGAGCGTCGAAGCACGCATCCGCTTGATGGCCTCGGCGGGGAGGCACGAGTTCCCGACCGACGAGGTCGCGCAGCGCAAGCTCGCCTACCTGCTCAACTACGCCGACGCCCCCACGCTCGGCCACGAGATCGCCTCTTGTCGCCTCGAAACGCGTGAGCGGTTCGATCGACTGTTCAACGCCAGCGCCCGGGGCTAATCGGCGTCGCGGTTCGTCGCGCGCTCGTACATGGCGTCGATCACGGTCCGCAAAGCGGACGCTTGATCGCTCTCGAGCAGCACGCGAACCTGATCGACGGTCCGACGATTGGCGTTCATCGACGAAGCGGCCTGGCGGACGCCCTCGTGTGTCATCGCGCCCCCTTCTCCGAAGCGGCTGGCCAGCTCGCCGAAATCCCCCGGGGTCCAATCCTCAAAGAGCTCCGGCGACGCCTCGACGACCTCCTGGATCGCCGGGTTGGTCGCGGTGTCGAACTGTGCCCGGGCGGCCGACTCGTCTCCCTGGAACAACTCGTCCGGCTCGACGCCGAGGCCCTCGGCCAATCGGCGGAGCGTGCGGGCGTGGGGGCGTTTCTTGGCGTGGAGGATGCCACGGAGCGTGCGGGCGTCGAGGCCCGTGACGGCGATCACGTCGTCGTAGGTCAGCCCGTCGCGCGCCATGAGCCGGCGCAAGTTGTGCGCGACGATCGAGGCACGTCCGAGAGCGGCTGAGGCAGGCAACTTCGGTCAGGGGATGGGCTCGGGGAAGAGGGCGACTGTACGAGCATACACTCTCGCCGTCGTTTTTTTCGTCACACGGGATAGAATAACGAACGAAGAGCGTGGATTAAGCCCATCGCTTCGGGGTCGGTCTCGCCCGGCCGGGCTGCGAGGGGTTCCAGTAACCAACGCCCCTCGGGCCAACGGACGTTTAGAACACCCGCGCAATCTTCCAGCAATTGGTAAACACGCGCTCGCGTGACCTGCATTCTCTCGGCCTGCGCCTTCACCGAGGGCGTCTCGCCTTCAAGTCCCAACCGCTGGCTGACCAAGGACGCCACGCTGACACCTCGGTCGATCTCGATCTGTTCCACCAAGGGCTGAGCGACCTGATCGGCCACCCCCGCCCAGCTCAATCGGTGCGGCCGAGGGGCGTGCTGCTGAACCCAGCGCGAAACGCGTGGGACGAAACGGGCTGTCAGGTCGAGCTGCAAGTCCTCGTGCAACGCGGCGGTCGAGACCGCTTCGTACACGGCGCCAAACACTTCCAAGATCGCGCCGACTCGTTTCTCACCGTGCGTCTTGAGGCTGCGGATCTCGCTCAGCGAGAGCGCGGTGTACTCACCGAGGGGCTTGTTCCAGATCACGGTGGGCAACGGCTGCAAGCTGGGAGCGACGCGGCCGAGCGGGTGCTGGTCGAAACCGGCGCGGACGATCGCCTCGCACCACTCGGACCAAACCGCTTCGGAGACGTCAGCCGTCGCGACCCCCACGCCCCGTCGGGCGGCGGGGTCCGTGGTCAGGGTCTCCGTCGTCATGCCGAACGGCGTGTGGGGCGACTCGGCCTTGATCACACGCCGCAGCAGATCGAAGAACCCGAGGATCTTCTTCTGACCGACCCCCTGGGTGCTCATGAGCTGCCCGAGCGGCTCCTCGATCAGCTCGCGGATTGGGCGATCGAGGAAGGCGATCGGCAGGCGGCGATCCGTAGGCCGCACCCAGTAAGAAAGGGGCTGATCGAGACGCCCGTCGTCCGGCCCCGAGATCAACGCCCGCCGCAGACGCTCGTAGGTTCCTTCCAGCCGGTAGTGCTCCCCGGGCGCCGCGTTGCGGCGTGCGGTGGGCGACTTGGAGGGCGTGGCTTTCCTGGCCATGGCGTGCGGTGCGGTCCGCTTGGGTCCCGCCTGCAGAAGGAGCGACGGCGCATCCCGCAACCGTCGATCCCCCAGCATTCGGCGTGTGCGCAAGAATGTCAACTTCGCACGCAGTTTTGCGTACGACACATCGCTCCGCGGGTGTAATCTGCGAGGGTTAGCCAAGCGGCGGTGACTCGCTCACCACCCGAATGGGCGAATGCCTCACGCATCTAGCAGAGAACTCCTACTGCGAACGCCATGACCGTCGCTCGTACGAATCCTTCGCCGCCCCAATCGAAAGTCGAATCGGTCGACGACCGATCGGACCGAGTTGCGGTTATCGGCGCCGGCACCTCGGGTCTGACCGCGGTGAAAAATCTGCTTGAGCACGGCGTGCGGGTCGACTGCTTCGAGCGGGAGTCCGACCTGGGGGGCAACTGGAACGCCGCCTTGCCATGCAGCCGGGTCATCGACTCGACGCACCTCATCTCCTCGAAGCAACTCACCGAGTACCTCGACCACCCGATGCCCAAGGCGTGGCCCGAGTACCCGAGCCACCGCCTGGTCCTTGAGTACCTGCAGAGCTACGCCGATCGGTTCGCGTTGCGGGAGCACCTCGAGTTCAACTCCGGCGTGCGGCGGGTGGAGCCGATCGACGCAAATGGCGACGAGCGCGGCTGGCTCGTCGAGCTCGAGTCGGGCGAGCGGCGGCGCTACGGGCGGCTGCTGATCGCCAACGGACATAACTGGGATCACTCCTTCCCGGCTTGGAGCGGGCGCGTCGGCGAGTCGGCGTTCGGGGGAGTCGAGCTCCACTCGGGCGAGTACAAGTCACCCCAAGAGCTGCTCGGCAAGCGCGTTCTGGTCGTGGGCGGGGGCAACAGCGGGTGCGACATCGCGGTCGAGAGCTCGCAGCACGCCAAAGCCACCCGACTGAGCCTCCGGCGTGGGTACCACTTCCTGCCCAAGTTCTTCCACGGCACGCCGATCGATGTGTGCGGCGAGCGGATGCTGTGGTGCCGCGTGCCGCTCGCTTTGAGGCGCTTTTTGGCGCACGGCATGATCTTCTTGATGCTCGGGACGCGCGAGGGGACCGGGCTGCCACGCCCCGACCACCGGCTCTTCGAGGCGCACCCCGTGGTCACTTCGACGCTGGTCTACCACCTCCGGCACGGCGACCTTGCGGTACGGCCCGATGTCGAGAGCCTGACCGAGACGGGCGTCCGCTTCGTCGATGGCCGCGAGGAGGCGTACGACGTCATCGTTTACGCCACCGGCTACCGACTCACCTTCCCGTTCATCGACAACGAGCACCTGAACTGGCGCGACGGACGCCCCCGGCTGCACCTGAACGTCTTCCACCCGCAGCGGGACGACCTGTTCGTGATTGGGATGATGCAGCCCGACAGCGGGTCGTGGGGCCTCGCCGACCGCCAGGCGCGGCTGGTCGCGCAGTACCTGATCGCGAGCGAGCAAGGGACCGCCGCCGCTCGTAAGTTCGACGCGGCCCGCGCCGCCGACAGCCGCCCCAAGGGGAGCATCCGCTACCTCAAAACCGACCGGCACCTGATCGAAGTCGAGCACTCGAGCTACCGCAGCCGGGTCGATCGGGCGTGGAAACGATTGCGGCGAGGCGTGCGTCAGAGCGTGAACGCCTGACCGTCGCGGCCGTACTCGGCGTCGGGCCGGATCCGCTGGGCGTCGGCGAGGGCCGCTCGCTCTTCCGCTTCGGTCGCACGCGGGTTGAGGTGCATCATCACCAACTTGCCGGCCCGAGCCTTCACCGCCGTTTCGAGGGCTTGGCTCGTGGTGCAGTGGCCGGTTTCGGCGGCGAATGCGGCTTGCGCATCGTCGAAATAAGCCTCATGGAGCAAGAGATCGACCCCCTCGAGACGCCGGATCGTCTCCGCGGTGGGGGCGGTCGTGTCGGTCACATACGCGAACGACTCCTCGCCCGCACCGACTCGCACCCCGAGCGAACCGCCCGGGTGATCCTGCGGGAACGTCTTCAACGCGGCGCCCCTCGACAGTTCGAGTTCTTCAACCAAAGGCTCGAAGCGGCTGACGGGAAAGATCGGGAAGACCGCCTCGGCCAGCAGGTGCCGCTCGATCGCCCCGAGCTTCTCGGGCGCGGCGTGGACGACGGTCTCGACGGGGCCGTTCGCGTCGCGCAGCCCGATCAAGAAGGTCAGCCCGACGATGTGGTCCAGGTGCGCGTGCGTCAGCACGACGTCGAGCCGCCCCCCGGGCAGGGCAACCCCCGCCAAGCGGTCGTGGACGCGGAACGCCCCCGTGCCGGCGTCGAGCATCAGGCCGTGCTCCGCCACCAGCACGCACGCCGTGTGCCGGCGTTCGGAGGGGTGGTAGCCGCCCGATCCGAGCAGTTCGATGCGCATCGCGGTTCGTGGGGGTCGGATCGTTGGGATCGTGCGGACGGCGCCCCCTCACGCACAGCGGCGACCAGGGGCTATCCTTCAGGAAGCGGAACGCCTTCGCCCCGCCAACGCGACCCTAGCAGAGCCCCCTCCGCCAAATCAATGAAGCCTCGCACGCTCGCGTCCTGCACGCCGCTTCTCCTGCTCGCCTTGCTCGGCCTCTCTCAGCTCTCCGGCTGCGGCGGGGTGAAGGTCCCCAAGGAGGTGATCGTCTACACGGCGCTCGACGAGGAGTTCTCCAAACCGATCTTCGCCGCCTTCACCCGCCAGACCGGCATCGTAGTGAAGGCGAAGTTCGACACCGAGTCGACCAAGACCGTCGGCCTCGCGGGCGCGATCCTCGCTGAACGCGAGCGCCCGCGGGCGGACGTCTTCTGGAACAACGAGCTGCTGCACACGCTCCGCCTGAAGAAGGCCGGCCTCCTCTGGCAGCAGCCCCTCGCCGCCGACAAGGACTACCCGGCCGAGTACCGCGGCGTCGACAACGACTGGCGGGGCTTCGCCGCCCGCGCCCGCGTGCTGATCGTCAACACGAACCGCATCAAGGAGGCGCGTTGGCCCAAGTCGATCGAGGACCTCACCGACCCGCAGTGGTACGACCAGGCGGGCGTTGCGAAACCGCTGTTCGGCACCACGGCCACGCACGCCGCCTGCCTGTTCCAGGTGTGGGGTGACGAGCGGGCCAAGAAGTTCTTCACCGGCGTGAAGAAGAACTGCCGCATCGTGTCGGGCAACAAGCAGGTCGCGAAGATGGTCGCCCGCGGCCAGCTCGCCTTCGGCCTCACCGACACCGACGACGCGATGATCGAGAAGGAAGCGGGCCAGCCGGTCGAGATCCTCTACCCCGACCAGCCCAAGGGCGAAGAGGCTGAGTCGCTCGGCACGCTGTTCATCCCCAACACGGTCGCGATGATCAAGGACTCCCCCAACCCGAAGGCCGCCCACGCGCTGAGCGAGTTCCTGCTCACGTCGCTGGTCGAGTGCCGCCTGGTGATCGGCCCCAGCGCGCAGATCCCGCTCAACTACCAGAGCAAGAAGGACAACAGCTGCCGCTGCCGCGTGAAGACCCCCGACGAGGTCACCCCGATGCAGGTCGACTGGAACTCCGCCGCCGACGGCTGGGACGAGTCGGCGAAGTGGCTGGGGGAGACCTTCGGCGCGGCGTTGTGAGCCTTCCCCGAAGGGGATACGCACGATAGCCCAGGGTTGCGGCGCAGCCGCTACCCTGGGTCGAGATTCTCGCCGCCATCAACCCTGAAAGGGTTGAACACGGTCTGCAACCCCTTCAGGGTTGAGGGGCTTCTGGCCGAACCTACCCAGGGTAGATCGCTGCGCGATCAACCCTGGGCTAACATCTGCAACGCCTTCAGCGTGAGAGTTCGGATGGCAGAGGGCCGCAGCGAAGCGGAGCCCCCAGCGAATCACCAGCCGGGAGTCTTCTTGCTAGACACTGGGGGCTACGCCTGAGGGCTTCGACCCCAGCCAACCGACGCAATGGATTTTCATAGCTCAGCTTTCTATCAACGGTCCTGCCTATCAGGATCGGCCAACTCGGGCTGCGGCTCTTGCTCGGCTTCGCGGGCCTTGCGCTCACGCTTACGCAGACCCGCCTGCACTGCGATCGGCTTGCCGCCCCACGACTTCCAGCGTTTCAGGTCAGCACGCGCTTCATCAAAGTCGACCCCACTCTGCCTCAAGAACTCGACGATCTGCTTGTACAATTCACGATGGCTCTCGGAGTATCGAGAGAGTCTATCTTCTATAGGTATCACGAAATGGACGATCTGGCGATTGAATTGCTCTTGGTAGGCATTCACATCTGCACCCCGCTTAAGGAGCACAAGGGCTAACTTGAAACGCCCTCCCGCTACCGCCGCCATGGCCAAAGTCGCACCGGTGCTGCCCCTGACATCGATATCTGCCCCAGCGTCGAGCAAGGCCTCGACCCGCCCGATGTGGTTCTTGGGCGCTGGCATAAAAGTGCTGGTGGGTACGAAGAGAAGCGGCTCCCCTTGATTCTTGCAAAACAGGTTGGGGTCCCCCCATGTTTCAGCACTAAAGGGTAATGCGTCTCTTCCTTGGCGGCGACGGCCGCATAGGTAACCGAACGCCCGGCGATCAAGAGATTGGTGACGGTTCCGGTGAGGCACACGTTAGGATCGGCGCCCTGCTCGAGAAGCCAGCGGAAGCAGTCGATTCGCTTATTGGGAAAAGACCACATCAACGGCGTCATGCCATGTTTGCCGATTGTGTTGATGTCTACTCCCTGATCAACGAGCGACTTCATCCGAACTAGGTTGTCGCTCTCGATCGCCCGACAGAGTTCGATGACCGACGGATCATCGAAGTAATCCTCGATCTTCCAACCGATCTTCGATTGCGGCGAGCCCCACCCACAGCCCGTTATAAGAACGAGCGTTAACACCAAGCAGAGCTTGCTATTCAGCACTGGATTCTCAACGCTGACGGGTAAACTGGTAGGATGGGTAATCGATTCTGCTAACAGAGTATTGTGTCGACGGATCCCCAATCCTACGAGCCGGTGGTAACACATCCACACGACGCACGCGGTCAAGCACGTTCCTTGGCCACATGCGCAGACCCGAATTGTTTAGCGAGCCACGCGCTGAATCCCGGGCAGGAAGCCCAAAACGGGTGGTTCGCTTCCAACAATTCAGCGCCGGCTCACAGCCGCCGGCGGTGCTTCGCTCGGCCGCGGCCGCCGAAGGGCTTCGGCTTGGGGGCGGGCTTCTCTTCTTCGGGCTCGGGCGGGGCGGCGTCGCCCGCTTGGGCGGCCGGGTCGTTGGCGGCCGCTTCGGCGGCGCCGGCGCCGTAGAACTTGACCGGGGCGGCGGCCTTCTTCTGCGCGGGGCGGGCCGACTCGTAGCCGTCGATCTTGTCCTCGATGAGGACCTTGTTGATGAGCATCTCGATGCGGGTCAGCTCGTCGCCCTCCTCGCGCGTGACGAACGTGTACGCGACCCCCTCACGGCCCATGCGGCCCGTGCGGCCGACGCGGTGCACGTAGTCGTCGGACGACTGCGGGATGTCGTAGTTGATGATGTGCGAGATGCTGCTGACGTCGATGCCGCGGCCGACCACGTCGGTCGCCACCAAGAGGGTGATCTCCTCGGCTCGGAAATCCTTCATCACCTTGTCGCGGGCGCCCTGCGGCAGGTCGCCGTGGATGCAGCCGATGCCCTTGCGCCGCTTGCTGAGCCGCTGGTGGATCTTGTCACAGCCCCGCTTTGTGCGGCAGAAGACGATCGTCTGCTCCGGGTTCTCTCGCTCCAGCAGCCGGTTCAGGAGGTCGAACTTGCGGTCGGCATCGACCGTGAAGAAGTGCTGCTCGATCGTGTCGACCGATTTGGACTTCGGCGAGAAGTCGAGCATCTCCGGGTTGCGCATGTAGCGCTCGGCGAGCCGCTTCACCGGCGGGGCGACGGTCGCGGAGAGCAGCAGCGTCTGGCGGTCCTTCGGGCACTGCCGGAGGATCTTCTCGATGTCGGGGCGGAAGCCGATGTCGAGCATCCGGTCCGCCTCGTCGAGCACGACGACGCTCAGCGCGCTCAGGTTGATCGTCCGCCGGCCGATGTGGTCGAGCACCCGGCCGGGCGTGCCGACCACGACCTCGGCGCCACGCTCGAGCTTGCTGATCTGTGACTTGATCGGCTTGCCGCCGTACACGGCGACGCAGCGGGCGTTGCGTCCTCCGGCGAGCCGCTCGAATTCGCCGGTCACCTGCACCGCCAGCTCGCGGGTGGGGACCAGGATGATCGCTTGGGGCGGGGCGCCTTTGCCGCGGTCCTCGAGCGTCTCGAGGATGGGGATCGCGAACGAGGCGGTCTTGCCCGTGCCGGTGCGGGCTTGGCCCAGCACGTCACGCCCCTTGATGGCGATCGGGATCACGCCCCCCTGGACGGGCGACGGGGTTTCGTAGCCGATGTCGGCCAGCGTGGCCATCATCGCCTCGGAGAGGCCCATCTCGTCAAACCGAGCCGTGATCGCCGGCGGGGCTTCGTTGTCGGTAGAGGATTCGTTGGGATTGGGTTCTTGCAGTTCGGCAGTCGACACGGGAGATACTTCGGAGGGACGGGATTCACACGGGCGCTCGGCGGCGACCGGCCCAACCAGGGGGCCTCACGCCATCAGCCAGACAACGCCCGCGGCACAAACGTGCTGCGGATGGGGGAGGTGTTCTGCTTCCAACCACCGCCCCAAACCAGAGAACCGTGTCCGCCGGATGAGGCCCCTGAGGGGAGCCCTCCGGTCACGCAACTCACGAGAGCGGCAACCTACAAAACGCTAAGTGCTTGAATAGTAGTCACTTGAGGGGGCCTAGTCGACCCCAGATGGGGCACTGGCTGAGGGGCCCTAGGGGGTCTCGGCGGGCTCGTTCAGGGCCCAATCGGGGGTCGCGGCGGCGATGACCCAGGCGAGGCGGCCTAGCAGCCAGGCGTATTGGAGGGCCGCCAACGCCGTCAGCGGCGCGACGGCGATCGCCAAGTAGGGCGAAACCCAGCTCAGCAGGACCGACGAAACGGCCCACAAGCCAGCGCCGAGGGCCGAAACCGAATAGAACGCGATCCAGCTAAATGGCGCGTGCCAGAGCGTTCGCAGCAGTCGCGGCGAGAAGACGCCGAACATCGAACCGCTGTCGATCTGCGACAGCAGCACCCACGGCAAGACCAACCACAAACTGACCAGCACCGCGAGGCCGGTCTCCGCGGGGCCCAGGTCGATCAAGGCGGCGAGCCCGCCCGCGGAGGCGGCGGAGACCACCAGGGCCAGCAGCAGTTGCAACGCGGCGCCCCACCACTCGGTCGGGATGGTCAGGGGCCACTCCTCGACGTGCGGCGCCCCTTCGCACGACTGGGAGAAGACCGCTAGGCCGTAAGCCGCCAGGCCGGCGAACGCGAGCAGGCCAAACATCGCGCCCATCGCGAAGAACGAGATCGCCGCCAGCACGCCGAAGGGCCCGGCGCCCATCCCCAGCATCGTCGCGGCCAGCAACAACGATCCGCTGGTCGCCGCGACGCCGGCGGAGAGGGCGAGCCAGACCGCGAGGAACGATCGCGAGCGGAACAAGCCGAGCAGGTCGGTCACAACCGGCAGGCCCTTCGGCTCGGGCCGCCCGCTGCGCTTCCCCCCTTCTTCAGCGCGCTTCCGCATGTCGCGGTAACCGGCGGGCGTTTGCTTGGTGTACTCCTCGTAGAGTCCGGCGGTCATCGCCGAGGTGTCCACCGCCGCCTCGACGTCGTAGCCCGCGTCGATGGGGATCGGCTTCGGTTCGTCCTCGGGGCGCGGGCGTGGCGCGGGCGTCTTCGCGCCGCAGTCGGGACAAGTGATTGGCTGGCCGACCTGATCGATCGGCGCCGTCAGGTGCGTCTGACAGCGCGAGCAAATGAAGTGGACCGACTTCGGCGCCGCCCGGGCCAGGTCGATCCCGCGCGGTTGCTGCTCCCCTTCGTAGACGTCGTACGCTTCGAAATCTCGCAGTGCTCGTTTGGGGGCGGGCGCCTCCGGCGCGGGGACGACGGTCGCCTTGTGACAGTCGGGGCACTTCACCTTGCGGCCGATGTACCGCGAGGGGACGTCCATCCGCGTGCCGCACAGACCACAGGAGAATCCGACGAGGTCCGCCAGCGGATCGACTCGCGTGCTCTCGGCGGGCACCGTGAGCGTGGCGCCACAGCCGGGGCAGGCGGTCGAGCGGCCGGCGTGTTGGCTCGGGGTGTTGAACCCCTTGCCGCAGGCGTCGCAAGCGAAGTGAATGGTTGTTTCGGTCACGGGAGTCCCCCAGGGCCGCGGCGAACGGTCTCGTCGCCGCGTGTCGGCCACGCGTATTATGGCCGTGCCGACCCGCTCTGTGTCGGACGTTTTTCGCAATCCGACGGGGGAAGCGTGGTCGAAACGATCTGGCGTGTGACGGTCGAGCTGGCGCCCTGGCTGCTCATCGGGGCGGCGGTCGCCGGCGCCATGCACGCGCTGATGCCCGCCGGCCTGTTGCGCCGACTGCTCGGCGGCCGAGGCGCGGTTTGGAAGTCGGTCCTCGTCGGCGTGCCGCTGCCGCTCTGCTCGTGCGCGGTGATCCCGGTCGGCCTCGGCCTGAAGCGTCAGGGGGCGAGCGACGGGGCCGCGGTCGCCTTCCTCATCGCCACGCCCCAGACGGGCGTCGACTCGGTGCTGGTGACCGCGGGGATGCTGGGCTGGCCGCTGGCGTTGTTCAAGGTCGCCACGGCGCTCCTGACCGGCCTCTTGGGAGGCTGGCTCACCGACGGGGTGACGCCCCCGAAAGTGTCCCTGCCGATCGTCGATCCCGAGTCGTCAAATGCAAAGCCGATCGGCTGGCTGGCTCGTCTGCGCGCCGGCGCCGCGCACGCGGACGAGCTGATCCGCGCCATCTGGCTGTGGCTGGTGGCGGGGGTGCTGATCTCCGCCGCGATCGGCGCGTGGGTCCCCGAAAGCTGGGCCGACGGCCTCGCCGCGTACGGCGTGCTGGGGGCGATGGGCGTGGCGCTCGCGCTGTCGCTGCCGCTCTACGTCTGCGCCACGGCGAGCGTGCCGATCGCCGCGTCGCTGGTGGCGGCGGGCCTGCCCCTGGGGGCGGTGATCGTCTTCCTGATGGCGGGCCCGGCGACCAACGTGGCGACGATCGGCGCGGTCTACCGCGGCCTGGGAAAGCGGGCGCTGGCGGCTTACCTGGCGACGATCGTCCTCGGCAGCCTGGCCGGCGGGATGCTGTTCGAGGCGTTCTTCAGCACGCCGGCACTCAACGGGATCACGGCCCACCCGCACGACCACAGCTCGCCTGCCGGCGGCTGGCCCGCCGTGGCGGGGGGGCTGCTTCTGGTGTGGATCGCGTGGTGCGCCGCGCGAGACGCCCGGGCTTTTTTCTCCGGCGACTCTGCGCACGCAGGGCATTCGCACGGCTAGCAACCGGCACTCGATTTTCTTCCGTTGCAATCCGTGAAGCGGTTGCTAAGCTTCGGGGGATTCGTGTGTTGGTGGTCGGCCCACATTCGTTGTGACGCCGACGTAACAGGGAACTCCGGTGCGATTCCGGGACGGCCCCGCCGCTGTAACCGAGCACGCTTCGACGGCCCGCCGAGCAATCCGCGGACCCGAGAAGCCTCCTGACGGACCCATTCTTCACGCCATTGTCCTTGCGAAGTTTTCGCAACGGATGAGAAGGCTGGTCCCGCCGGGCTCGGGAGTCAGAAGACCTACCGACACGTGGCATGCAGTGGCTTCGAGGGAAGGCCGCCGCGTCGTGTTGTTCGCTTGCGCCCACTCCGCTCCCGTTTCGCGATCCGGGTTTCCGCCTTAGCGGTATAGGCCCCGGTTCTGCGCACGGGGTGTCGCTGTCGGCGCGGCGAGTTGAGTAGGCACGCCCCATGGCGTCAACCATCCACACCGGCCGTATCGGCACGCGCAGCGGCTTCACCCTGGTGGAGCTGCTGGTGGTGATCGCGATCGTCGGCGTGCTCGTGGCGCTCTTGTTGCCCGCGGTGCAGGCGGCGCGTGAGTCGGCCCGCCGCTCCGCGTGCGAGAACCACCTGCGGCAGATCGGCTTGGCGTTGACGCTCTTCGCCGAGCACGACGCCGTGCTGCCCATCGGGTGCGTCGGTTGCGGCCAGTTCCCCGCCGGCAAGTTGACCGCCTGGAACACCCGGCTGCTGGCCCAGCTGGAGCATCCGGCGCTCGCCGACGCCTACGATTTTGATCTCGCCGCGTGGCACGACACCAACCGGGTGCTGGCCACGCGGGTGCCCGAGTTCCTCTGCCCGAGCGAACCGCTCGAACGCCTCGAGGAGCCCTCGGGCTACTGGCGTGGCTGCGCCTACACCGACTACGGCGGCCTGTTCGGCGTGGAGGGCGTCGCCGCGGGCGACGAGGGATCGATCCGCGAGAACCGGCTCGGCGTGCTCGTCTACGACACCCCGGTCCGCCTGGCGGAGATCACCGACGGACTCACACACACGCTCGCCGTCGCGGAGACGCTCGAGCGCCGCGTGTCGGAGGTCGTGTGGACCAACGGCCACAACGTCTTCGCCCAAGAGGCGTCCGCCCCGGTGAACGGCGCTTCCATCACCGGCGGCGACCTCGGCGGGCCGCACCCGGGCGGCGCGCTCGCCGTGCGTTGCGACGCGGGCGTGGAGTTCCTCGCCAATGAAACGGACCAGGCGGTCCTCGTCGCGTGGCTCACCCGGGCGGGAGGCGAGCCATGAGAGCCCTCACGCTGCTGCTGATCGCCGCGGCGCCCCTCGCTGCGCGGGCCCAAGCGCCGGCCGCGATCGACTTCTGGGTCGGCGAGGGCGCCCAATCGGCGACGCTCACCATCGATTGGGACGAAGCCGTCGATGCGGGCCCCGCCCTCGCCTGGGGCTACCGCTGGGACGGCCAAGCCACCGCCGAGCAGATGCTCCGCGACGTGCTCGCCAACGACCTGCGCCTCTTCGCCAAGCTCAGCACGATTGGACCAACCGGGGTGGCGGTCTACGGCTTCGGCTACGACCGCAACGGGGACGCCGCGTTCGCGCTCGATGACGCCACCTCGTTCGACGCGTCGGGCGTCGCCCTCTCGGGACCGGCGGACGGCGCCTCGGCGATCGATCCCGAAGACACCTACGCCGAAGGCTGGGCCTTCGACGGCTTCTGGCACAACACGATCTTCGGCGCCGGCGACGGTTGGGTCTCGGCTCCAACGGGCATCGCGGACCGGGTGTTGGCCGACGGCGACCACGAGGGGTGGGTCTACGCCCCGTACCGCACTCCCGATGGCTCACCGCGCACGCTCGAGGAGCTGCTCCTCACGGAGCCGGAAGAGCCGATCTCCGCCCCCGCGCCGCACCTGCCGGGCGACCACAACGGCGACGGCCGGATCGACGCCGCGGACTACACCCTCTGGCGTGACACGCACGCGCAGACGGTCGATGTCGCCGGCGCGGGCGCCGACGCGGACCTCTCTTTCGTGATCGACGCGGCCGACAACACCCTCTGGCGCAACGCCTACGGCCAAACCACGGCTCCTTCGCTCGGCATCCCGGAGCCCGCCTCGATTCACTCGCTGATCGCTATCACCTTCCTTTGGATTTTTGGATTCACCACCAGAAGAGCCTCATGACCGTGATCCTTCCCTTCTTCGCCTTGCTGAGCCTTGTGCTGCTCGCTCCCACGACGATGGCCGCCGACCCGTGGGCGGACCGAGTCGTCGAGTACACCCCCGGAACCGGGATTCCCCAGGTGTTTGGCAGCGACCCCCCGCTGTTCTACGACCTCGACACCGCCTCGCTCGGCGAGCCGGCCCGCACGAGCGGCGGCGCCGTTGTCTCTCCCTACAGCAGCCCGTTCGCGCGGGAGGACATCGTGTCGATCGGCGAGGGGGGGAGCCTCACCGTGGCGTTCGACGAGCCGGTCGAAGACGCCCCGGGCAACCCGTTCGGCATCGACCTGCTGGTCTTCGGCAACGCGTTCTACACCTTGAGCGGCGGCTGGCCCTTCGCCGACGACGCGACCGTCACCGGCGCGAGCATCGAGGGGGGCGTCGTCGAGCTGAGCGATGACGGGGTGAGCTGGGTCGAGGTGACCGGCCTCGACGCCGACGGCCTCTACCCAACGAACGGCTACGCCGACGCGAGCGGATTCTTCCCGGCCGCGCCGGGCGGCGTGCTGAGCGACTTCACGCTGCCGGTCGATCCCTCGTACAACCCGATCGGCGACACCTCGGCCGAGGTCTACGCCGCCTACGCCGGCTCGGGCGGCGGCGCCGGGATCGACGTCGGCGCCTACGGCCTCGATTCGGTCAGCTACGTCCGGGTCACGAATCCGATCGGTTCGGGGGCAGTCCCCGAGATCGACGCCTTCGCCGATGTCCGCTCGGTCCCCGAGCCGACAGCGCTCGCCTTGCTAGCGATTGGCTCCCTCGCCGCTATCCGTCGGGGCCAGCGTTGAGCGATACGCACGACCCCAACGCCCCCCAACCGGGGCGCGACTACTACTCGGAGCAGGGACGTGTCGTCTTCACGGCGGCGTTCCTGCTCCGGCGTGGGTGGTGCTGTGGGAACGGCTGCCGGCACTGCCCGTATAACGAGTTGGGAGAGCCGGAAGCGTCAGCGCCCGGAGTGCTGAGCGAGGGCTCTCAACGAGACTAAGGCAGATGGAGATCGACCCCCGACGACTCGCCGTCGAACGCAACCGGCAGGCCTGGAACGAGCTGGCCGAGCGGGGCGCCGCGCTCGCCCAGCCGGCGGGCGAGGCCGAGTTCGCTGACCCGCTCGCCGCGATCGACCCGGCCGGCTGGCTCCGCCGCGGGCTGGGCGGATCGGTTGCCGGCAAGCGTGTCCTCTGCCTCGCCGCAGGAGGGGGTCGCCAGGGCCCGCTGCACGCGGCGGCCGGCATGGAGGTGACGGTCGTCGATCTGAGCGACGCCATGCTCCAGCGAGACCGCCAGGTCGCGGCCGCTCGCGGCTTGAGCTTGCGCGTCGTGCAAACGTCGATGGACGACCTCTCGGCGCTGCGTGACGGCGAGTTCGACGCGGTCGTGCAGCCGGTGAGCACGTGCTACGTGCCCGAACTGGTGCCGGTTTACGCCGCGGTCGCGCGGGTGCTACGTCCCGGGGGCGTGTACGTCAGCCAGCACAAGACGCCGACCAGCCTGCAGGCTTCGGCCCGGGTCGGGACGACCGGGCTCGCCCTGGAGACGCCGTACTACCTCGACAAGCCGCTCCCCCCCGCCGAGCCGTGCCGCACGCGCGAGCCGGGGACGCTCGAGTTCTTGCACCGCTGGGAAGAGCTGATCGGTGGGCTGTGCCGCGCGGGCTTCGTCGTCGAGGACCTCAGCGAACCCTCCCACGCAAACGAACCGGGCGACCACGGCCGGCGGAGCCAGTACGTGGCGCCGTACGTGCGAATCCTAGCGCGCCGAGTAAGCCCCGAAGGGGCGGCTCGATGAAAGCCCAGGGCATCGCCCTGGGTGAGCTTGGCGCAACCAGACAACGAGCCCTGAAGGGGCGCAGTATCCTGGACGCCCTTTCAGGGCTCTCTCGAATAACCTGCCCTAGGCTTTCATCGAGCCGCCCCTTCGGGGCTCAGGCGCGCAGGTCGATCGACGCGGGTAGCTCCTCGATCGGTTCGCGAGTCGGGCCCGGCTCCGGAGCGGGGCCGCGATCGCCGGCGAGGTAGAGCCACACTCCCAAGAACGTGGCGTAGGTCGTGCAATACAAGGCAAGACTATCCCCTGTAAGAGACCTTGCCAGGAGCAGGCAGGTACAAGGCACAACGAGTAACCAATGCACACGCCAAGAGGGTGAACTGACGCTTAACCAGAGGGTCAGCATCACGGTAAGCGGCAGGCAGTTCAGCAGGATCGGCAAGAGGCTTATAGCCAGGGGACCAGATAACTGCTCCCACGCGCCGTACCCACCAAAGCTTAGCAGCGTCGCCAAGATGAGCGTTATCCACAGCAAGGTGCTTATCTGGGTGCGCACCCTGGCTTGTATCCCATCGGACCGACGCCAACGAGCGACTGCCCCTCGGACGAATCCGGCGGTGATCAGATCGACCGCAAGCATCAGCAGAATGACCGAGTAGTAAAATGGACGAGGGTCAAAGTTGTAGAAAAACTCCGGCGTCCCCTGCGGATACGCTGGATGAACTGGGTATCCCATCGTGAATTGCAACGATAAGAGGACGAGAGCCAACGCCGTGAAGAGACGCGCCGGCAATCCGCGTGCTTGATGCGTAACCCATATGGCCAGCAGTCCGATCTGGCCTCCGAGCAAACCGCCAAAGAAGTGGCTGTCCTCGACTCCTGAACGGAACAGCATCGCCAAGTCCACCGCCAGCGTCGCCGCCAGCAAGAACGGCAGCAGCGGCCGCCGGCGTAGCCGGCGACGCCACAGGCGGCGGTAGCGAGTGGGGAGCATGCGGAGTGGGGACCGGCGAGCCAAGCGGACTTCGGACAAGTCTACCCCGCTTCTCTCGTCCGGGTGGCGGGACGGTCTCGCGGGTTATGCCGGCGGCACGGCCCGACGCCGCACGCGCAGGCCGACCAGCCACGCCAGTGAGGCGGCGCCCACGCCGGCGAAGAAGGTCGCTGCGAAGAGCAAGTCAGCTGATCCTTCCAGGAAGATCAGCAGGAACGTCGCGACAACCACAGCGCCGATCGCAACGCCGCAAACCGTGGCGTGCTTGGCGGCTTGCCGAGCCGCTCTCGCAGTCACGGTCACGACCGTCGCGGTCAGCAACACGATCACTCGGACCTCCTCATCGAAGAGCATCTCCGCCACTTCAAAGAAGTCGGCTGTGCTCACCGCCGCCGTCAGCACCGCGACAAGCGAGGTCACCCCGAGCAGGGTCGAGATGTTCCAGCGACCCCCGCGCCACAGGCTCGGCGTAATCGTTGGCCGGCGTGGGTGGATGACGAGCGACATCCCTTCGGGCAGTTCACGGAAATCGAGTTGCATCCGCTCGGCCACGATCCCCAACAGGGCCACAACAGCCCCTGCCGCGGTCACCCCCACGCACCAAGCGATCGAAGAGCTGACGCCTAGCTGGCTGAGGACAGGAACAAAGAGGATTCCAAGCAAGCAATCCGCCACCAAGATCGCAAGCAGACGCCCCAAGAGGCCTGATCGGCTCGACACCCCCCATACCGACAGGAGGCACATCTGGGCGAGGATGGCGCCGATCGCGAACGAATACTCCCAGTCGTTGTAGAACGCCACAAAACAAAGCGCGTCGAAGACTGCCGTGCCGATCAGCAGCCAAGGCAGCAGCGGCCGGCGTCGGAGCCGGCGGCGCCACAGGCGGCGGTGAGCCTCGGGAAGCATCGGAGGAAGATACCGTTCTCGGGGGCGTGTTGCGACCCGGAACCCGGCAGGCGACAATGCGGGTTCGCCCGTCCGCCGCCCGCCGCCCTACGCCGACCTCCCTTGTCGAACCTCCTCGAAAAGTGCTGCCTCGTCGGCGACGCGGTCGGGGGTGACCCGACCCACTTCATGATCGAGGCCGCGCTGGCCGATCTGGGGCTCGATTGGCGGTTCCTCTCGTTCCAGACCGCCGAGGACCGGCTCGCCGAGGCGCTCGCGGGGCTCGACGCCCTCGGCTTGGTCGGCGTGCGGCTCCGCGGACCCTTCGCGGACAAGCCAGCGGGGATCGAGACGCTCACCAGCCGGGCGAAGCGGACAGGACGCCTCACGCACCTGACGCGTCACGAGGAGCGACTCCAAGGGGACGACGCCACCGGGCCGGCGCTCATCGAGGCGCTCGCCGAGGTCGGTGAGCCCGAGGGCAAGCGGGTCGTCGTCCTGGGGGCCGGTGGCGCAGCGCCCTCGCTTGTCGATGTGCTGGTCGAGTGCGGCGCCGCGTCGGTCGCGGTCGCGGACGCCTCGGCCGACCGGGCGGCGGCCGTCGTCCTCACCGCGCAAACCAACCCGAGCGACGCCGCGCCGAGCGACGCGCTCGCCACGGAGACACGCACCCTCACGTGGGAGGGCGACTGGATCGAGCTTCCCGAGGGGACCGACTGGATCATCTCGACCGCTTCGTGGCCCAAAGAAGAGAACGAACGCGTCGCCGCCACCCTTGCGCCCGAGCTGCACGCGGGCCAGGCGGTGATCGACCTTGCAATCGGCTCGAACCGCTCGCCGCTGCAACTCGCCGCGCTCAGCCGCGACGCTACGCTGATTGACGGCCTGCCGATCCTCCTCGCCGAGACCGCGCTGGCCGTCGAGGCGTGGACCAACCTCGAAGTCGATCGGGCCGTGCTCCGCGACGCGGCCGAAGAGTTTCTGGGGGTCTAAGCGAGTTCACTCAAAGAGACAGCTGAGATCCCCCTCCCTTCTAGGCAGGGGTTAGGGGAGGGTGAGACCGTCGCGCTACGACGACTTCTCTTCTCCTGAACACAACAACCCTCCCCTAGCCCCTCCCTGAAAGGGAGGGGGACACAAGGCTCTCTACTCGATTTGTCTGGACTCTTCATCACCGGGACCGGCACCGAGGTCGGCAAGACGCACGTCGCGGCCCTGATCGCCAGGCAGTTGGTCGCCGAGGGTGTGCGGGTCGGCGTCTACAAGCCGGCGGCGAGCGGCTGCCGGCGGATCGATGACGAGCTGGTCGCGGACGACGCAGTCGCTCTCTGGGAGGCGGCGGGCCGACCGCTCACGCTCGAGGCGGTCTGTCCACAGCGCTTCGAGGCGCCCCTAGCACCGAACGTCGCCGCCCGTGAAGCGGGCATGCGTGTCGACGCCGAGCTGCTCCGCGGGGGACTCGAACCGTGGCGTGATTTCGAGTTCGTGCTGGTCGAGGGCGCCGGCGGCCTGATGTCGCCCCTGTCGGACGCCGACTACAACGCCGACCTGGCGCGCGACCTCGACCTGCCGCTGGTCATCGTGGCCGCGAACCGCCTGGGCGTGATCAACGACACGCTGCAGACCGTCATCACCGCGGGGGCGCGAAGCCTGCCGGTCGCCGGCGTCGTCTTAAACGACGTAACGCCAACCGCTGATGAAAGCCGCGATACCAACGCCGGCGAGCTGAAGCAACGCCTGAGCGCACCTCTGGTTGGCCGTCTCTCCTTCGGAGGCGACTTCGACGGCGGCGTCGCTTGGCGCGATCTCGCGTGAGCCGCCTCACTCCTTCGCCTCGGGGGATTCGACGTACCAGGTCGTCGATCCGGGCAGCGGGGTCCACATCGGCACGCAGACGCCCGCGTGCTTGAGCTTGTCGCCCGCCCAGCTGTTGCAGGTGTACAGCGCGCTGTAGGAACCCTTGGCCGGGTAGAAGTTGTCGTAGTCGCCGTACGACTCCCCGGCGATCGGCTCGGCGTCGGCGGAGAGGCCGTCCGCGATCGCGTCGCAAAGGTGGCGGTACGCCTCCTCAGGAAGGTCGATGCGTGTGTAGCCCTCAGAACCTTCTGGATCGATGGTCGCCTGCACGTGGATCACCGTGCCGCTCGGCATGCAGAGCGCCTTCACCGCGGTGCTCGCTTTCAGGTCGTTCCAAGTGGGCGTGTCGAGGTAGAAGCCGCGGTCTCCCCAGCCGATCGCGTAGTGCGTCGCCCAATCGATCGACTCGGGGAACGTGTCGGCGGGGAAACGCTCGGACCAATCCCAGTCGCCGCGACGAATGGGCAGCACCAAGTCGGTATGCACCGGGCTCGAGGCGACATAGATCGCCACGCCCTTCGGATCGGATCGGAATCCCCGGTTCACCGGCCACATCCCGACCAGCACGAACAGCCCGTAGAGCAAGAACGGCCCCAGCACGATGCCGGAGGTCGCCAACAGGGGTCGGCGGAACCGGCGGAGTGTCGGGCGGGGCGGTTCGGGCTCGTCGGTCACACCGAAGCCAGCTCACCGGCGTGCTCGGCGGAGCGGCCCTCGGCGGCGGCCGTGTCCGCGTTGAGGCGGAGCGTCACGCTCCAGCGTCCCTGATGGTCGCCCTGCAGGATCCAGTGCGGTTGCACGACGATCGACTGGTTGACCAGCTCGAACCCGCCCTCCGATTGGCTGACGGTCGATAGCGGGTAGGTCCAGAACGAGGTCGGCCGATCGGCGGTGACGCCCAGGTCGAGGCCGAGCCAGCCATCGACGAGGTGCAGCTCTTCGAGGTCCGCCAACTCTTGCGGCTCGCCGAGCTGGCCGATCGATTGGCCGTCGCCGAAGTGGAAGAAGCGGTCGTCGGCGCCCGCGGGCAGGCCGGCGAGGTTCAGCTCGGTGCTGAAGTGGATCGGACGGTCGCTGGGCACGCCCTCCAGCAGGTAAGCGATCTCCAGGGTCGAGCCACCCGCGTCGAGCGTCACGCCCTTGGTGAGGCGCACCGGGTGGCCGTCGACGTGGCCCTCGCGGGTGAACACGGCCTGCATCCGCTCCGGCTTGCGGCGGAGCTTGGTCTCGTAAGCGGCGCCGACGAAGTCGCCCGCCTCGCGGGCCTCGCCGCGGGCGATCGCGTCGCGCGAAACGTCGAGGTCGTAGAAGTGATCGACCAGGCTGCGGCGGCAGCGGGCGTCGTACTGGAGCATCTGGTCGAGGCCTTCCTGCTTGAAGACCACGCGGTCGTGGATGCTGGCGACGTCGCCCTCGCCCTGGTTCGGTCCGGCGAGCACCTTGCGGTGGTAGGCCTCCTCGCGGCGGGCGAGCGTGGCGCCGACGTTCAGGCAGATCGACCGCACGTCGAGTTCGTACAGCTCGGCGCCGTCCGACGGGGCGATCAGAGCGACCAGACGGTTCGACGCGAGCCGCACCTCGTTGCGGGCGTCGAGGTTGTAGTCGGCCGTGTCGAGTTCGACCCAGTCGGCGTCGGCTACGGCGCGGCCGGCCCGTTGGTCGAGCAGGTTGTCCGCCGCGATCAGGTGGTTGTAGACCGCGTGCCGCAGGTGGGGCAGGTAGACCCCGCCGAAGGCGCCGTGCCAGTAGCTGCAGTTGCACTGGCCGCGGTACAGCTCGGTGCGGGCCGCTTCGAGCAGCCGGTCGGGCTCCGCCGAATCGCTGCGGGCGGCCTCGGCGTCGGCTTCGGCGAGCCGGCGGCTGACCATCTGCATGCGGGCGTACATGTCGCCCGTCTCCGGGTAGCGGACCTTGAAGTTCCGCCAGAACCCGCCGCGTGCGAAGGGGGAGATCCCCTCCCAACGGCCGGCGTACTCAAGGTCGTGCTTGGCGTCGTGGAAGCGGTTCTGCTGCGCGGCGGGCAGGGCCCACTCGGTCATCTCGCGGTAGCTCCCCTCGGGGATGTACAGCTGGCCGAGCGGGGCGATCGAGTCGAGCGCCTCGGCGGGTGTGGTGACCTTCAGCCAGTCGCCGTTCTGCTGGAGCGCTTCGAAGAAGCGACGGAGCCAACCGTGCTTGTAGACGTGGTCCTTCGTGTCGGGCCAGGTGCCGAACTTCTCGCCGTCGTCGCCGAACAGGACGATCGCGCCGGGCTGGCGCTCGTGCACCTGACGGAGGTACTCGATCGTTTCGTGCGGCTCGCAGAAGGGGATCGTGTAGCGGAGCTTCTCGCTGCCCGGGAAGACCGACAGCAGCTGCGTGTCGTCCTCGGTCAGGTAGTAGCCGTGCAGCTCGGGCTCGGTCCAGCCGGCGTTCTTGAAGTGGAAGTCGTCGAGGATGGTGTACTCCATCCCCGCTTCGACCAGGTCACGCGTGAGCGACTGCTCCCAGACGCGCTCGGGCATCCACATGCCGCGGACGTTCGCGCCGAGCCGGTCGGTCAGCCACTTCGAGTAGGCACGGATCTGACCCACGCGGTCCCGGCCGGGGATCATCGTGAGGATCGGCTCGTAGAACGGCCCGCCGAGGATCTCGATGCGGCCCTCGTTCACCAGCCGGGCGAGGCGGTGCAGGTACTCGGGGTGGTGCTGCTCGAGCCACTCGATGAGCGAGCCGCTGGTGTGCAGGCCGATCGGCAAGCCGTGGTAGTCCTCGAACACGTCCAAGAACGGCAGGTAGCTGTCCTGGTACGCCTGCTCGAAGACGCCGTCGAAGTTGCCGATGGGTTGGTGGTTGTGCAGGACCAGCACTAGCCGGAGCGGTTGGCTCATCGTGGAGACGCGGTTCGAGGTCGGTAAATCGGAGAAACTGTAGGGGCAGCGGTAGCCGCTCTTCCGTCATCGACGGACGTTCGGCGCCAGCATGACCGCGATCGTACCGAAACTCACCGAGACCCGTCCACGCGTTGCGGTCGGTAAGGTCGCAGGAATCGAACAACTTGTGCCTTCCAAGCCGGACGAACGCTAGCGTCACCCGCTCCGGGAACCCTTGCCCAAACGCCAGAGTCACCCCAGCGTGGCGAGCCGCTCGGCCAGCCGCTGGGCGGCCTTCTCGGGGGGCGTCGAGCTGATCCACAGGCCGGTCGCGAGTTCGAAACCGGCGATCGAGGAGTCCCGGGGCACGATCTCCAGCCACCAGCGGCCCGCCAACGCCTCGCCGAACGAGGCGGGGGGCGTCTGCAGGACCAGGTTGAACGCCGACAGGTCGAGCGCCACGAGCACGCGTCGCAGCAAGCCGGCGAAACGGGAAGCCGCCGACCGGTCCTCCGCCAACCGCGCAAACGGGACCCCCTCGTCCGACCGGAGCCAAGCCTCGGGGCCGCGCGGCGCGGCGGGGCTTTCGACGAGGTAGCCCCCTTCTGACCAGACGGTGCGCGGGCTCGCGTTCGCCCCGTCGGCGAGGCGACGCCACATGGCGGCGACCGGTTGGGGCGCCGCCGGCAGGGCGAGCACCTGGCTGTGCACGTGCCGGAGCGAAGCCCCCGCCGCCGGGCCTTCATTCTTGAAGAGGAGCGTGTAGTCGAACGCGGCGTTTGCCGACCAATGGCCCACCCGTCGCGACCACTCCGTGACGGCCCCGATCGCCTCGTCTTCGGTCAGATCGACGTAGCGCTGCGCATGGCGTGGCGACTCGATCACCACCTCGTGCGCGCCCTCGTCGTCGGCGACCGCCGGATAGCGATTCGGAACGACCCGGGTCAACCAAGCGGCGTCGTCGCCTTCGACCCGGTCGACCTCCGTCGGCGTGCGGTCTTCCGCGCCGGCGCAGAACGGGCAGCCGTCCGTCTCCCCCGACTTCGCGAAATCGTTGGGCCGCTCCGCCCGCTGTGTTGCGAGCCGCACCCGGCGATCGGTCAGCGGGTCGTGGAGCCAGGACAGGAGAGTGGGCAAGGGGCACGAGGTGATGGGGCGGTCCGACTTGGCGGTAGCTTACGCTCCCGGAGCGAGGCTGCCGACCGCCCCTGTGCGTAGGGTCGATCTAACGCCCTCACGCCATTGCCGGGGACGAGGCTTTCGCGAGAGTCCGCTCGTAGAGTTCGACGTATTGCCGGGCGCTGCGGTCCCACGACCAGTCCTGACGCATGCCGGTCTCGACCAGCTGGCGCCAGACGTCGGGCTGATGGTAGGCCCGTGTCGCGCGGTCGATCGCCATCGATAACGCGTACGACGAGGCGTCGGCGAACGAGAAGCCGTTGGCCGAGCCGTCGGCGAGGGTCGACTCGGTCGTGTTGGTGATCGTGTCGGCCAGGCCACCCGTCTCGCGGACGAGGGGGACCGTGCCGTACTTGAGGCTGTACATCTGGTTGAGCCCGCAGGGCTCGTAGCGGCTGGGCATGAGGAAGATGTCGGCGCCCGCCTCGATCTGGTGGGCCAGCTCGTTGCTGAACCCGACGCGGACCGCCACCCGGTCCGAGTGCTCCGCGGCAAGGCGTTGCATCATGTCCTCGTAGTGCGGCTCGCCCGTGCCGAGCAGCACCCACTGGGCGTCGAGCGACTGGGCGAGGCGCGGAAGCACCTCGGCGATCAGGTCGAAGCCCTTCTGGTCCGCGAGGCGTCCGACGCTCGCGAGGATCGGCGCGTCGGGACGGATGGGCAGGCCCATCGTCTCCTGCAGGGCCCGCTTGCAGGCCGCCTTGCCGTCGGAGTAGTTGTCCGCCGTGTAGTTCGCCGCGAGGTGCGGGTCGTGCTCGGGGTTCCACGCGCCGTAGTCGACGCCGTTCAGCACGCCCGCCAGGTCGTCCCGCCGATGATGGAGGACGCCTTCGAGCCCGCAGCTAAGCGGCGGAGACTGGATCTCCTCGGCGTAGCGCGGGCTGACGGTGCTGAGCGTGTCGGCGATCGACAGCCCCGCCTTCATGAAGTTGAGCTGGCCGTAGAACTCAAGCTCCTGCCAGTTGAAGTGCTCCCAGCCGAGCCCCGTGAGCTCCATGTCCCAGTGCCAGAAGGCGCCCTGGTAGGCGAGGTTGTGGATCGTGAAGAGCGTCGCGATCCGGGCGAGCGACGGCCGGTCGGCGTACAGCGAATTCAGGTAGGTGGGGATCAGGCCCGCCTGCCAGTCGTGGCAGTGGATCAAGTCGGTCTCGAGGCCGAGCAGATCAACCGCCTCGATCACCGCGCGGTTGAAGAAGACGAACCGCTCGCAGTTATCGACGTAGTCGCCCGACGGCTCGCGGTAGAGCTCGGGGCGGTTGTAGTAGCCGTGCTGCTCGACGAGGTAAACCGGCACGTCGGTCCCGGGGAGCGTGCTCCGCAGGTACTCGCCGACAACCCGCTTGCTGCCAATCGGGATCTCGAAGCGGACCCCCGTCGGCTCGATCGGCTGGCCCGACTCGAGCGCCTGGCGGAAGGCGGGCAGGATGACCGTGGGCCGCACGCCGAGCTGGGTGAGCGCCCCGGGCAGGGCGCCGCACACGTCGCCCAGGCCGCCGGTCTTGCAGAAGGGCGTCGCCTCGGTGGTCGCGAAGAGGATGTTCACGTGGCTGCCGCGTCGTGGGGGGAGCGGGGCCGACCGCCGTGGATCGGGCATGAGATGAGAATCGACCCAGCCGCTGAATCTTATGCAGCCGATCCGCCTTGCCAAACCCCTCAACTCGCCCGCCGCGGCCCCAAGACCGACTCAACCCGCACAGGCCGAACGGACTAGCCCCGCTGCACCGCGGCGATCGCCGTGCCCAGGCGGTCGACGTTCTTCTCGCTGACGCCCGCCACGTTGATGCGGCCCGAGCCGACGAGGTAGATCGCGTGCTCGTCGCGGAGCTTCGCGACCTGATCCTTCGTCAGGCCGCTGAACGAGAACATGCCCTTCTGCCGCTGGATGAACGAGTAGTCGACCGCGGCGCCCCCCCGCTCTGCAAACGCGGCGGCGAGCTTCTCGACCAGCAGGGTCCGCATGCCGTTGATCCGGTTGCGCATCTCGGCGAGCTCGGTCTCCCACTGCGCGGCGAGGGGGGCGTCGTCGAGGATGGTGCTCACCAGCGCCGCGCCGTGCGCCGGCGGGTTCGAGTAGTTCGTGCGGATGACCCGCTTCATCTGGCTCTCGACCGTGGCGCGCGTGTCGGCGTCGGCGGAGACGAACGTCACCGCGCCGACCCGTTCGCGATACAACCCGAAGTTCTTCGAGAACGAGCTGCACACGATCAGCTCCGCCCCGGCGCGGCAGAACTCGCGTAGCCCGGCGGCGTCCTCTTGCACGCCGTCGCCGAAGCCTTGGTAGGCGAAGTCGAGAACCGGCAGCACGCCCCGCTCGGCGAGCGTGTCGGCGATCGCCTTCCACTGCTCCGCCGTCGGGTCGATGCCGCTCGGGTTGTGGCAGCAGCCGTGCAGCAGGACGACGTCGCCCGCGGGTAGCTCTTTGAGCGCCGCGTGGAAGGAATCAAAGTCGAGCCCGTTGGTCACCGGGTCGAAGTACGGCAGCGAACCGGTCTCGACGCCCGCGGCGGCGAAGATCGCCGGGTGGTTCGCCCAGGTCGGGTTCGTGAGCCAGAGCTTCGCGCCCGGCAGGTTCTGCTTCAAGAAATCGCCGGTCACCCGCAACGCGCCCGTACCGCCCGGTGTGTGGGCCGTGCCGGCGCGGCGGCCGGTGACGATCTCGTGCTCGGCGCCGAACAGCAGCCGCTGCACGGCGGCCGCGTACTCCGGCGCGCCGGGGATCGGCAGGTAGGACTTCGTCTTCTCGGTCGCCGCAACGCGTTTGGTCGCCTCGATGACGGAGGGCAGCACCGGCGTGACGCCCGACTCGTCCTGGTACACGCCCACGCCCAGGTTGATCTTCTCCGGGTTCGGGTCCGCCTTGAAAGCGTCGGTGAGGCCGAGGATCGGATCGACCGGGGCGGGCTGAATCGACTGGAACATGCGGGCAGCGGGGCGGTGGCGAGGGGTCGCGTGGCGGGAAAGCAGCGACCGGGCGGCTCGGCGCGGCGGTCGGCAGACTGGACAATCTAATTCCGCCGTGGGGTTCACGGTAGCGGCGGACGGAACCGACACCCACGTTTCTGAGGCGAAGATGGCGGACGGGAAGACAGGCTTGTGGCTCGTGGGAGCCCGCGGAGCCGTGGCGACCACCACGGCGGCGGGCCTCTGCGCCCTGCAAGCGGGCCACGCGGGCGACGAGGGGCTCGTCACGCAGACGCCCCCCTTCGAGGGCCTGCCGCTTCCCGAATGGAACCAACTGGTCGTCGGCGGGCACGAGGTCCGCAACGGGTCGCTCGTCGAGTCGGCGCGCGAACTGGAAGCGGGCCGCGTCCTCCCGCCCGGCGCCGCCGATCGCTACGCCGAACCGCTCGCGGCGATCGACGCGCGGGTCCGCCCCGGCGTGGTTTTCCGCAGCGGCGGGGCCATCGAGGCCCTGGCCGACGACGGAAACGTCCTCCTCGCCGGCACGCCACGCGAGGCGGTCGATCGGATCGCCGCGGATCTCAACGAGTTCCGCGAAACCAACGGCCTGGAACGCGTGGTTGTCGTGCTGCTCGGCTCGACCGAACCCCCCGTCGATGAGGCGTTGTTGCCGAAGTCGTGGTCAGCGGCGGAGGCGTCGCTCACCGACGCCGCGGGGTGCCCCTTCCGTTCGAGCTCGCTCTACGCGATCGGCGCGATCGAGGCGGGCGCGGCGCTCGTGAACTTCACGCCATCGCTCGGCGCGGGGTGCGTGGCGATCGAGGAGTTGGCGGCGGCACGCGGCGTGCCTCACGCCGGCTCGGACGGAAAAACCGGAGAAACTTTGTTGAAATCGGTCCTCGCGCCGATGTTCGCGATGAGGAACTTGCGGGTCGATAGTTGGGTCGGCCACAACCTGCTGGGCAACCGCGACGGCGCCGTTTTGGCAGACCCGGATCACAAGCGCGCGAAGCTCGACAGCAAACAACGCCTGCTCGCCGAGCTGCTCGGTTACGCGCCGCAGAGCCATGTCTCGATCGAGGCGATCGACAGCCTGGGCGATTGGAAGACGGCGTGGGATCACGTCCATTTCCGCGGTTTTATGGGGGTTCCGATGACTCTGCAGTTCACCTGGCAGGGGAGCGACTCGGCCCTCGCGGCGCCGTTGGTGCTCGACCTGACGCGGCTGATGGACCTCGCGCAACGGCGTGGCGAGGCGGGCGCGGTCGAGCCGCTCGCGGCGTTCTTCAAGAGCCCGCTGGGCGCCGCGCCGCACGCGCTCTCCGATCAGATGGCGCGGCTGATCGCCTGGGCGCGCGCTTAGACCGCACTGATCGCTTTGCAAGAATTGCTGTGATTCGTCTTGACGAGTGGTTGGGGCAATTGATTGAATGCGCGCAAACCTGGCGGTCTGCGTCTGCGACACGGTTCGCGGCGTCCGCCGATCAGAAACGGATACGCCACACCCTCAACCAAACTAGAAGCGCCCAAGGGGCGTGGCGTTAGGACCAACCGGGCGCAGCCAGGGATGGAGTCAATCAAACAAGATGGCCGCTCCTAAGAAGAGAACCACGAAGAAGACCGCGAAGAAGAAGGTCGCCAAGAAGTCGACTAAGAAGAAGGCCGCCACGAAGAAGAAGGCCGCCAAGAAGTCGACTAAGAAGAAGGCCACCAAGAAGAAGGCCGCTAAGAAGTCGACCAAAAAGAAGGCCACGAAGAAGAAGGCCGCCAAGAAGTCGACTAAGAAGAAGGCCACGAAGAAGCGGGCCGCCAAGAAGTCGACCAAGAAGAAGACCGCCACCAAGCGGAAGACGACCAAGCGGAAGACCTCGAAGAAGAAGTGATCGCTAGCGGCCCCTAGCCGCCGGCGACGCTTTCGACTCGAATCGCTGCTCACGCGACGTGGAGCGTCGCCGTGGGTCAGGGACGATCCGACCAGCCTGCCGAGGCCCTCACACGGGGCTTCGGCAGGCTTTTTTGTGCTCTATTCGTGACCGGCCCGGAGGCGGAGGTCGTCCAGCAGCTTGCGGATCGCGACCGGTCCATGCAGCGACCGAACGAGCGTGACCGTCTCGCCGCCCGCCAGCTTAGCGATCACGTGCTTGGTCTTCGGCTTGCCCTCCTGGTTCGACTGGTGGCTCGAGACCTTCGTGTCGAGGCTCATGATGTCGCGCCGCGTGAAACTCCTCCGCCGGCGGAAGCCGTACCAACCGCTGCGTGACTCCCAGTAATCGCCCACGATCCGCAGATCGCTGCTCCCCAGCCACAGCTCCAGGCTCGCGAGCGTGAGGACGCAGGCGAATAAGCCCAACACCGCGGCGACGAAGCGTTCGCCGTGGATCAACGCCCCGACACAACCCGCCAGGAAACCTGCCGCCACCAAGGTCATGATCATCGACACCAACGGCTTACTAGCAGGCGGATTGAGGTAGCGAACTGAGTCGAGCGCCCCCAGCGGCTCGATCCGCACGCCCTCGGCGAAGAGCAGGTCCTCGAGGCTCTCTTCTCGCTCGAACTCCCCCGCCTCGGGGACTTCGATTCCCACTTGGGTGTCTTCAGTGCGAAAGACCGGAACCTCAAACTCCGCCTCGTAATCGATGCCCGTCGACTTCGCCTGGGCCTTCAGCTTCCAGACAACGTCGTCCTCCGCGTCGGTCGAAATGACGCCGTCCGAGGGGATCGTCAGATCGACCGGCACGCCGACACGGCTCGGATCGCCCGCGTCGAGCAAGCGGTCGATCACGCGTTCGTCCTGCCAAACGATAATCGTCTTCCGGTCGTCGCCCGAGCCGACCTTCTTGGTGCAGCTCAGCGTGAGGCGCACCCCGTCGGCTTGCTCGAGGAGCGACGACGCCTCGATCACGCCGCGCAGCTTGCCCCCGATCACTCCCGGCTTGGTGGCGAGGCGGAAGACCGATTCGCCGTACCGCCGACGGATCAGGAAGATCTTCAGACAACGCCAGGCCAGCCAGGCGCCGACCGCGGGGAACAGCAGCATGATGATTCCGACCCACCACGGCGCGTCGGAGTCGCCGGATAGGAAGAGCAGGCACCCGGGCAGCGAGATCCCGTTCCAGAGGACCGCGAACACGAGTGCGGCGGTGAGGTCTTTCTTGCCGGTCGAGCGGACCTCGCCCGTGATCCAGTCGTCGCGCCACCGCCAGGGGCGGTCGGGGTTGGCCGCCTTGAGGGCCTCGTCGCGGAGCATCGACTTCGACGCGAAGACCCCCGCGCTGGTCAGGCCAACGCCGACCAGCGTGAAGACCACAACGAACGGCAGGTGAAAAATCACCATGGCAGGCCGCAGGGTGCGGTCGAGCAGCGCGTGCTCGGGGTGCTTCGGATCGACGTAGCAGACGACCGGGCGCCCCTTTTTCTTCGCCTCGTTAAGCCGCTTGAAGAGCTGCTTGTGGTGCTTGCCGACGTTGTCCTGCGACTCCAAGAGACCGACCCGATCGCCGGGGTACTCCTGCCCCTCGTAGACGTACTCGTAAGTCGCGACGACGTGCTGCGTGTCGCTGCCTTCGAGCTCGACCGTCTTGAGGTCGGCGGGCGCTTCGACCCACGACTTGGCGGCCTGAGCCAACCAAAGCATGGAGACCAGGCTCCACGTCATGTAGAGCCCGCCGCACAGGAAGGGCAACCCGAACAACGCCGCGCAGCCGAACCCGACGTACATCCCGGCTGTAGGCTTCGCGATCGGCTTGTCCATCGGCGTCAACTGCGGTGGAAGCGGGGCAGGAGCATCGGCACCCGGTTACGGTACTCCTCGTAGCTCTCGCCCAGCTCCTGGCGGAGGCTCCGCTCTTCGACCCGGATGCCGATCAGCACGTACCCGGTCAGCGCGCCGGCGAACAGCAGGTGACTCCACGTCATGTGAGGCGTCGCCCAGAGCCAGACCAGCATGCCGAGCATCATCGGGTGCCGCACCCAGCGGTACAGCGACTTCTCCTTGAAGACCGGCGGGGCGGGCGCTTCCCCCTTGAAGTAGGCCCACGCCTGCCGCAAGCCGACCAGGTCCCAATGGTCGATCAGAAAGGTCGTGTGGAGCACGGTCAGCGCGCCCAGCAGCATGAGGCCCCGCAGCAACCCGGCGATAACCGGCTGCTGGATGTTCCAAAGGTCGCCCGGGATCGGCCGCCACTGCCACAGCAGCAGCGAGAGGATCGCGGCGGTGATCAGCACAAAGGTGCTGCGTTCGAGCCCCGCCGGGATGATCCGCGTCCACCACTGCTTGAAGCGGCTGCGGGCCATGATGGTGTGCTGCACCGCAAAGAGGAGCACGATGCCGAGGTTCACCGCCAGCGCCTCGCCGAGCGAGCAGGCGGGGCCATCGTTGATCGCCTTCGGCACGATCCACTCGCCGAGAAAACCGATCGCGTACAGGAACCAGCCGTTGAAGGCGGCGTAGGCGACGAGGGCGTAAAGAATCGCTGCGAATCGGGCCATCGGAGGGCTCCTGCTATTGGTGGTCGGGAACTAGCCACAGCGCACCGCAGGCAGGAGTGTTACCGAGAATCGGCGGAACTCCAAGAGATTGTTTCAATCACTGGGAAACCGGCGCCGAATTGGGCGGGACGAGCAACGCCGGCAGGTCGCCTCCGGAGTAAACGGGCAGCTTGCCGTCCCACCGCTCGATGAACCGGAGCTGCAGGACCTCGGGGCTGATCGTATCGCGGAGCATCTTCTGGGCCTCCGACTCGGCCCGGGCCCGCTCGAGCTCGGCCTGGGCTAAGCCGGACGCCTCCGCCTGGGCCTGCTCGGCCTCGATCTTGATTCGATCCAGTTCGTTGCTCGCCCGCAGGGCCGCCTGTTGTGCGACCTGCTTGTCCTCGATCGCGCGATTGAAATCATCGGAGAACTGAAAATCAATGATCGACAGGTCGGTCGGCATCAAGAACTTCGATTCGAGACGCTGCTCGATGTCGGCGAGCATCTGCTTGGCGACCTCCTTGCGGTCGGTGATTAACTGCTCCGCCGTGTACTGCGCGGTGGTCGCTTTGATCGACTCTTGCAAAGCGGGCTCGACGATGCGTATCGGGTACTCAACGCCGAGCTGCTCATAGAGCTTGTCGGCCTGATCGCGATCAACCATGTAGTTCAGCACGATCTTCGAGGTCACGATCTGCAGGTCTTTGCTGCTCGCGGTGGCATCGGCTTCGACGCGCTTGATGCGGGTCTCCACGGGCACCACCTGGGTGATGATCGGCAGTTTCGGGTGCAGCCCGGGCTGCAATACGCCCTCCTGCACCGCGCTAAAGCGTTTCACGACCCCGACGTGGCCCGCGTCGACCGTGACGAACGACTGGCTGGCCAGCAGGCCGAGCACCACCAGGGCGATCAGGGCGATAACGGCGTTCGGGTTGTTCTGCATGGGAGCCACCGAAGGAGCGTGAGGGAGTTATCCGAGTAAGCCTATCCGCGCCGCGGGCGCCGAGCCGGTCGGTCGCCATCGCGGAGACGGCCCGTGTGGCCGGACCATCCGCGCTAACCGGCCTCCTAGCGGCGGTCTTTAAGGTTTCGCCCCGCGGACGCCGATCTTGCCGACCGCCGAAAGAATCACGGCTCGCGGTACCGCAAGACCGCGGTCACCGGGTAGTGGTCCGAAGGGAAGACCCCCCCGGGAGCATCGCGAACGATCGCCGCCTCCGAGGCCTCGAGCCGGTTGTTGTGCAGCACGTAGTCGATCCGCCACCCCTCTTCGAGGCCTCGAAACCCGTGGCCGGTCCGCTCACGCCCCGAGGGCTCGGGGAAGAGGGCCCGGTAGCTGTCGAGGAGCCGTCGCGGCCCATCGCCGATCAACACCCGGAACGGCTCGCTCCGTTCGACGGCGTTCAGGTCGCCCAGAACAATCAACGCCGCCTCACTCGCCAACTCGGGCAGTCGCTCGTTGATCATCCGTCCGGAGTGGAGACAAGCCTCCTGGCTCACGTGGTCCCAATGCGTGTTGAGCACCAGAAGGGACGCGTCGTCGTGCCGACGGTCCCGCAACCGGACCCACGACGCGATCCGCGGACAAGCGGCCCCGGGGTAGGTGCTGGGCGTCGCCGGTTCGTTGCTTAGCCAGAAGGTGCCCGCGTCGAGTCGCTCGAAACGGTCCCGGCGGTAGTAGATCGCGCAGTGCTCGCCCGCCCGCTTGCCGTCGTCGCGGCCGACGGCGTAGACGGCGTGCTCGGGCAGAGCCTCATCGACCTCGCGGACCTGATTCGCGTAAGCCTCCTGCACGCCGAGCAAGTCGGGCGCAGCCCCACGGAGCAGGCCGAGCGCCACCTCCCGCCGCGAGTCGCCCGAGAGCGAGAGCCAGGCGTTCGGCCGATCGGTGGCGACCCCCTCGTCGAAGTCGCCGCGGAGGTTGAACGACATGACGTTCAGGGGCTCGGCGGCCTCAAGCGTCCCACTCATCGAGAGGATAAGCAGCAGGATAGGCGTACGCTTCATCCCCACTCCCACGGTTCTGCCTCGTCGAATCACAGCGTTTCGCGGCAACGGCCGCTGCGCGAGGATACGGCAACGGGGGGCGATCGTGCAACGATCGGTGGCTCGGACTCGTGGGTAGCAAACGAGCTGAGACCCCCCGTCGCCTGTCTGCGAGGCAGTCCGTCGAGCCGATGCGATTAACCGCCTCGGGCATCGGTCAGGCGTCGCCTTGAGATAACGCAATGGCATGATTATCAGGCGTTGAAAGCGCTTGCATTCTCGTGCGTTGGCTCTCTAGACTCCGTCAGCTTCTCTTTCTGACCGTCGGTCCGACGGCTGGCGGTCGTCGTCTTCTTTTCTGCACAACCGGAGAGAGTCTCATGAAGTCGCTATGTGCTGTCTGCTGCGCTGTTATCGTGTACGCCTCGCCCGTCGCCGCGGAGACAATGCTCTTTGACTTCGGGCGCACGACCCTGCAGTCGCCCTTCACGCCCGGCGTCGTCGGCTGGAACAACGTCGTCCCCGCCACGACCGACCTGTTCGCGATCTTTGACGAAGGGGGATCGGTCGTGCCGGGGGTCTCGCTGTCGATCACCGACACCTTCTTCCAAACGGGTGAGCCCTCCACCCTCGGTTCCGAGAACCCGGCCGGCGACGCCGCGGGCTACCCGGTCTCCGCGACGGACGATTACTTCTTCGGCCACGTCACCGCGTTCGCCGGCGCCGATCCCAATCCGTACGGCGAGGTCACGCTGCGGGGACTCGACCCGTCGAAGGCTTACGACTTTACGTTCTTCTCGGCGCGCAACGGGGTCAACGACAACCGCGAAACCCAGTTCGATGTGACCGGTTCCAACGCCGGCACGGGGCTGGCCGGGACGTCGAACAACGATACCGAAGTCGTGCGGATCAACGGGATCTCTCCCGACGGCAACAACGAGATCGTCGTTGGCGTGCAGGGGGGGCCCAGCAACAACAACGGCATCGGGTTCTTCTACATCAACCTGATGCAGGTGAGCGCGGCGATCCCCGAGCCGACTTCGGCTGCCTTGATCGCCATGGGTGGGGTGCTCGTCGGGGTGCGTCGCAGGCGTCACGGTTGAACGGGAGATCCCCTGTTTCGATCGACGCGCAGTCGGCCTTTACATGCCCCCTTCTCACCACGAGAGATCTCATGATCAAACGACTCCTGATCGCGGCCTTGGCGGCGGTGCTTGTCGCACCGACTGCCGCGATGGCGGCGCCTAAAAACGTTCTTTTCTACGGCAACAGCTTCACCCTTGGGTTCGGCAGCACCCGGAGCGTCAACGCCCTGTTCAAAGACATCGCGATCGCGGCGGGCCACGAAGAGCCGCTCGTGCAGAGCGCCGCGGCGAGCGGCCAAGATGTCGAGTGGCACGTGGCGAACAACACCGCCGCGATCTTCACCCTGCTGCCGCCCGACCGCGACTGGGATGCGCTGGTCATCCAGGAGCACTCGACGAAGCTGACCCGGGCCTACACGGGAGCCCCCTCGTTCCCGGCCAGCATCGAAGAATCGAAGGACACGGTCGTCGCCCTGCACAACGCGGCCAAGCTGCGGAGCGCGAACGTGGTGCCCGTGCTCTACGAGACCTGGGCCCGAGGGCCGGGGCACTCGTTCTACACCGGAGCGAACCCGACCTTCACCGACCCCGCGGAGATGCAGGCCGAGGTCCGTGACGGGTACGACCAGCTAAAGGCCGCACTCGACGCCGAGGCGGGCTCCGATTTGGCGTTGATCGCCCCGGTGGGGGACGCCTGGGAAGAGGCGAACTACGACAACCTGCACGCCAACGACAACTGGCACGCGGGCAACCGGGGCACGCTGCTCGCCGCGTTGACGATTTACGGCACGGTCTACGGCGACACCTCCACGTCCGACATCGACCTGTCGGGCGTGCTGGCGTCTCTCAACCTCGGCCTGGACGACGGGGCGTTCCTAACCGCCGCCGCCGACTCCGTCCTCAACCCGGTGCCAGAGCCGACGGGCGCCCTGATAGCCGTGTTGGCGGTGGCGGGCTACGCCGGCGGCCGCACGAGGCGTCGTCATCGGTAGACATCTCTCGATCCTTTGAACCCAACGAAAAAGGGCCCCGTGGAGACTTCCACGGGGCCCTTAGGGTTTGCGTTAAGAGCTACTACGGCTCAGTCCAAGAACCCGACCAGCTCCGCTGAGCGGCTCGGCTGTTGGAGCTTGCGGACGGCCTTCGCTTCGATCTGGCGGATCCGCTCGCGGGTCACTTTGAAGATGTGGCCCACCTCTTCGAGCGTGTAGCTGTAGCCGTCGCCGAGGCCGTAGCGGAGCTTGATGATCTCGCGCTCGCGGTAGCTGAGGGTCTTGAGGACGTCGGTGATGCGGCCGCGGAGCATCTCCTGCGCGGCGCCGACCGACGGGTTCTCCGCGCCGTTGTCCGGCAGCAGGTCGCCGAACTGGCTGTCCTCGCTGTTGCCCACGGGGCGGTCGAGGCTGATCGGGTAGCGGCTCATCGCGAGCACGCGGCGGGCCTCGTCGATGGTGCACTCGGCCGCCTTGGCGGTCTCTTCGAGCGTCGGCTCGCGGCCGAGCTTCTGCAGCAGCATCCGGCTGACGTTCCGCACGCGGCTCATGGTCTCGACCATGTGGACCGGGATGCGGATCGTGCGGCTCTGGTCCGCGACCGCGCGGGTGATCGCCTGGCGGATCCACCACGTGGCGTACGTGCAGAACTTGAAGCCGCGGCGGTACTCGAACTTGTCGACCGCCCGCATGAGGCCGGCGTTGCCCTCCTGGATCAGGTCGAGGAAGGAGAGGCCGCGGTTGCGGTACTTCTTGGCGATCGACACGACCAGCCGCAGGTTGCCCTCCGAGAGACCCCGCTTGGCGCGTTGGTATTCGGTGTGGACGCGGCGGAGCTGCCGCACGCGGTTGCGGAGGCTGGTGGGGGTCTCTTGCAGCGAGCGAAGAATGGCCCGGTACTCTTGGATGACCGGCTTCCGCTCCGACATGGGGCGACGGTTCTTCTTCATCAGAGCGATCTGGCTCTGCAGCTGCTCAACGCGGCGTTGGAACTTGCGGAGTTCAAGGATCATCGGCTCGATCCGCTGGGTGCGGAGGCCGAGCTCTTCGATCAGCTTCACGGCGCGGCAACGCCGGCGGTCGAGACGCTGCCAGGCGTCCTTGCGGGCCTGGGCCTTGGCCGACTTGCTGGTCGCCAGGCGGTAGTCGTCGGCGTTCTGGTCGAGCAGCACCGCCAGCGTCCGCAGGTTGTGCGGAAGGCGGCCGAGGATCTGCTCCTTCTCCAGGCGGTCGGTCACGCTGACCTGCACCGTGCGGTCGAAGGGGAGCTCGCCCTTGTGGACGCGGTCGAGCGTCTTGAAGGCGGCCCGCATCACGTAGTCGCACGCCAGCAGCTTGCGGCGGAAGGCGGTGCGGGTGACCTCGATGCGGCGGGCAAGGCAGATCTCTTCCTTGCGCGTCAGCAGCGGGATCTCGCCCATCTGGGTGAGGTACATGCGGACGGGGTCGTCCGACCAGGAGTCGTTCGCCTCGCCCTCGAAGAGGCTGGTGCCTTCATCGTCGTCATCCGCTTCGTTCTCGCGGCCCGCGCCGGCGGTCACCGCGGAGCGGAGGGTGGCGTCGTCGTCGCCGGAATCCTCATCGCGGGCCGAGCGGCCCGCGCTGAGTCCCGCGCCAACGGCTGATTCGTCGTGGTCGGTATCAATCAGGGCTTCGTACAAAGCTCTTGGCTCCTAAACGCTGTGCATGTGGCCGGCCGGTCGCTGAAGCGACCCTCGTGGGCGGCCGGGTGCTGTCATGAGGAGAGAAACGGGCCGGGCGTCCTGGCCGGCGAGGCAGAAGAGGTTCCCTCCTCGTGCGGTCGCCGGCGGGCGGTTGTTCGATCGTTTCTCACGAATGCCCGTTAAACACCTTGTAAAAGGCGTTGCCCGAGGGGACCGGCGGCGCCAGCTGGATCACGCCGGCCGCTCGCACAGGTCACTGTTGGGGTGCGGACTGGGTTTTAGTGGTCGCTTCCGCACCGGGTCGGGCTGGTTCGTTCCCCAACGCGGCGCGTGATTCGTCTTGGGCTGTCTGGATTGGGTCGGTGAGCGAGGGCGTGGCGCCTCGCCCCCGCCGGATTGGGGTAACGAAGTCTAACACCCTTGAATACCAAGGCTTGCGCCGACCGGCATTTGGCAAGGGATTGCCTTTGCGGCGTCCTTGCGTGCTGCGTCGTGTCGATCAACTTGGGCAAACTGCGCCAGCGCCGGGTGGCATCCCCAATCCCCATCTCGCGGGAAACGTAGGAAACTGGAGGGACCCTCCCGATGCGAACGCTGAACTGGTTAGCCCCTGCCTTGGCGATCAAGCTCAGCTTCTGAATTGTGCGGCGATGGTTCTCTCTGGTTGACACCCGTGGAAGCCCCCTTCGGACCCGCACCGGTTTCGGACACAAACTTTGAACACACGAACTTTGAACACTGCCCTCGGGGCCGGTTCACGAGGCGATGGCGGCGGCTGGTCGGCCTTCTCAGCGACCTAGCACGCGGCAACCAAACTCCTCGCGATTCGTCGTACGCGACCCGATCGTCGGGTAAGGTGCGGCGGAACGGCAACGGCGGACCGTGTTATGAACTGAACTACGAAAGGTGGAGCGCGGCGGGAGACTTGCCCCTCTGTGGGCAAGAGACCGGCCTCACTCGCCCCTTCGGGGCAGCAAGCGGGAGCATTGGCGTGGCGGGGGGGACTCGCTCGTGGTGGGATCGACAGAGCGTTATCGCCTTGGTGCAAGGACCGCCTCAAACCAAGAAACGCTCCATCGGGCCCGAACCGCGGCCGCTCCAATCTGGAGTTCTCGCTGCAATCGGCTCCGTCGATCGCATAATTCTATTCACCCGCGTGTGCCGGTCCACCCTTTTGTGGGGAAAAGGAGGGTGATTCCGGCCCCGCGGGCGCCGCTTGCTGCGGGACGGCTGGCCGCCGACAATAGGGCTAAATCCCTCCGTTCCACGCCCCCGAGACCCTCGCCGTGAGCGTTCGCTACCTCCTCCCCTGCCCCTGCGGAAAACCGGCGCCCGTCAGCGCCAGCCAGGCGGGGGGGGTGGTCACTTGCCCGGCGTGCGGCGAAACGCTCGAGACACCCCGCCTGCGCGACCTTGTGCAGCTGCCTACCGAGGAGGCCCAGACGCCTCCCAAAAGCGGCTGGAGCCCCCGCCAGGGGGTGCTCACCGCGGGCCTCCTGCTGGCGGCGGCCTTGGCGGGTGGCGGCGGATGGTTCGCCGCGAACGAACCGCAACCACCGGCCCCGTTTGACCCGTCGGCCCGCTCCGCCTTGGTTGAGAAGGGCCTGGAACAGATGTCGGCGACCGACCTGTGGAAGACGTACCACGCCTTCTACCAACCGATGATGCAGCACGGCCTGCAAAGCTCGGAGACGCACCTCGATCGCAACACGAAAGAGGCGATTCGCATGTCCCACCTCTACCAGCGGACGCTCTTCTTTGCGGCGGCTGCGGTGGCCGTCGCGGCGGGCGCAATCTATTGCGTGCTGCCTAAGTAACCCGATCGCAGCCGTCAGGCGGGGCTTTCCGCTTCCGCGAGCGCTGCCCGCGAGATCGCCAACGCCCGCTCGGCGATCTTCGGCCAGGTGAAGCGTTCAAAGACCATCTCACGCCCGGCCCGGCCCATTTGGGCCGCCCGTTCCCGATCGGAGAGGACGGCCAGCAGCGCCTTGGCGACCTCCTGCGGATCGAGCGACGTCTCCACGCCCGCCCCCGCTTCGGTGATCTCGGGGTAGTTGCAATCGTGGCTCACCACGCACGGCGTGCCGCAGGCGAGCGCCTCGCTGATGGCGATCGAGAACCCCTCCTGCCGGCTCGGCAGGCAGAAGCAGTCGGCGTCGCGCAGCGCGGCGAGCTTGTCGTCCCCGTACAGCGGCCCGGGCATCACCACCGCCGAGGCGGCGCCCCGCCTGTCGAGGTGGCTGCGGAACTCGGCCTCGTACCCGTCGTCGGGCCCGACCACCGCCAGCCGCAGCTCCGGGGCCGACTCCAAGGCGATGGCGAACGCCTCGGCCAGGATGTCGAGCCCCTTCTTGAAGTGCAGACGCGAGATAAACAGCGCCAACGGCGCGTCGCCGATCGATGGGTGACGCCGCCGAAACGCGCCCGGGTCTTCGGGCCCTTGGAAGGACTCGGGGTAGACTCCGTTGGGGATCACCTCAATCTCCGCCGAGCGATCGAGATCGCGGATGAACTGTTCTTCTTGCCGGTTGAGCGCGTGAACGAACAGCGAACCACGGAGCATCGCCCCGTACCGGAGCCACATGCCAACCTTCTTCTTCAACCACTTCTGGCTGAGCGACCAGGGATGCAGCATGCCGTGCGGCGTGAGGGCGTAAGGGAGGCCTTGCTGCTTCGCCGTTTGCGAGGCGGCGTAGAGCCAGGGCTCCCAGAAGCCGTGCAGGCAGAGCAGGTCGGGCTTCGCCTCGGACGCGCCGACCTCGAACGGGCCGTGAACGACCCGCACCGCCTCGGATCCCGGCGTCGATTTGAGCAGCTGCGCGACGCGATCCTCGGATCCGGGCGCACTGCCGTGGGCGATCGTGACCTCCGCGCCCGCCGCCGCTTGGGCCGCGGCCAACGAAGCGACCACGACCGGCGGGCCCCCGCCGGCGGGATCGAGCGAGGGGATTCCGTGGACCAGTCGCATGCTGCGGCCTAGGTGTCGAATCGCGACTTGGGAATGGGGCGCCAAACGCTCGAGAACCGCGACGCCTCCGCCGCGTGGAGCACGTCGAGCGTCTCGCGGTCGAGCGTCACGACGCGTCGGCGGAGCCAACCACTCGATTCTAGCACGTAGGCGGAGCCCGTCTGACCGATCCGCCAGCTGTGCGAGGCGAGGCCGGGGTGGGCCGTGAGGACCGCGTCCCACGGGATCGCGTCGTGCGTCACCCGCTCGGCGGAGCGGCACGCCTCGCAGTCGCCGCTGTGGCGGGCCGCGGGGCTCACGCTCAGGCCGCAACGGGGGCAGACCACGAGGCTCATCTTCAGCACCGGCTCACCGCTCGCGGCGCAAGGGCCCAAGTGCTCAGGCGACGCCAGCTTGCCCGATGCGGAACAAGCCCGCAGTTCGCTGCTCAGCCGACGCTCCCCCGACACCTCGCACGCGGCGATCCCTTCGGCGGCGGCGATCACGCCCTCGGCGGTCGTCGCCAGGTGGAACGTCTCCACGCCCGTGTGCGGGCAGATGATCGGCGGCGCCTCGAGCGTCGCGGCCCAGCCCTCGAACGGCGCGTCGAGCGACTCGTCGCCGAACTCGAAACGCAACCGCCCCGTCGCCCGCTTCGCCCACACGATGGTCACCAGCGACTCGTCGCGATCGCCCTCGCGTCGGCGAGCCGAGGCGAGCATCCGGTCGCGCCGCCCCGCGTCGAGCCGCGGCGCCGGATCGTCGATCGGGGCGACGCGGTCGAGCCCGAGCCGCATGGCGAGCTCCGCCTCGATCGGTTCGCCCAACTCGTCGTAGTAGCGGTGCGTGACCGTCGGCGTCTCGCCCGAGGCGTCGAGCCTCGTCAGCCGCACGAGCGGCGTGTCTTCCAGGTGGCAGCCCGCCAGGTGGGCACGGCCGCCGTCAAGCGTGTACGCCTTGAACAGCCGGTGCGCGAAATCGTGCACCGCGGTCGGTTGCTCGATCGGTCGCGCCCTCGGCGGCGTGTCGCGCGCCGCGAGACGCTCAACCAGTTCGAGCACCACGTCGCTCGGCGATTCGCAAGTGAAGTCGTCCACCACCGTTTCGGGCGACGCCGCTTCCTTCGGCGCGCGGCGGCGGAACCAGCTGCGACGGATCGTCGAGTCGCTGCTGCGCCGGTTCTCTTCGGGAGGAGTCGGGTCGGCCGGCTCGAAGCGGTACGCCTTGCCGTCGAACGCCAGCCGCACGCCCAGCTCGTCCGCCGCCCACGCGGCTAGCGCGGTCCACGACTCGCCGACCGTCGCCCCGGGGCGCGGCGTCGTGAGGTCGTCGGTGGTGGCGGCGTTGGGCAAAACGAAAGGCTCGGCGGCGGGCGGCGTGCGGACGCCCGGCTCGGCCGCCCGCTTCACTTCTTACGGAGCACGTACACCACGTCCTCGGTCTCGCCGTCGATCTCGATCGGCTCCTCCAAGTCGTAAGCGAAATCGTACACGGCGGCCACCTCGTAGGCACCGACTCTCTGAATCAGATCGGCCATCTGGCGGGCCGTGTAGGTCCGAAAACCGGTCTGATCGACCAACCGGAACGACTTTGTGGGCGTGTAAACGTCGAAACTCATCCCAACCGTTTCAACCCGACGCCGACGGTCGATCCCCTCGCTCCACATGTGCGACACCACCGACAGCGCCCCCCGCCTAGCCGACCAGCTCTCCTCGTCCGCCTCGGGCTCCCCCTTGGTCGGCGTGAGGTGCAGGCCGAGCACGTAGACGCCCCCCGGCCGCAGCGCCTCGGCGACACACCGCAGGTGCCCCTCGGCCGCCTTCTCCGTGGGCAGGTGGCGGAAGCTGTTGATCGTGTTGAACGCCGCGTCGAAGGGCCGCTTGCCCACACCCTTCACCTTGGCGAAGTCGTCGAGCGCGAAGTCGCTCATGTCGCCCACGACGGCCGACTTGGGCAAGCCCTGCCGCCCCAGCCGCTCGTTGCAGAACGCGACCGCCTTCGCGTTGAGATCGTTCCCGGCGACGACCCGCCCCGCCTTGCCGAAGCGGTACATCAACCGCCCCGTCCCGCAAGCGGGCTCCAAGAGCCGCTTCGCCTCCGCCCCCCGCGGCAGCTTGCCGTGCTTCGCGAACACGGCCGTGAGAAAGTCGAACTCCGCCTTCCAATCCGACCCGAAGACGAGGTCGTAGTACTTCGGGTAGTCGTACAGGTTGCCGGGGATGACGTCGGGCATGGGGGCGGATCGTGGGTGAGCAGCGGCGAAAGGAGTGCGATCACTCTACGCCGAGCCACGCCCGCCAGGAAGCCGTCCGATGCGACGATCGTGGCGACAGCCACATTCATGCGGTTGGGTGCGCTACCCGGCCCTGTACTAAACGCATGATGCTCGGGCACAGCCACCACACGGATGGCCACCTTGCTGTGTGCTTGCAATCGACCTGTCCATCGGCTAGCGTTCCGCAGGTAGACGTGTAGCAGTGCCGCGACAACGTACGTCAACTCAGTCGATCTAGGATGCAGTACTACTTCCGCACAGTCGATGGTGAACAGCACGGCCCAGTGAATGCCAAGCAACTTAAGGAAGTGGCGGATAAGGGAATACTAATTCCTTCATGTCTGGTATGGAGGGAAGGCATGGAGAATTGGGTGCAGGCATCAAGTGTCAGTGGTCTTTTTACTACCGCCACGACACCACCGCCTCTGCCGCCGCAACCTCCATCCCAGAACGCATCGAGTCGCCCCGATATTGGTGGCTCCGCTGAGCAGATCGAGAAGCCCTCAAGGATCACCGCCGTGATGCTCGCCCTTTTTCTTGGGCTCTTAGGGGCACAGTGGTTCTACCTAAAAAACACCAATAGGGCCTTGCTATATCTGATTGGCGGCACTCTTGGATGGGTCTTGGTTGTTCCTGCACTCTTGGTAGCTGTCTTCTCGATAATTGAGGCGATTACTTGGCTAGGCTACAGCGACAGGAGGTTTGAAGCCATATTCCAAGACAGCTACGGCAAGTACTGACGAAGCAGCCTTAGGTGCCACCTACAGGGATCGCGATAACTTAGGTGACCGCGCGCTCGCCAACAGTTCAGCCTGGGGCAACGCCCACCCCGGCAGCTCGAACTGCTCACCCCCGAGCTCGCGTACGGTCCCCATCCGCTCTCTTCCCCCTCCCCCTTCGCGATGTCCGAAGAAACCCCAGAATCCCTCGAAGCCAAGCTCGCCAAGCCGACGCGCACGATGCAGATCGTCGTGGCGGCCATGATCGTCGTGCCGCTCATCTTTGCGGGGGTGGTGCTCGTGATCGGGGCGCAGGGGCCGCAGGACCCGGCGCCGATCCAGGGGGAGATGCCCGCGCGGCGGGGGGGCGAGGTCGTCGGCCACCTGGCGCTCGTCGTCGGGCTCTTCTGCCTCTTCATCCAGAGCGTCATGCAGAAGTTCGTCACCAAGCAGGCGGTCCAGAACCTCGCCGTGCAGGCGATGGGCGAGCCGGATCGGCTCGGCGAGGCGTACCTGACCGGCCTCGTCGTCAGCGGCGCGATCAACGAGATGGCCGCGTTCCTGAATCTGATCGCCTACATGAGCAGCCAGTCGGTCTACAACCTCGGCATGGCGTTGCTGCTGGTCGCCTCGACCGCCATCAAGATGCCGACCGTGAAGAAGGTCGCCGCCTGGGCGCGGGCGACGGCGGAGTCGTTGCGGGGGGAGTGAACCACGACAGGCAGCTAGGCGGGGCATGCCATCACTAGTGCGACTCGATAAAGACTCCCTCCCCTTGCTGGGGAGGGCCGGGGAGGGGTGAAGAACCCGGGTACCCGGGGCGCCCCCCTCCCCTAGCCCCTCCCCACAAGGGGGAGGGGAAGACGCGTTCGGCCGTCCCGCGTGGCGCCTCGCCAAGGCGGCCGTCGTTTCTTCGTTTCTTTGTGGTTCGCCAACTCCCCCCAATCACTTCTCGGCGCCGTGCTTGTTGCGCGACAGCTTCTGACGGATCTCGTCTTTGAGGCGGTCGACGATCGACGCCTTGTCGAGGTTCTCGAGGATCTTCGTGACGACGCGCTTCGGCCCCCCCTCGCCCCACGAGCCCCCCTGCTCGAAGTAGTAGCGGGCCGCCTGGCCGACGAGGTAGCTGCCGTAGCCCGCGGCGGCGCCCTGGGGGATCGCGGTGAGGACCGTGCTGCCGCCGAAGGTGACGCCCTTAAAGAACGACGAGCCGGCGCTGACCAGCAGCTCGCCCAGCACGAGCCAGCCCGCCGCCTTCGTGATGGCGAGCACCAGATCGCGAGCGTTCTCGGTGGTGATCGGGATGCCGTACACGCCGGCGAGGGTGGCGACCATCGCGACGTCGACCGCCACGCCCCCCGCCACGTCGGCCACGGCCCACGGGTTCATGGCGACCGCCAGCGCCTTCGCGCCGGCGTAGCTCCAAACGACTTGGTCGGCCCGGTTGGAACGCATCCGCACCCGCAGCGCGGCGACGCGGTCGCTGCGATCGGCGGCGTACATCGCCGCGTTGAGGGCGACGAGCGTTTTCCCCTCGTCGACAAGCAGCTCGAGCACCCGGGCGCGGACGCCCTCGATGTTGGGCTCGGGCTGGCGCCACTCGCTGCGTGTCGAGCCGTCGGGCTGTTCGATCAGGTACTCGGTCTCGCGCGGGTCGGCCGACGCGAAGACGACGTTCTCCTCCCCGCCAACGAGCTTCGTCACGCGTTCGGACGTGAGCGACCGCTTCAGGTCGGCCAGCTCGTCCTCGGTGTAGAGGTCGATCTTATTGACGACCAGCAGGATCGGCTTGTGCAGCGAGGCGATCTGCTCCAGCGCGGAGAACTCGGTCTCGTTCAGGTCGCTGTCGGTCACCAAGAGGACCAGGTCGGCCCGCTCGGCCGCGTCGCGGGCCATGTCGGCGCGCTGCTCGCCGTCGACCTCGTTGAGCCCCGGCGTGTCGACCAGCACGAGGCCCGATTCCTCGAGCCCCGGCGTCACGGTGGCGGGCGCCTCCCAATCGAGCCGCCAGACCTCCTTGGTCCACCCGCCGCGGACGCTCACGCCGGCCACGTCGCGCCCCGCGAGGGCGTTGATCAGGGCGCTCTTGCCGGTGCTGATCTCGCCGAACACGGCGATCTCGACCCGCTCGTGCTTGAGCTTGTCGGCCAGGTCGCGCAGCTCCCGCAGCTCGGCGATCAGCGCGTCGCGCTCGGCCGGGTCGCACCCCTCGATCTGCGCAATCGCCTGCTCCACCCCGGCGAGGGCGGCTTCGACGTCGGCGTTGGGGGGCGTGTTGGTCATTCAGTTAAACACGAAGGAACGAAGAAACGACGGCCACCTCGTCGGCATGCAATGGGACGGCTGAAGTTCTTAGTTTGGCTTCAAGACTCTACCCCACCAAGTTGGCCGTCGTTCCTTGGTTCCTTCGTGGTTCATTCTTTCTCAGCCCCACTCAGCTTCTCGCGCCCGCGGGCGACCAGTTTACGCAGTTCTTCCGCGGAGGTGACCACGGCCCACTCTTGGCGGGCCAGTTCCGCGAGGCCGCCGGGCGGGGGCTGCATCTCGGCGCGGTAGTACGCCTTGAAGACGCGGCCGATCCAGCGGGCGACGATCGCCTGCACCAGGCCCTGCAGCAAGCCGCCCGCGATCCAGCCGACGCCCGGGATCGTCTTCAGCAGCGAGCCGACCGCCGACCCCAGGGCGGGCGCCGCGGCGGAGGCGCCGAGCATCGCCACGAGGTTCTTGCCGAGCTGCGCGAGCATCTCGACGACCGAGTCGGCGTCGACCTTCTGCTTGTACACGCCCGCCAGGTCGAGGGCCATCTTCACCAGCACGCCGCTGCCGATCGCCAGGTCCAACAGCGGCACCGGGTTCGCCGCCGCGGCGCCGCCGGCGGCCCACATGTAGCGATCGATGAGGCGGTCCGCCTCGGCGTCGAGCGTCGCGAGAACGCGCTCTTTCGCGCCGTCGACGAGTCCGCGCGACTGCATCAGCAGGTTCGCCAGCAAGAGGTCACCCCCCTCGCGATCAACGATCCCCATCAGCCGCTCGGCCAGGGGCGAGATGTCGGGTGGCACGGTCGCTTCGCCCTTGGTCTCGGTCCCGTCAGCGGCGACGCGGATCACGGGGCGCACCGTCTCGCGCGATCGGACCGCCACCACGTCGGCCCCCGCCACGTGGCCGGAGACCTGCTCTTGGAGTTGGGCGATCAGCTCTTCTTTCTGGCGGGCATCGTACCAGTCCTCTTTGTTGAGGCAGACGACGATCCGCTTCTCCATCTGCGCGAGGCGTTCGAGCAGCTCGTGCTCGTATGCCTTGAGCGGGCCGTCGACGACGAACAGCACGAGGTCGGCGTCCTGCGCGGCCTCGGCGGCGATCGCCGCGCGGCCTTCGCCGCGCACCTCGGCGAGGCCGGGCGTGTCGATCAGCGAGACGCTGTCCGAGTCGGGCCACGGCACGCTCTGCTCGGTCGAGGTCGTCCCGCCGACGACGTTCGACTGGAACGCCTCGCGACCAGCGAGCGCGTTGAGCAGCGAGCTCTTGCCGCTGGAGATCGTGCCGAAGGCGACGATCTCCAGGCGCCGCGTCTCGTGCTTCGCTTCGAGTTCCGCGAGCGCACGCTCGACCTCATCGCGCAGCGCCGAGGTCGCCTCGAGCCCGGTTGCGTAGTCACGGCTCGCTTGGAGGTTCTCGCCGAGTTCCGCGTTGCGGTCGCGCTTCGAGAGTTCGCTCGGGTTCTTGACCCGGCGGGCCTCGGTCCTCTGCTTCAGGAGCGTATTGCCCCACATCCGCCAAGCGCCCCACGCCGCGAGCCCGCCCAGCACCACCACGCCGAGGCCGACCACGGCGAGGTACAGCTTGCCGGTCCAGGACTCGGCGCCGCCCGCCGCCTGGTAGCCGGCGGCGATCTGCGGCGGCACGGTCAGCAGCAGGTACCCGATCGCCGCGAGGGCGACGAGCGCGAGCAGTCCGCGACTGGGTTTGCGAGGGAACACGAACGAAGTGGGAATGGGGAATGGGGAAGTGGGAGTATCGTAGCAGAGCCGTGTTAGCGGGGAGCGAGGGGCCCGAAAGCTTAGCCCACCGCGGGCGACTCTCTGACATTCGTGGCTCGGGGTCCGATCTTTCCCACTTCCTCATTCCCACTTCCAACTTCGTCACGGCATCCCGGCCCCGCGCCGCAGGAGCCACTCGGCCGTCATCAATGCCGCGAAGACCAGCAGCACGGGCCACGTGTCGTAGAGCGTCGTCCGCGAAACGACCTCGCGGCGCTCGTCGGGCTCTTGCGAAGCGAGCTCCGCCAGCAGCGTGGGCAGCTCTTCGAGCGCCAGCGTGCGGCCCCCGTCTGCTTCGGTCGCGCGGGCGAGCCGCGAGAGCGTGTCGGGCTCGGCGCCGGGGCGTTCGAGCTCGAGATCGCGGCGGGGAACAAGGAAGCGCGACGCGGCCTCGCCGATCGGCTCCTCGCCACGGTAGGCGGCGACCTCGATCGTGTAATCGCCCGGCCGTGCTGTGTCGAGGAAGACGCCCGGCGCGCGGACCGCGCCGGCGGGGAGGGGCAGTTCGACGGCGACGCCATCGGGCCGGATGACGCGGGCCTCGTAGCGGAGCGAGTCGACCGCGTTAGGGGCGTCCGCCTCCGCCAGCCGCACGCCCGCCGTCAGGTCGAGGCGCGACCCGGCCGGCAGCCGCCGCGACGCGAGGTCGAGCGTGACCGTGCTGTTCGGGTCGTCGTCCTTCTTGGCAAGCCAGAGCATCACCTGCCGCCAGAACTGCTGGTGCGCCAGCCGATGCCCTTCCATCACCCACCGCCAGGTCGAGTCGCCCGCGAACGCAACCACTCGGCCAAGCCCGGGTTGGCCGACCACGAGCAGCGGCTCGGGCCGCGGCCCTTCGGCGACGGCGATCACCTGGGCGTTCGGCTTGAGCGTCGCGCCGAGGCGGTTCGCGCCGTCGAGCGGAGGGAGCTCAGACCAGGGGTTTCCGCCCTCCTCGCTCGCGAGTTGCACGATCGGGTGCCGCCCCGCCAGGCCGGCCGCGGGTCGCATCCGCAGCGGGCCGGGCAAGTGGACGTCCTCGCGCACGGGGCCGTCCAGCGGCTGGCGTTCGGCGCGGCCCGGGGTGATCGGCAGCACGCCGCCGAGGGTGTCGCGGTGGCCGCCGGGGCCGAAGCTCTGGCGTCCGCCAAGCATCGCCAAGCCGACGCCCGACTCGACCAGCGCCGACAGCGCCCGCCACGACGCACGATTGAGGCCTTCCGCGTCCACGTTGTCGAGCACCACGACTTCCACCTGCCCCGGCACAAACCGCTTGGTCAGGTCGCGACGTGCCGGCTTGTAGTTGATGGGGATGCGTTCGATCACCAAGTCGGGCGACGCCGCGAGCGACGAACGAACAAACCGCTGCTCAAGCCCCGAGGCGCCGCCGACGCGCGTGGCGCCGGCGAGGTAGAGCACCCGCACGCCCCCCTCGCGGACCGTGACGAAGCTGCTGACCGCGTTGTTGTCGATGAGGGTCTCCCCCTCCAGCGGATCGATCGCCAGCGAGACCTTCCACTCGCCCGCGGCGGGGGGGGCGTAGCGGAGCGTGACCGGGTAGGCGCCGACGCCCGGGCGGACGACGACCTGCGCGGCGTCGACCGGCTCCAGGCGGCCCTCGGCGTCTTCCCAAAGGAGCTGCACGCGGACCGAGCGGTTCGGGAAACCGCCCACCCGCACGACGGCGCTCACGTCGAGCGGCGCGCCGGCGAACGCCGTGTCGCTGACCACCAGGTCGTCGAGCGCCACGTCGGGCCGGTCGGCCGCCGCCCGGTCGCCCACCGGCACGGCGTAGAACGGCGCGCCGTCGGCCGCCAGCGTCGCCGCGAGCGACAGGGGCGCCGCGTCGCGCGGGGGCGTGGCGCGCTGCGCGCCATCGCTCATCACCACGACGCCCGACAGGACGCCGTCGCTCCCCTCGCCGCGTGAGGCGTTGAGGGCGTCGGACAGGGCGGCGCCGATCGCTGTCTCCTCGCCGACCGGTCCCGCTTCCGGCCAAGCGAGCCGGCCCCCTTCCAGGGCGATCGGGCGGAGCGTTCGGTCGAACAGGAAAGGGCGGATGTCTTGCTTATCGGCCAGTCGGTTGAGCGCCGCGCTGCTCGAATCGAGCAACCGCCGCGTCGCGTCCCAGCGCGAATCGCCGTCGAGCGCGTCCTCGACCGTCATGCTCTGCGACGCGTCGAACAGCATCACCAGCGTCGGCCGCAGCAGCTCGGTGCGGACCCGGATCAGCGTGGGGCGGAGCCAGGCGAACAGCAGGGCGAGGACCGCCACGGTTCGCAGGATCTGCAAGATCCGCTGCTTGCCGGGCGACAGGCCGATTGCGCGGGGGGGCAAGACCCACGGCGCGAGCAGCATCAGCGCAGCGACGATCGTCGTGAACCACGCGCCGCCGACCGGATCGAGGGTCCATTCCATCAGGCGGCCGCCCCCTCGTTCGCTTCACCCTCGGCGTTGCGGTAGTAGCGGTTGCTGACCCACTGCTCGCCGATCAGGGCCGCCGCTGCCGCCAGCAGCACCCAGCCGTACAGCTCGCGGCCGACACGCCCCAGGTCGATCGCGGACGCGAGGGCCTCGCCCCCGCGGATCAGTTCGATCTCCCCGCCGCCGAGCGACTCGCGCAGCTCATCCACATCGACCCGTTGCAAACGCCCCGCGTCGGCGGCGAGGTTCACCACGAATCGGCGATCGACCTCGGCGCCCGCCTCGAGCCGGTACGCGCCCGGCCCGGTCGCCGAGGGGATCGACAGCTCGCCGCGTCCGGGCGGGACGGTCTGGCGGAGGGCGTCGCCGCCGGGGGTGCGGAGCACGTAGGCGGGCGTCTCGACGCCGGCGGGCAGCGGCACGACGACCGGCTCGCCGGCGGTGTAATCGAGGCGCGTCTCCGCGGCGCCGGTGAGGTAGTCGGACAACGACCTTGCGAGGAGGACAAAAGGCCACGGGTCGTCGCCGGTCGGCAGCAGGTTCCACGGGTCGGGCCCGTCGAGCCGATCGCTCACGCTCGTTGTCATCACGACGACACGCCCCCGGCCCAACTGTCGCTCGACGATCGCCGGCCCGCCGTCGGCGTAGCGGGCGACCACGGCGGCGCCCTCGACCGGCTCATCAAGCTCCCAACGCTGCAACACCGGGAACGCCTGCCAGAAGATCCTCTCCGCGTACGGCGCGAGGGGGCGAATCGCCGGGTGGCTGAACGAGGTCGGTTTCAGGTAGGTCTCGTCGCGCGAGCGCCAGACAAGCTTGGCGGGCAGCACGGTCTGGGCGTTCGGCGCGTTGAACGCGTCGAGCGTCGCCTCGCGACCCAGGAAGACCCCCACCCCTCCGCCCCCCGCGGCGACGTCGTACAGCTTGCTCCAGCCGCGGCCCCGCTCGACGGTCGATGGCGGGTCGAGCAGCACGACGGCGTCGTAATCAACGAACGTCCGCCGCGCCCAGCCGTCGTAGGTGACCACCTCGGTCTCGAACCGCCGCACGGCGCCGGCGCGGGTGACCGCGGGGTCGATCGCGTAGCGATAGAAGACGGCGTCCTCCTCGCGCGGCGCGGCGATCAGGATCGTGCGGGGGCGTCGCACCTCGACGGCGAAATGTCGCACGTCGTCCCCCGGCGAGGCGTCGCCGGCGACGACGCGGACGAAGCCGGTCGTGAAGCCCTCCTCGAGTCCGCTGACCTGGAAGTCGATCGGGCTGGTCGACTCGGGTTCGATCAGCCGCTCGTCGCGCTTGATCGGCCCGTTGTCGCCGTCGATCCAGAGCTGCACCGCGAGCGGCTTGGTCCACGCGCCGGTCCGGTGGAGCGTCGCGCTCAGGTCGAGCGGCTCACCGACCGCGAGCGACTCGCTGCCCAAACGGAGGCTCTCGATCGCCGCGTTCCGAGGATCGGCGGCGCCGACGTCGACCAGCCGCAACGCCACGCCGGGGTGCGTTTCGAGGGCGGTCGCGACCTGCCGGCGTGTCGCTTCGTTCCAGGCGCCGACCGACAAGTCGGTGAAGACGTACGCCTCGCGGCGTGAGGCGGGCGTCTCAGCGAGACGGTCGATTGCGTCGCTCACCACGGCGCCGAGCGGGCGGGCCGCGGGCGACACGCGCATCCGTTCGACCCGCAGCGCGGCCGACGCCGGATCGAGCCGCCCCGCCCCGCCGCCGGGCGAACGGTCGGCGAGCACCACGGGCGTGTCTTCGGGCAGGCGATCGAGCAGCGGCTCAATCATCTCTTGGGCCTCGTCGAGGCGCGACCGGTTGCGGCTCTCGTACGCGGCGTTCGGGCCGTTGTCGATCGCCAGCGCGATCGCGATCCCGACACCCGCGGGGCCCTCACCGGCGGGTCCGTCGCCTGCCGACGGCGGCTTGAGGAGGGGGCGCGCCAGGGCGGTGGCCAGCAGCGCGAGCAGCAGGCAGCGCAGCGCGAGCAGCACCCAGCGGCGCAGCTTCAGCTGGCTCTCGGTCTTGTGGCGGTTCCGCTTCAGCAACCTGAGCGCCGGGAACTCGACCCGCACCGGCTCACGCCGACGGCGCAAGTGCAGCGCGATCGGGATGCCGATCAGCAAGACGCCGGCGAGCAGGAATGGTGAGAGGAACGCCATGTGGCGGTTAACAAGCGGTTGTGTTTGTAGGAGGCGTCTCCTGACGCCGATAGCGGTGGGTCAGCCGTTGTCGTTCCGATGCCGTTATCGGGGTCGGGAGACCCCTCCTACAGCAAACGCTTTCTGCTTCAACCGCGGCGGCGGCGTTGCACCAAATACTCCGTCAGTGCCCGGTCGAACGGCATCCCCGTGTCGAGCGGCACGTAGTCGACGCCCGACTCGGCGCACTCGCGGCGGTAGGTCTCTCGGAACGCCTCGACCGATTCGCGGTAGTCGGCGCGGAAGCCGTCGGCGTCGAGTTCCAGGCGCTCGCCCGTCTCGGGCTCCTCGAAGTCGGTCAGCCCGCGGAACGGGAACGTGACCTCCGCCTCGTCGAGCACATGAAACAGAATGACGTCGTGCCCGCCGTGCCGGAGGCGGCGGAGCGACTTGAGGACGGGCTCCTCGTCGGTGAGCAGGTCGCTGAAGACCATCACGAGGCTGCTGTGCCGCAGCATCGCGGCGAGCTGCGTGAGCCCCGCGGCGATGTCGGTCTCCCCCGCCGGCTTGAGGCCCGCGAGCAGGGAGAGGAGCGTCGCCAACTGGGTCCGCTTGCTCTTGGGCTGTAGCGAGTGCTTGATCTTCTCGTCGAACGCCACGAGGCCGACCGGGTCCTGCTGCCCGATCATCAGGTACGCCAGCGCCGCGGCGAGGCAGATCGAGTAGTCGAACTTGGTGAGGCCTTCCGTCCCCTTCCTCTTCGAGGACACGGGGTCGCCGCCGTACCCCATCGACCGGCTGAGGTCCATCGCCAGGTAGCCGGTGATGTTGGTCTCGGCCTCGAACTTCTTGACGTAGTAGCGGTCGGTCTTCGCGTAGGCGAGCCAGTCGATGTCCTTCGGGTCGTCCCCCTGCGCGTACTTGCGGTGCTCGGAGAACTCGACCGAGTAGCCGTGGAACGGGCTCGCGTGCAGCCCCTGCAGGTACCCCTTCACGATGAACTGCGCGCGCAGATCGAGCCGCTTGATCTGGCGGATGACGTCGGGCTTGAGGTAGCTCTCGGCAGCTGGCATGGACAGATAAGGAGATGGACAGGATCACAGGATTGAGCAGGATCGACCAGATCGTGTTGCACAGGCTTCATCCTGTCGATCTTGCCGATCCTGTTATCCTGTCTAGTTACTGAACTTCGGGATCTCGGGCGTCGGCACGGTCTCCAATAACCGCCCGACGATGTCCTCGGTCGTCATCCCCTCGGCCTGCGCCTGGAAGTTGGCGCCGACGCGGTGACGTAAGACGGGCAGCGCGATCTTCTGCACGTCCTCGATCGCGACGCTGAAACGCCCGTCCATCGCGGCGATCGCCTTGCCGCCTTGGATCAGGAACTGCCCGGCGCGGGGGCCGGCGCCCCAGTCGACCAGGTCGCGGACGAAGTCGGGCGCGTCGTCGGACTTGGGCCGCGTCGCGCGGACCAGTGCGGCGGCGTACTTGATCACGTACTCGCTCACGGCGACGCTCGTCACGAGCTTCTGCACGTTGAGGATCGCTTTGGTGCTGAGCACCTTGCTGACCTCGGGACGCTCGCCCCGCGTGGTGGCCGCGAGGATCTGCTCCTCTTCGGCTTGGGTCGGGTAGTCGATCTTGATGTTGAACATGAACCGGTCGAGCTGCGCCTCGGGGAGCGGATAGGTCCCCTCCTGCTCGATCGGGTTCTGCGTTGCGATGGTGAAGAAGGGCTGCGGCAGGTCGTAGGTCGTCTGGCCGACGGTCACCTCGCGCTCCTGCATTGCTTGGAGGAGCGCGGCCTGGGTCTTCGGCGGGGTCCGGTTGATCTCGTCGGCGAGCAGCACGTTCGTGAAGATCGGCCCCTCGACGAACTTGAAGTTCCGGCGGCCGGCGTCGTCCTCTTCCAGGACGTTGGTCCCCGTGATGTCCGACGGCATCAGGTCGGGCGTGAACTGCACGCGCTGGAACCGCAGGTCGAGGATCTGCGCGAGCGTGCTCACGAGGAGCGTCTTCGCCAGCCCCGGCACGCCTTCTAGCAGGCAGTGGCCGCGCGTGAAGATGGCGGCGAAGACCTGCTCGATCACCGCGTCCTGGCCGACGATGACCTTCTGCAACTCCTGCTGCATCACCCAGCGGTGCTGCGAAAACTCTTGCAGCACATCGCCCAGGTTGCGCGACTTGCCGGCGGTTGCCTCGGTGCTCACGGCAGCTCTTCTCTCAGGGAAACGTTCGGAAGGGAGATAAGGGGACGATTGGGGATAAGGGGATGGCGTTATCTCAGGACGCGCCATGACGGCTGAAAAAGTTCAGTTCTTCAATAGAAGAGTAGAGCCCGTTCAGCGGTCTTGGTCCGGCCTGAGGAGGCGACATCCCCTTATCCCCAGGCATCCCCCGATCTCCCTTCCTAAACATACGTAGCAATGGCGTAGACTAGTACTCTACCCCCCTTCGACCCGGCGGAGCGGCCCGGATGCCACGCCTTTTGCGGACCACGGTTGTAGCGGTTGTGCTGCTAGCGCAGCTTGCCCAACTCACCCATGCGCAACGCCTGCGTGCCGACCGTTCGCCGGTCGACCCGGCGCGGGTGCTCGCGTCGATCGACCGGGCGATCGGTTTCCTCAAGCGCAAGCAGAACCGGCGGGGCGGATGGAACGACGGGGCGGCGAACCCGGGGGGCGTGTCGTCGTTGGCGACGCTCGCCCTGCTCGAGGCGGGGCTCGGGCCGGCCGACCCGACCATCGAGAAGGCGCTGAAGTACCTTCGCAAGATCGAGCCGAACTCGACCTACGTCGTTTCGCTGCAAACGATGGTGCTCGCCGCCGCCACGCCCCGCCGCGACCGGGTGCTGATCGAGCGCAACGCCCGCTGGCTGGAGAAGGCGCAGCGCAAGGCGGGCGAAGGCTCGGGCGGCTGGCACTACGGGCTCGACGGCGCGCCGGCGACCGACCCGAGCAACTCGCAGTTCGCCGTCCTCGGCCTCTACAGCGCTCAGCAGGCGGGCGTGCGGCTCGACCCGGAGGTCTGGCGCCGCGCGGGCGCGTACTGGCGCAAACGCCAGAACGACAACGGCTCGTGGCACTACAACACGCCGGCGCTCGCCAGCGGCAGCATGACCTGCGCGGGCGTGGGGGCGCTGGTGATCGTCGATCTCGCCAGCGGCGAGGGCGACGCCCGCGTCCAGGACAACGGGACCGTCGCCTGCTGTCAGCCGCGCGACAACGACCAGGCGATCGAGAAGGGGCTGGCGTGGCTCGGCCGCAACTTCTCGGTCCGCGGCAACCCGGTGGGACGCAAGATCGTCGAGGACTGGCACTTCTACTACCTCTACGCATTAGAGCGCGCCGGGCGGCTCAGCGCGCGGCGGCTGATCGACCAGCACGACTGGTACCGCGAGGGGACCGAGTACCTGGTCCGCAACCAAGAAGAACTGACCGACACCTGGGTCGGCGGGCGTTTCGAGAACAACCAGACGATCACCACCGCGTTCGGGCTGCTCTTCCTCTCGAAGGGCCGCCGGCCGGTCGTGCTCGCCAAGGCGCAGCCGTCCGGCGAGGGCGCCGACCCGCGGGCGTGGGCGCCCCACCGCCACGACGCGGCGCACCTGGCGCACACGGCGAGCGAGGCGTGGGACCTGCCGATGAGCTGGCAGACGATCGACCCGACGCGCGCCACGGTCGACGACCTGAAGCTCGCGCCGGTGCTCTACACCAGCGGCGACGCGCCGCTCACCGCGCTCGCGCCGCACGGGACCAAGCTGCGCGAGTACCTCGACGGGGGCGGGTTCCTGCTCGCCGAGGCGCCCTGCGGCGGCGACGCGCCGGCGGCGCGGGCCCAGATCGAACGCCTCGTCGCGGCGATCTTCCCGGAGCCCGAGTACCGGCTGCGGCAGATCGAGCCCTCGCACCCGCTCTGGCGGATGGAGCGGCTCGTGCGGCCCGACTCGGCGTACGTCGGCTCGCTGTGGGGCGTCGAGTACGGCTGCCGGACGTGCGTTGTCTTCTGCGACCACGACCTGTCGTGCTACTGGGAACTGGACGCGCCGTCGCTGACCGAGAACTACCCCGAGCCGGTCCGCCGGCGGATCGACGACGCCCGGGCGATCGGCCTCAACGTGCTGGCGTACGCCACCAACCGCGAACCGCGCGGCAAGGAGCAGCAGTTCGTCGAGGAGGCGACCCGCCTCGAGTTCACGGCGGCCGGCAAGCGCGGGCTGATCGAGGTCGCCAAGCTCCGACACGGCGGCGGCTGCAACGACGCGCCCGGCGCGCTGGCGAACCTGCTGCGGGCCGCCGCGCAGAGCGACGCGCAGCTCGCGGTCGCCCCCACGCCGGTCGAGGTCGCCGCGGACGACCCGGCGTTGCCGCGCCAGCACTTCGCCTTCACACACGGCCGCCGCGACTTCCGCCTGTCGGCCGCCGAACGCCGCGCGCTCGGCGAGTACCTCCGCAACGGGGGCACGCTGCTAGCGGACGCTATCTGCGCCAGCACCGAATTCGCCCGCGCCTTCCGCCGCGAGGTCGCCGCCGCGCTGCCTGAAGCCCGCTTCGAGCGGGTTCCGCCCGACGACCCGCTGCTGACCGACGCCTTCGGCGGGTTCGACATCCGCACCGTCGAGGTCCGCAACCCGCAGCCGGTCGGCGACAACCAACCGCTAGCCGCCCGCGTCCGCCGCGAGGCGCCGTTGCTCGAGGGCGTCCAGATCGACGGCCGCTGGGCCGTGGTCTTCTCGCCGTACGACCTCAGCTGCGCCCTCGAGCAGCACGAGGCGGTCCAATGCCGCGGCTACCGCCGCGAGGACGCGGCCCGGATCGGGCTGAACGTCTTGCTGTACTCGATCACGCAGTGAGGAGATGGGGGGATGGCGTAGCGAGGGGGCATGCGGCGTCCGGAAAATCGGTTTGGGAGGGCGACGCTCCCGCGGAGCCTGCTCCGGGTACCCGCTTCTCGGCTCGGCGGGAGCCTCGCCCTCCCGATGCAATCGACATCCTTACCGAAGAGGAATGTCCACGCTCCTTTGAAGACTCGCGCTCAATTCGTTGAATCAGCTAGCACGTTAGTCAGCACCTAGCGGACATCCCCCATCTTCTCAGAATCAACGGCTTCCAACTCGCCGTCATAAAGCGCTCGGCGAGGTTGGACCCAACGAACGCCATCCCCTTATCTCCGCTCGGTTTAGCGGCGCCAGCACGCCCCGGTTCTGTTGACCCCCCGCGGGGCGCTCCCTACCATCCGCCCCGATTCTGACCGCCCCCGCTGCGCGCGTTGCGTGTGGCGGACGGTCACCGGCTGCGACGGCAAGGACGCCCCGACATCCGCTCCGCGAGTTGCTCACGATCGAACCGACGCCTCGGCTTGCGCTCGCTTTGCGCGCTGGCGGTGGCGCTTGTCGTGCGCGGGGCGGCGGCCGAGGTGGAGATGCCGCGGCCCGAGACAAGCGAGCCGATCCGGGTCGCCGCGTCGCAAACCGAGCGCTGGACGCAGGGCGACTACACCGTGTGGCGGCTGCGGGGCAGGGTCGAGCTGACCCAGGGCCCGAGCGCCTGGCGCGGCGAGGAGGCGATCGTCTGGGTCGATCAGCCCGCCTCGTTCGACAAGCCGACCAAGCTGATCGTTTATCTCGAAGCGGGCGCGGACGCGCCGGTCCGCGTCGATCTGTACAGCGACAAGCCCGACCCGGCCGCCACGCCGATCGCCCGCCAGCAGGCGAGCGAGTGGTTCGGCCGGCTGTGGTCGGTCGGCGGGGTGACGTGGGAGACGCCCCCGCCCGGCGGCGAGCCGGCGGAGAAGCCGGCCGTCTTCACGCGCGGGCTGGCCCGATTCAACTCCGAGTGGGACTCGCTCGAAGGCGACCTGCCGACCGACGGCCGGAAACGCGACGACAGCCTGCAACCCGTGCAGTTCCTCGGCGACCCGTTCGCCACGGTCGCGCCGGCGCCGGTGGTCGTTGACGCCAGCCAGCCGAGCTTCCGCAGCGTACAGCTCTTCCCCCGCTACGGCGCCGGCATGAAGGTCGAGATCTTCACGCCCCCCGGAGGCGAGGCGGTCGGCCAGCTGTCAGGCGGCGTGCAGCTGGTCATCAGCGGCGTCGACGTGCCCGGCATGCCCGCCGCCGCGGGGCCGGTCGATCGGGTCGATCTCGAAGCGGACCGCGCCGTGGTGTGGACCTCGGGCGTCGCCGGGCTCACAGGCGGCCGGATCGACCAGTCGGGCGAGACGCCGCTGGAGATCTACCTGGAAGGGAACATCGAGTTCCGCCAGGGCGAGCGGACGATCTACGCCACGCGCATGTTCTACGACGCCCGCCGCCGCACGGGCGTGATCCTCGACGCGGAGCTGCTCACGCCCGTGCCGGAGATCGACGGCGTAGAGTACCCCGGTCTGGTCCGCTTGAAGGCGGACGCGCTGCGGCAGCTGGAGGACTCGCGGTTCATCGCGGACAACGCCACTTTCACCACAAGCCGCCTCGAGGAGCCGACCTACGCCCTCAAGTCGAAGCGGATCACGTTCGAGGACTTCCAGCGTCCGGTCATCGACCCGGTGACCGGCACGCAAGCGGCCAACCCGTTCACGGGCGAGCCCCTTTACAACCGCGAACAGAGCGCCACCGCCGAGGGGAACCGCGTCGAGTTCGGCGGGGTGCCGTTGCTCTTCTGGCCGACGATCGAGACCGATCTGAAAGAGCCGTCGTACTACATCGACGACTTCCAGGTCCGCAACGACTCGATCTTCGGCTTCCAGATCCTCACCGACTGGAACGTCTACCAGTTGCTCGGCGCCAAAGCCCCGCCCGGCATCGACTGGACCGTGACGGCCGACTACCTGAGCGAGCGCGGCCTCGGCTACGGCACGACTTACGAGTACGGCATCGACCGCTTCGCGGGCGTGGACGGCCCCGCCAACGGTCGGTTCGATCTCTGGCTGATCGACGACAACGGCATCGACACGCTCGGCCTCGGCCGCCGCGACATCATCCCGGAGGAGTCGTTCCGCGGCCGCGCGTTCTGGGACCACCAGCAGAAGATCCGCGGCGGGGTGCTGAACGACTGGAAGGCGCAGGCGCAGATCGGCTGGATCAGCGACCGCACCTTCCTCGAGCAGTACTACGAGCGCGAGTGGGACGAGCGGGCCGATCAGCCGACGGGCGGCCGCCTCCGCCGGACGGTCGACAACCAGTCGCTCTCGATCGAGGCGAACGGCCAGCTCAACGAGTTCTTCACCGAGACCGAGTGGCTGCCGCGGCTCGACCACTGGCTGATGGGCCAGGACCTGGGCGGGCAGACGCTCACTTGGTTCGCGCACTCGCACGTCGGCTACGCCGACCTCAACCCGGCGTCGACTCCCACGTCGGCGCAGCTCGCCGGGCAGTTCTTCCTGTTCCCGTGGGAGGCCGCCCTCGAGGGCGAGCGGGCCGCGACCCGCCAGGAGATCGACCTGCCGATCAACCTCGCGCCGTGGGGCGTGCCGATGAAGGTCGTGCCCTTCTTCCTGGGCGAGGCGGCCCACTGGGGCGCGAGCCTCGCCGGCGACGACCTCCAGCGCACCTACTTGCACACGGGCGTGCGGGCCAGCGCCCCGTTCTGGGCCGTCAACCCGAACGTCCGCGACCCGCTGTTCAACCTCGACGGCCTGGCGCACAAGGTCGTGTTCGACGCGGAGGCTTCCTACACCGACGCGTCGCGCAACGTGGAGGAGTTCGCCCTCTTCGACGAGATCGAGGACAACGCGTTGGAAGACATCCGCCGGCGGATCTTCTTCCCGACCGTGCCGGCGTTCCAGGACCCGCGGTTCCACCTGGTCCGTTCGGGGATTCAGGGCTGGGTCGCGTCGCCGACGACCGAGGTGGTCGATGACCTGTCGGTCGTGCGGATGGGGATGCGTCATCGCCTGCAAACGAAACGGGGCGCGCCGGGCAACCAGCGGGTTGTCGACTGGCTCACATTCGACTCGAACGCGAGCTACTTCCCCGAGGACGACCGCGACAACTTCGGCGAGCCGATCGGCCTGGTCGACTACGACCTCGCCTGGCACCTGGGCGACCGCTTCACCTTCCTGTCGGACGGCTTCTACGACTTCTTCACCGACGGCCTGCAGACCTACTCCGCGGGGGTCGCGCTCAACCGCCCCTCGCGAGGCAACGCCTATGTCGGCTGGCGGAGCGTCCGCGGGCCGTTCAACTCGGACCTGCTCTCGCTCCGCTTCAACTACCGCTTCGGGCCGAAGTGGATCGGCTCGGCGTCGACCGTCATCGACTTCGGCGAGGCGGGCAACATCGGGCAGACCTTCTCGATCTCGCGCATCGGGGAGTCGCTGCTCTTCACGCTCGGCCTGAACGTCGACGAGTCGAAGGACAACGTCGGCGTGAGCTTCCTGCTCGAACCGAGGTTCCTGCCGAAGACCAACCTGACCCGCAGAACCGGCATCGACATCCCCCCCGCCGGGGCCGACGGCCTCGAATGACGCGTCCCCCGGCGCCCGGCGGCGAACTACCCTCTTAGCATGGCCGATCGCCCCGATTTCAAACCGTCGACCTGGCTCGGCAAGTTCGCCTGCGCGTTCCGTGGCCTGTGGGTCGGCGTGCGGGGGCAGAGCAGCTTCGCGATCCACATCCCGGTCATGATCGGCGTGCTCGTGATGGGGTGCGTCGTCAGCGTGCCGTGGGTCGAGTGGTGCCTGCTGCTGCTGGCGATCTCGCTGGTGCTGGCGGCCGAGCTCGTCAACTCGGCGCTCGAGGTGCTCGCCAAAGCGGTGACCGACGAGTACAGCGAGCCCGTCCGCGACGCCCTGGACATCGCCAGCGCGGTGGTCTTCGTCGCCTCGTTCGGGGCGGCGTGCGTCGGGCTGATCATCCTGTTCGGCTGACGCGGCCCTGGTGGGCTACACTGAGATTGATCGCCTCGTCGCCCCAAGCCCCTCGGAAGAAACGATGCGCCTCGCCACGCTCCTAGGCTGCCTTGTCAGCCTCACGCCGTTCACCGCGCTCGCCCAGCCCGGCTTCCTCAAAGACGCGATCGACAGCGCCACCGGCGGGGCCGAGCGCCGCAACGATCTGGAAGGCGGCATCTGGGAGTACAAGGTCGTCCAGCGGACCGGCCAGAAGAAGACCGTGCTGCAGGGCAAGGTCCGCATCCGCGACGAGGCCGCCTTCGATGTCGCCGGCTCCGCCAAGGGGGACCTGCTCAACGAGGCCGGCATCGAGGCTCCCGACGAGGGGGGCTCGTTCCCCTTCGGCATCAAGCCGCCCACCAACCTCGGCGTCCTCGACCGCGTGGCCGAGGGCAACCGGGGCGGCGACCGCATCGCCGACATCACCTACAAGCGCGCCCGCAACAGCACCACCGCCACGCCGAAGGTCACCTTCCGGTTCGACACCGACGACGAGCACCCCCTCTCGGGCGAGGCCTTGGTGAAGTACGACACCCGCAACGGCGGCGGCGTGTGGCGTGGCTCGTACTACGCGGTGCAGCCCGATGGCAAGAAGAAACGCTGGAACTTCGAGCTGCGGTTCATCGAGGACTGATCGCGGTTCGCGTTACTTGTCGTGCTTGTTCTCGCCAGGGATGTAACGCCGTCTGCCCTGCCGTGATTGCAGGTAAGCGTCCGAGATGGCCCGCGCCGCTTCGCGATCGCGCGGGTCGTCGTCCCAGAAGCCCTGGATCACCGCCTCGACTTCCGGGTAGTCATCGCCCGTGTCTCCGACGCGCACCCGGGTCTCGCGGAGAAGCGCCTTCATCTGCTTCGTCGCGGACCGGTACTTCGGATCGTTGTACACGTTGTTGTGCTCGAGCGGATCGACCCTCAGGTCGTACAACTCCCAGCCGGGCGGGGTCCGCGGCTTGCCGCGGTCGCGGAAGTCCACGCCGTAGTAGTAGATGAGCTTGAAGTCCTTGGTGCGGACTCCCAGGTGGGCGGGCACGTCGTGGTGCGCGATGTGCATCCAGTAGCGGTAGTACGCGGCCTCTTTCCAATCGGGCGCCTCGTGCCCGGTTTCGCAGAGCGAGCGGAACGATCGGCCCTGAACGCCCTCGGGGACCTCGGCGCCGGCGAAGTCGAGGAGCGTCGGCGCGAGGTCGACGTTCTCCACGATGGCGTCCGTCCGGCGCCCGCTCGGGATCACGCCCGGGTAGTGCAGGATCAGGGGCGTCCGCATCGACTCGTCCAGCCCCCAACGCTTATCGATGTAGTCGTGCTCACCGAGCATCATCCCTTGGTCCGACGTGTAGACGATCAACGTGTTCTCGAGCAGGCCCTCCCGTTCGAGGTAGGCCAGCAGCCTCGCCAAGTTGTCGTCCACCCCTTTGACGCAGCGGAGGTAGTTCTTGAGGTAGGTCGCGTACGCCCGCTCGCCCGCTTCACGATCGGACAGCGATGGATCGTCCGCGTACATGTGCGTGTAGTTGCGGAAAGGGTTGCGGCGTGTGACCGAGGTCCCGATGTGCGGGAGCAACGCGTCGTCGCGGCCGCGGGTCGCGAGCGACCCGTACCCCTCGGGCGGCGCCCACATCGAGTCGGGCAGGGGGATCTCCGCCTCGGCCAAGTAGTCCTCGTACCGCGGAGCGTACTCGAAGAAATCGTGCGGGGCCTTGTATTGGTGCATCAAGAAGAAGGGCTTCGACTGATCGCGTTGCGTCCGCAACCAATCGAGCGTCAGGTCGGTGATGGCGTCGGTCGAGTGCTTGCCGCGGACCTGGATGAGGTTCTCCGGCCACGGCTCCTCGCCGCGCACCACGAACGACGGGTCGAAGTACTTGCCCTGCCCCGGCAGGACGCAGTAGTAATCAAAGTCCTTCGGCTCGTTCGTCAGGTGCCACTTGCCGACGATCGCCGTTTGGTAACCCGCTCGGCGGAGCTGCTTGGGCAGCGTGTGGAACGCCGGGTCGAGGCTGTCGTCCAGGTCGCGCGTGTTGGTGGTGTGCGAGTACCGCCCGCTGATCACGCTGGCGCGTGCGGGCGTGCAGATCGAGTTGCTGCAGAACGCGTTCTCGAAGAGCATCCCGCCTTGCGCCAGCGAGTCGATCGTCGGCGTCGGGTCCAAAGCGGCCAGCCGGCGCCCGTAGGCGCCCACCGCCTGCGACGTGTGGTCGTCCGAGGCGATGAACAGGAGGTTCGGCCTGCCCGCCGACGCCACCACGGGGGCCCATCCCGTGAGGACGAGCGCCATCAGCAAGCAGCGTTGAGTACGATCCACAGCAACCTCGCGACTGAGTAGGAGAACACACCGTGTGAGACGGCGACGCCGATCGTGCGCCTTCGTCACACAGTGAGTAGCTTCAACCGGCCCGTTCCTTGGGTCAACCTTCTGATGGCGGAACTCCCACTGAAGGGGCCAAGAGCGTGCCACGGACTTGGGCTCCCCCCCTGCGCGGCCACCCGAAGAACCCCAAGGCCTTCGCTCGCCCCCCCAAGCGTTCCCGACTATGCTCGGCGACACCTTTTCCATTTTCCGTGCCGCGTTTTCGCGCCGACGCCACCCCCTCTACCGGAGCCGTCTAATGATCCGCACTCTGTCCGTCGCCCTCATCTCGCTCGCCGCCGCCTCGCACGCTAGCGCGGCCTTGCTCAGCGTGCCCGGCATCCCCTCGTTCAACACGAGCCTCGGCACGCTCACTAAGGCGACGGTCACCATCGACCCGTTGCCGACCGTCACGTCGATCCACTCGGCCAACTTCGACAACATCGGCAACCACACGCACACCGCCTTCCCGTCCGCCGTTGCGGTGCCCGGCCTCGGCGCCTTCCCCTTCGTCCCGGTGCAAACGAGCTTCGGCGACAGCAACCCGTTCAGCGACCACGACCACACGGTCGACCTGCTCCCCTCGGTCAAGATGTTCACCGGCCCCGACCTCGCCTGGTTCCTCGATCCGGCCAACGGCGTGAACTTCGTCACGTTCGTCACGTCCAGCACGAGCGAGAACGAGAACCACACGCACACGTTCCGCCCAACGCCGACTCAACCGATGACCACGTTCGAATTCACTCCCGTGCCCGAACCGGGCGCCGCCCTCTTGGCGCTGCTCGGTTTCGCCGCCGGAGTCTGCCGTCGCTGAGCCACGGGCGCCGACCGCTCGCGCTGCGCACCGGCCGGCGCGAGCGGCCGGGCCCATTCGAATCCGTGGTGTGGCGTTGAATAACCGCCTCGACAGCCAGCGAATTGAGAGCGGACGCCCAAGAGCTTGAGGAGGACCATCGCCTCCAGCTACGCTCTAGGTCCACGAATGGAAAGAGGCCGCCTGACCGGGAGCTTCGGCCCCCTCTTCTCGCTGCGCTGTTGCCCCCTGCTTCCCACCTCGCATCGCATGCCTGTCCCCAAGTACATCCTGGCGCTCCTGCTGGCCAGCTCACTCTCGCTGACGGACAGCGCTCAAGCGATCAGCATCCGCCCGGACCAGCCGGTCGCGGACTACAACGGGCTGGCGCTGGAGCACCGTTACTCGGCGGCCGGCTACGTGCAGGACGTCTTCGGCTCGTTCTGCACCGCGACGCTGGTCAGCCCGACGCACGCGCTGACCGCCTCGCACTGTTTCGACGACGACGCCGACGGCCAGATCGACGACGGCCTCGATCCCGCCGCCTCGGCGTTTGGGTTCGAGGCGAACGTGCCCAACTTCTCTTCGGCCAACATTTCGCAGATCGCGTTCCACCCGCAGTGGTCCAGCAGCAACGGCGACGCCGCGTTCGACCTCGCGATCCTCACGCTCACCGCCCCGATCAACGACATCCTCCCGGCGAAGATCACCGACGCCACGCCCGCGGGCCTCACCGGCGCAGCGATCGGCTACGGCGAGCAGGGCCTGGGGAACAACTTCCCCAGCAGCATCCCCGGCGCGAACGACCGTCTGGCCGCCTACAACGTGATCGATTCGGTCGGGATGACGATCGAGACCGACTTCGACAGCCCGCAAGGGAACACGAGCACACTCGGCTCCTCCACGCCGCTCCGGCTGGAAGGGACCACCGGCCCGGGCGATTCGGGCGGACCGCTGTTCGCCACCTTCGACGGCGTCACGCGGCTGGTCGGCGTGCTCAACGGCGGCGCGAACGAGGCGGGCGGAAACGACTCGGAGTACGGCGACGTCTCTGAGTGGGCCGCCCTCCGGACCGCGTCGAACCTGAGCTTCCTCGCCGGCTTCGGCATCCTGCCGGTCACGCCCGGGTTGCAGGGCGACTACAACCGCGACGGCCGCATCGACGCCGCGGACTACACTGTCTGGCGCGACAACCAGATCGCCGCCGACGGCAACGAGGACGGCGTGATCAACCAGCTCGATTACACGATCTGGAAGAACGCCTACGGGCAACCGGCGTCCGGCTCCGTCGCGGTCCCCGAACCGGCCGCGGTCCTGCTGACCCTGATCGGGCTGCTGGGCCCGATCAGGCGCCGCCGCTAACGACCGGCTAGTCGAGCCAGTCCCGTTCCGCCAACCGCTCGGGGACGTAGGTCTCGGTTACGTAGCTGATGTCCTTGGACATCAGGGATTCGACTTCCAGCTTGAAGTCATTCTTCAGCATCCGGTTGATCTCGGCCTGCCAGGGGCGCTTCTTCTCGAACCAGGGATACTTGGCGATCTGCTTCGCGCGCTTCTTGTCGCTGTCGGACAGGCCAATGATGACGTCGTCCGACAAGCCGCAGCGGTCGTAATCGAGGCTGCGGATGCCCAGGTACTTCGCCGCGGGGATCGCCATCCGCTGCGACTCGTACGCCAAGTTGATCGAGCCCTGCTTGATCACGCTGTAGATGTAGTATCCCCACGGGTCGTTATCCAGGACGCAGTAGATCGGCAGCTTCAGCTCATTGTGCATCCGGTACAGCAGCCGCCGCACGCCGCGTGGGGGCTGGCCGCTGCCGTGGGTGAGGATGCAGTTGTGTTCTTCCCAGAAGCGGTCCTCGTTGAATCGTTGCCAGACGGTTCCCTTTTCGACGTGCAGGATGAACTTCGCTTCGCACTTCTTCGGGTCGAGCTCGATGATGTCCGGCTCGACGATCGACGGGATCGCGTAACCGCCCGAGCCCATCCGCCGGCAGTCGATCGTGTCGCCCCGGTCGGTGAGCGTGATGTTGCCGACCATCGCGCCCCGGTTCTCCGCGTAGAGGTGCAACTCCTCGCGGATGCTGGCGAGCAGGACCTCGGTGTCCTCGATGATCGTGTCGCACTCGTTCTGATCGTCGAAGGTGTTCTCCTTCGTGTCGGCGATCTTGTGCTTCAGCATGTAGTACAGACCACGAAGGCTGGACGACTTGCCGACGTCGATCAGCTCCTTGCACCCCTTCGCGACCAGCATGGTCCGCATGTACGCCTTCGCCTGGGAGAGGTCGAACAGCTGGCGGCGGTTCTTGCCCGTGCCCATCTCAAGAATCCCCTTCCGCGGGGAAAACTTCACGTTCGAGAGGGTCCGGCTCGGGATGTCGAGGAACGGGTCGCGCTTCTTTGACGCCGCCTTCACCACGTCGTCCGCCAAGCCGACGAGCGAGCCGAGCGTCTTCTTATCGCGCGGCGTGAGGACGACGCGTTTCTTCTTGGCGGTGTTGGTCGCGGGGGTCTTCTTCTTGGCCATGGCCGACGCTCAGAACGGGGAATCACGGGGTGGGCCCGCGATTTTGACAGCCCTCGCCGGCTGCGACGAGGGGGCCTCAGGCAGCTCGATCGCGGCCAAGACGAGAATCCCCCTCCCTGAAAGGGAGGGGAAACGCAGTCCCGATCAGATCGACACGACCCGCTCGTACGGCTGCGCCGGCATCACGAAGATCTTCCCGTCCCCCATCCGGCCGGTGCGGGCGATCTCCACGAGCCGCTCCAGCACCTCCTCCGCCCGCGACTCAGCGACCATCATCGTGAGCTCGACCTTCGGCAGGAAGGCGAACGCCTCGTCGGCGCCCTGGTACTGGTCGAGGTAGCTCTTCTGCTTCCCCACGCCCTTCACCTCCTGGACCCACAGCGCCTCGAGCGGCGCGCGGCGGAGCCCCTCGAGCACCCGCTCGGCGAGGTACGGCTTCACGATGGCGACGATCTGCTTCATGCGGACGCGGGGGGAGATGGTTAGATACCTAGATCGTAGCCACCCGCGGGGGCCCGCTCCACTAGGGTCCCCGCGGTCGCCCGGTCCCGCAACCGTCAACACCCGCACAGCCTCCCGAGGCGGGGCCCGAATCGGGGGGGCCGGCGCCACGCTCTGGCGGCGGGCCCGGCTTGCGATTAGCTTCGGGTCTTACCCGCTCTTTTCCCTCCCCCCGCTGCGACACGCCCGATGGCCTCCTCGACCCACCGTTTCATCGACTGGCTGTTCGATGTGCCGCTCCGTTCCAAGGTCCTCCACCGGCTATCGCGGGCCTACAACCGGGTCTACGTCAACGGCCGGGTCGATCGCTGCGACATCCGCACCAACGGCGAGCTGGCGTTCGTCCGCCGTGTCGCCCCGTCGGTCCAGACGGTCTTCGATGTCGGCGCCAACGTCGGCGACTGGACCGCCGAGCTGATCGCCCTGAACGCGACCGCCGACGTCCACGCCTTCGAGCCGATCCCCGGCACGCGGGCGAAGTTCGAGTCGCGCGGCCTCCCGGAGAACGTGCGCATCAACCCCTACGGGCTCAGCAACGAGGCCGGGTCGCTCACGATCTTCAACTACGGCGACGGCTCCGGCATGAACAGCCTCTACCGCCGCAAGGACATGGAGGCCAAGAACAAGACACTCAAGCCGACGCCCCAGGAGATTCAGCTCGGCGTGCTCGACGACTACTGCGCCGAGCAGGGCGTCGAGCAGATCGACCTGCTCAAGATCGACGTCGAGGGCCACGAGCTCTCGGTCCTGAAGGGCGCCACCCGGATGATCGCCGAGAACCGCATCGGGATGATCCAGATCGAGTACGGCACCTCGTTCCAGCTCGCCAACTCGCTGCTCCGCGACATCTTCGACGTGCTCGCCCCCGCCGGCATGACCGGCGGGAAGATCACGCCCGAGGGGCTCATTCCCGAGGAGGGCTACAACGCCCGGCTCGAAACCTTCGCCCTCAGCAACTGGGTCTTCGCCCGGCCCGATCACCCGCTGGCCTGGAAGAAGTAAGCCGGCCACGCCGCAAGCCGTGCCCGAGGGGCGTCAGCGCCCCCCGGCGAAGATGCCGGCCAGGTCCTGCAAGTCGACGTCGCCGTCGCCGTCCTTGTCGAGGATCGTCTCGAAGATGCTGCCCGCCTTCGGCTGGCGCGACTCCATCTCCTGACGCGTCCCGCCCAGGATGCGCGGCAGCGCCTGCGGGCTCGCCTCGGGGTCGCTCTCGGCCTGGCCGAACACGCCGCCCAGCACGGCGGGCAGGACCTTGGCGAAGACTTTGCGCGAGGTCTCAGGGTCGAGCGTGACGACCTTGCCGAAGCCCCCTTCGACGTTCGGGGCGCGGTCACCGAAAATGACCTTCATCATGTCCTTAGCGACCTTCGGGTCGAGATCGCGGACCTCGACGCCCTCGCGATCACCGCTGAAGATGTCGCCCAACAAGCCGCCATCCCCGCCACTCGGGGCCGGGCTCCCGCCACCGCCCGAGCCGGCGTCGGTGGGCAAGCCGCCGGACGTCGTGCCGGCTCCGCGCGGCAAGCCGGCCGATTGTGGCGGGCCGCTGTCGCTCGGCAGGCCACGCCGCGGCGCTTCGGCCGGGATGTTTCCCTGCTCCACGTGCTTGCGGAGAAACTCCCACAGGTCGCCGGCGCCCTCGGGGGTCTCCGCCTTCTTCTCCATGCCACGCAGGACGGAACCGACCGCGGCGCCGTAGGCCTGCTCCGCCTTCTGCGGATCGTCCCCGGCGACCGAACCAACACGACGCCGCGCTTCCTCGCGGTCTCCCATCAATAATTCGAACAAGGTAGGCATCGCTAAGCCCCCATAGCGTGTGCATGAAATATTCTCCCCACCGGCCCCCGATGGGGAACGGGAGCCTACACCCGGATTGGGATGCGAACAAGCATTTCGCCGGCGGCCAAATCGGCCCTTGGCCCGGGGCGTGTCAATTTGTTTTATTGGTCACCGCAAAACGGCCGCGTTTTCCCGTCGATTCGCGTGGTTCGCTTCCAACAATTCGACCACAATTGGCCGCTCGACCGCCCCCTCACCACGACCCCACCGCTATGGCCGGCCAGCACTCCAAGCACGTTCAGAACAAGATCAAGAACTTCTACGACAACCGCGAGGCCTCCGGGCTGCAGCGGCTGCAGGAGTTGGTGACCGATCTCTACCTCGCCGAGGGCAAGAAGCGGGCCACCACCTGGGGGTACATCGAGAAGGCCCTCGAGAAGGTCGGGGTGAAGCCCGAGCGGATCGCCCACCTCAAGGCGAAGGACGACCCGCAGCTGCTGGCGAAGGTGGTCGAGGAGTTGATGGCAGCACAATGAGTTCCTCATCGGAGGATTGTGACTTCGTCTTGCCGCGAGGAGTCACGGGTTTCCGGTGCTACCGCGATGCGTCATTGACTACCACAGACGCTGACCTTTTTCGCTCTGATGCACAACGCGTCGCACAGGAACTGCCTGCCAGGATTGTGAGGGGTACGGCGTGCAGTTGCGGAGTCGGAAACAATTACCACTCGATCGAGATCGAGATCGGACACCAGAATGTCATCGCGATGCTGAATGCGGTTCATCCATTGATCGGCTTCGCGTTCGAACAAGGCGGTTCTTTGAGGTTTATCGATCAAGCAAAGCTGGCTGCGGGCTTCGCTGTCTTCGGTCGGTACGAGGTGCTTCGTAAGAGGGTGCTGAATCGAGGGATAGCTTCCAACGATGCCTCAGACCTTACAGAAGCCGAAATCGATCAGATGAAGTACTGGAAACCGCGAACGATCGGTGAAGCCATCTTCAATCAGTGGGATTGAGAATTGGACAAGGCGACCGAAGCCCATATCGAAGAGCACAAGCCCGCGGCGATCCGCGAGCGGCTGGAGCTGGGGGTCCGGCACAGCTACCTGAAGGACTTCGTCTACGGCGCCATCGACGGGGCGGTGACCACGTTCGCCGTGGTCTCGGGCGTGGCGGGCGCGGGGCTCTCGCCGGTGGTGATCATCATCCTGGGCTTCGCCAACCTGGTGGGCGACGGCTTCAGCATGGCGGCGAGCAACTTCCTGGGGACCCGCGCCGAGGGCCAGCTCCGCGACCGGGCACGCCGCGAGGAGGAGGCCCACATCGCCCAGTACGCCGAGGGGGAGCGGGAGGAGGTCCGCCAGATTTTCGCCGCCAAGGGCTTCACCGGAGACGACCTGGAGAAGGTGGTCGAGGTGATCACCAGCGACCGCCAGCGGTGGGTCGATACGATGCTCCAGGAGGAACACGGGCTGCCGCTGGAGAGCCCCTCCGCGTGGAAGGCGGCCTGGATCACCTTCGCGGCGTTCGTGCTGGTCGGCCTGCTGCCGCTGCTCGCGTTCCTGGTGGAGTTCACCCGGCCCGGGTCGATCGAGCGTCCCTTCCTCGCGAGCACGGCGATGACCGCCGTCGCCTTCTTCGCGGTCGGGGCCGCGAAGGCCCGCTTCGTCGATCAACCCTGGTTCGTCAGCGGCGCCGAGACGCTCGGCGTCGGCGGCGTGGCGGCCGGGCTGGCTTACCTGGTCGGCCTGATGCTCAAGGGCATGGTAGGCTGACGGGCGACGCGTCACCTAGTCGCTCCGCCCCCCGATCCGTAGGCTAGAGGCATGCACCAGTACCTCGATCTGCTCCGCCGCGTTTACGAGCATGGCGCCGTCAAAGGCGACCGCACGGGCACGGGCACGCGCAGCGTGTTCGGCCATCAGATGCGTTTCGACCTGGGCGAGGGCTTCCCGTTGGTGACGACCAAGAAGGTCCACCTGAAGTCGATCGTCCACGAGCTGCTCTGGTTCATCCGGGGCGAGACGAACGTCGGTTACCTGCGGGAGAACGGCGTCAGCATCTGGGACGAGTGGGCCGACGACGAAGGCGATCTCGGCCCGGTCTACGGCAAGCAGTGGCGCAGCTGGACCGTCGGCGCCGAGGACGGCCACGGCGCCCGCACGATCGACCAGCTCGCCGAGGTGATCGACGAAATCAAGGGCGACCCGGACAGCCGCCGGCTGATCGTCAACGCCTGGAACGTGGCCGACCTGCCCGACATGGCGCTGCCCCCCTGCCACCTGCTGTTCCAGTTCTACGTGGCGGGCGGCAAGCTGAGCTGCCAGCTCTACCAGCGCTCGGCGGACGTCTTCCTCGGCGTGCCGTTCAACATCGCCAGCTACGCGCTGCTGACGATGATGGTCGCCCAGGTGACCGGCCTCCAGCCGGGCGACTTCGTCCACACCCTCGGCGACGCCCACCTGTACGACAACCACCTGGAACAAGCCCAGACCCAACTGAACCGCGACCCGCGCCCGCTGCCGCAGATGCGGATCGACCCGTCGATCAAATCGATTGACGACTTCCGCTACGAGCACTTCACGCTCGACGGCTACGACCCGCACCCCCACATCAAAGCACCGGTGGCGGTTTAATCGAGGTGGGAGTTCGGAAGTTGGATATCGACAAGGCGACTTGCCCGCGGCTATCGCTCGTCGTCGCGGCGGCAGAGAACGGGGTGATCGGCCGCGAGGGGGATCTCCCCTGGCGACTTCCGGCCGATCTGGGCCGGTTCAAACGGCTCACGATAGGCCATCCAATCGTCATGGGGCGAAAGACGTACGAATCGATCGGCCGGCCGTTGCCGGGACGCGTATCGGTCGTGCTGACGCGCAACGCCGAGTGGACGGCGGGGCACGAGGCGGTGCTCGTCGCCACGAGACTCAACGGAGCCATCCAAGCGGCCAGCCAAGCCGAGGGCGTTTCGACCGACGAGGCTTTCGTCATCGGCGGCGGCGAGATCTACCGCCTCGCCCTGCCCCACGCCGACCGCGTCCACCTGACACGTGTCCACACGACCGTCGAAGGGGACGCGACCTTCTCGGAGCTCGACGCCTCGGAATGGCGACTCGCTTCGTCCGAGAAGCACCCCGCCGACGAGAAGAACGAGCACGACTGCACGTTCGAGGTGTGGGAACGGATCTCGGACCGGGCGGCTCAGTAGAACTCTGAGAACGCCGTGACCTCACCGAGGTTCTTGGCGCCGGTTGCGAGCATCACCAAGCGGTCGAACCCCAACGCCACGCCGGCGCTGGGCGGCAATCCCGGGTCGGCCATCGCGGCGAGCAGCTTCTCCGGCATCGGGACTTCGTCCCAACCGCCAGCGATCCGCTGAGCGTTCGCCAGTTCAAGCCGCCGGCGTAGCTCAACGGGGTCGGTCAGCTCATGGTAGCCGTTGGCGAGCTCGACACCCTGCCAGTAGAGCTCGAAACGCTCAGCAACCTCGACGCCCCGCCCGTCGACGACCGTCCGGGCTAACGCCGATTGCGAGGCGGGGTAGTGGAACAACAGCTCCGGCGCCTCGCGTCCGAGAGTCGGCTCGACGGAGAACGACAGCAGGTAGTTGAGGCACTCGTCACGCTCCCAGGACTCGGGGTCCAGCGTTTCACGGGCCTCATCCTCGACGACCGGCAGGCTTTCTTGGACCTTCTGGCGAAGCTCCTCGGTCGTGGCGGCATGCGGATCGACGCCGACGGCGCGGCGGAACGCCTCACCGTAAGAGACGCGACTTGCCGGCGCCGCGCCGAGCAACTCGCTCACGTACTCGCTCGTGAGCGACATCGCCCCCTCCAGATCGTCGCCCAGCCGGTACCATTCCAGCAGGGTGAACTCGGGGGTGTGATGCTTGCCCAATTCGTTGCCTCGGAAGGATTTGGCGAGCTCAAAGATCGACCCGATCCCCTCGCACAGCAGGCGCTTGTGGTGCATCTCGGGAGAGGCCTGCAGCCACCGCTCCTCGTCGGCGAGCCGGTGCAGCCGGATGTGCCGCTCGGGGATCGCCTCGCGGGCGGCGAGAGGGGTCTCGACCTCGAGGAAGCCGCGGTGCTTGAAGAACGCCCGGGTCTGATCGAGCAGCTCGGCACGGCGGCGCAAGTGCTTGAGAACGATCACGAAGGCACCGTCTGGCCCGGCAGCAGGGGCGGCATCGGGCAGTCGAGCAGATCGGCGATGCCCCGCAGCAGCTCCGCCTCGGCTACGGTGACGTGGCCGTCGGCACAGATCACCTCGGCCGCGGCGTCAACGACACGCCCACGCTGGTGGGCCGCGGCGGACGCGATCTGCTCCAAAGCCGTGCGCAGGTCATCCAGCCCGCAAGCGGCCGCGGGGAGCAACGCGGGAGGGGCTTCTTTGAGCTGGGCGCGGCCGGCGTCGTAGCCCGAGGCGACTCCCGAATCGTCGCCGCAAGCGTGAGCGATCGTTGATAAGAGCACGCCACACTCACGCGACAAGGGGTACAGCGTCTTGTGCTTCAAGCGGGGCGACCGCACCCGCTCGAACTGCGGGCGGATGTGCCGCAGCAGAACCTGGGAGAGCGTCCACTCGAAGAGGCTCAACCGGCTGTCCGCGACGACCAGCGCCTTGAACGCCCGGCAGAAACGCTGGTACTGCGGAAACGACATCGCCGCCAACGACGGCAGGCTCAGGTCCACGAGGGGCAGCCGCAGGCGCGAATCGAGCCGATCGATCTGGGGTGCGAGCCGGTCGAACAAGAAGCGGACGACGTGCGGATCGGTCATCGACTCAATCGCCGCTCTCTGGTTCGCCCGAACCGCGGGGTCTTGGTCGAGCAGCAAGCCGTAAACGACCGCCTGAGCCGTGCCCGGCTCGCCCGCGGCGACCCGGACCTCTTCGGGAAGCGAGGCGATCAGCTCGGCCGCGTAGCGTCGGTGCGCCTCGACCGGGTCGCCGATCTGTTCGACCGCGTTGTCGAGCTGCTGAACGGTCGGCCCCTGCTCGGGCGGCACCCCTCCCGCAAACCCCGACGCCCCCTCGGCAACCGAACCGCCGCCCGAGGCGTTCGGCGCGGGGAGCTTGCCGTTCCAATTCGGATCGATTGCCCGGATCCGCTTGGGCAACGGCGGGTGAGTCGCCATCAAGGAGGTGAACCCCTCCCAAACCCCCTGGGCGAAGTACATGTGGCTCAGCTCGGCCGCCCGCGGATGGCGGAGCCTAGCGCCACTAACGTTTGCCAAGATCCGCTTGAGGGCGCCGGCGATGCCGCCCGGGTTGCGGGTGAACTGCACCGCGGAGGCGTCCGCCAGGTACTCGCGTTGCCGTGAGACGGCCGCCTTGATCAGTCCGCCCATCAAGCTGCCGATCGAACCGATCACCAACAGCGCGGCGCCGATCGCCAGCATCACCAGGACGCCCGAGCCTCCTTTGCCCGAATCGTCGCTGCCCGAGCGCCGGGAGTCGTAGTGAGCGCCGCTGTGGAAGACGACATCCAGCACCATCCGACCGATCAATCCGAGCAGCAAGACGCCGTGCAGCACGCCGATCATACGGATGCTCATTCGCATATCGCCGTTGAGAATGTGGCTGAACTCATGGGCGATAACGCCCTGAAGTTCATCGCGTGAGAGCTTCTCAACGCAGCCTTTCGTGACGCCGATGACCGCGTCGCTCGGGGAGTAACCCGCCGCGAAGGCGTTGATCGCCGACTCGTCGAGCAGGTAAACCGGCGGTGAGGGAACCCCCGAAGCGATGGCCATCTCATCGACGACGTTCAGCAGCAGCCGTTCCGCGGGGTCACTGGTCGTGTCGCGGATCAGCCGACGACCGCCTAGCCCCTCTGCAACTCCCCGCCCCCCGCCCGCTCTTAGGCTGGCGACTTTGAACAGCGACCCACCACCAACCAGGGCGAGCGTGCCCCCAGCGGCGCCGAGAGGGAACTGCCAAGGGAACGTGTTCGCGTTCAGCGAACTCACCTCTTGCTGAGTGGCGACGACCGTGCTGGCCAGGATGAAAACCGAACCGACCAGCACCACGACCGCGACGGCGAAGGCGCCGAGCAGCCACGTCGTCGAACGCCGCGCTGCGGCCTGCCGATCAAAGAAGTCTGTCGCCATAGACGGCGCTCACTTGGCTCGCCCAGTGAGAGCTAGGGCCTGCTGTGCGGACGCGGGTCAGCTGAACGAGACGTTCGGCGCTTCGTTGATCTTGTCATCGTCGAAGTCGAGCAGTTCGGCATCGTCGCCGTGGCCGAGGATGCCCGCGAAGAAGATCGGCGGGAAGGTCTGCTTGTACGTGTTGTACTCGGTCGCCGAGTCGTTGTAGGCCTGGCGAGCGAATGCGACCTTGTTTTCGGTCGAGGTCAGCTCCTCGGTGAGCTGGGCCATATTCTCGTTCGCTTTGAGGTCGGGGTACGCCTCGGAAACCGCGAAGAGCCGCCCGAGCACGCCTCCGAGCCCTTGCTCGGCCGCGGCGAGGCCGGCCATCGCCTCGGCGTTGCCCGGCGCTGCGGAGGCGGCCTTCAACGCGCCGACCGCTTGATTCCGCGCGGTGATGACTGCTTCGAGCGTCTCTCGCTCATGGCTCATGTAACCTTTCGCGACTTCAACCAGATTCGGGATCAGGTCGTAGCGGCGCTGAAGTTGCACCTCGATCTGTGAGAACGCATTCTGAAAACGGTTTTTCAGGGTCACCAAGCGGTTGTAAACGCCCACCCCGTAAAGGAAGAGCAGCACCGCCAGCGCGCCGAGCGCGAGCAAGACAATAAGACCGGTAGTCATCACCATGGCGTGTTCCCTTGAGAGTCAGTAGAGAGGAAGTCCCACTGCTGGCGGGCTGTGCGTGTCACTCGGGGGCGTTGGTCCGTTCGACGTACTCACCGGTGCGGGTATCGACTCGTAACCAATCTCCGGTATTGATGAATGCCGGGGCGAGGATCTCCGCTCCGGTCTCCAGCTTGACCGGTTTCTGCACGCCGGTGGCCGTATTGCCCTTTGGGGCGGGCTCGGCGAACTCGACCTGCAGTACGACGTGGTTCGGGGCGACCACGGCGATCGGGTTGCCGTTGAAGGTCATCACTTGGCAGTCCATATTCTCTTTCAGGAACTTGGCCGTGTCGCCAACCTTGTCGGCGGCCAACTCGTACTGCTCGTAGTCCTGGTTGTTCATGAACACGAAGTCTTCGCCCTGGCGATAGAGATATTGGGCGGTAAACTCCATGACATCCGCTTCTTCCAGTGTCTGACCTGCACGGTAGGTCCGGTCGACGACGGTGTTCCGCAAGAGGTTCTTCATCTTGCACTCGTACAGCGCGGTCCCCTTGCCCGGTTTGCGGAAGTTCATCTCGACCATGAGGTAAGGCACCCCGTCGATCTGAACCTTGAGACCCTTTCGGAAATCGCTGGTGTTGACCGTTCCCACGCTAAGCTCTCTCTAACAACAATCGTGTCATGCTAAGGGACCCGAACGAGAACCTGGGCGAACTGCGGTGCTCGACGGGCCCTGAACCCCCTGCCCTCGCAGGTCCGGAAAGTCTAGCCGACCGTGGAGGAGTTGTCCGCCCCACGCCGAACGATTCTGCCTCGGAGCCCGACTGGCGCCGCGCCCTGGGCGACGCTGTTCGCGACCCCTTCGAGCTCTGCGGACTGCTTGACCTGCCTGCTGAGTTGGCAGAGCCCGCCGCCGCGGTCAATTTCCCGCTGCTGGTCCCGCGCGGATTCATCCGCCGAATGCAGCCCGGAGATCCTAATGACCCGCTGCTTCTCCAGGTGCTCCCAAGCCCACAAGAGCTAGACGAGGGCAACCTGCCCTCCGACGCCGTAGGCGACTTGCAAGCCAACCCACAACCCGGCCTGCTGCACAAGTATCAGGGCCGGGCGCTCCTGATCCTGGGTGGTTCCTGCGCCGTGAACTGCCGGTACTGCTTCCGGCGTCACTTCCCATATGAGGAGAGCCCCCGCAGTGAAGCGGGGTGGGCGCCGGCCTTGGATTACTTGCAGCAAGAGCCCTCGATCCACGAAGTGATCCTGAGTGGCGGCGATCCTCTGATCAACGGCGACACCCGCCTCGAGCGATTATTCAACAAGCTAGCGAGCATCGAACATCTGCAGACGGTGCGCATCCACACGAGGCTCCCCATCGTTCTCCCGGAACGCGTCACGGTCCGACTTGCACAGCTGCTGCGTGACACTCGACTGAACGCGGTGGTTGTCCTTCACACGAATCATGCAAACGAAATCGATTCGCACGTTGTCGATGCGGCCAAACGGCTTCTATCTTCGGGCGCCCTCCTGTTCAATCAGAGTGTTCTGTTGCGCGGGGTCAACGACTCGGTCCAGTCACTTGTTGACTTGAGCCATAAGCTGATCGCGATCGGCGTCACCCCCTACTACCTGCATCAGATCGACCGCGTGCCAGGCTCAGCGCACTACGAGACGTCCTCCGACCACGGCGTTCAGCTTATCGGAAAGATGCGAAAGCTCCTGCCCGGGTATGCGATCCCGCGCTTCGTACAGGAAGTGGCTGGGCGCCCCCACAAGGTGGTGTTGGCATGATCCGATCCAAAGTCTCCTTCTACAACTTGTCGGAAGTCGATCGCCTGAGTCGTACGCTGCGGATCGATCCACAGATGCTGCGTCACTCACGGATCGCGTTCTACAAGAAAAGCCTCGGCTTCGAAGGCGCTCTAGCCTGCCTTCCCCAGGACGTTCGCGGAAGCTTCGCCGAGTCGGTCGAGTTCCACACGCTTCGCGATAGGCAGCGATTCGACTCCAACATCGATCATGCAACCAAGTGGGTCTCGCGGACCGACGCCGGCCTGGCGATCGAGACGGTCGTCTTGATGCCGGCTACCGGCCGTGTTGCGCTGTGCGTTTCGAGCCAAGTCGGTTGCGCTGCCGCCTGTGAGTTCTGCGCCACGGGGCGTATGGGCATCGCACGCAACCTGACCGCAGCAGAGATCCTTGATCAGATCACTCTCGCGAACGAAGAGCTCCGCCCCGAGGGCAAACGCGTTCGCAACATTGTCTTCATGGGCATGGGCGAGCCGATGCACAACGAGGCGGTTCTGCAAGAGTCTCTGGCGACCCTGCAAGAACCAACCGCCTTCGATCATCCAGCGTCCCGGCTGCTCGTGAGCACTGTGGGCGTCCCCGAACCACTGGTCCGCACGGCCGAGTTGCATCCCCGAGTCAATTACGCCATCAGCCTCCATGCCGCGGATCAGGCGGTGAGAGAACGGATCATCCCACTCGCGAAGAAGCATTCTCTGATCGAGATCCGCGCTGCAATCGAGAGGCTCAACACGGTCCAACCCGCAAAGACCCTTGTGATGATCGAGTACCTCATGCTCGATGGCGTCAACGACACACAAGACGCCGCGGACGCGCTCATCCGATGGCTCACCGGACTCCGCGTCCATGTGAACCTGATCCCGTACAACCGAGTTGACCACGCCGACCACCTTGCCTCATCGCCGCGGAGCCGGATCGAAGCCTTTGGCGGTCAGCTCCGCGCCGAGGGGTTTCCGACCACGATACGCTACTCGCTTGGTCGCGACATCGATGCCGCCTGTGGCCAGCTGGTTCAGAGCGAAAATCGACGCATTGCCCAGGAGCTACAGCTTAATCAGGCGAACGGTAGAGACTAGGCCGAGGTGTCGAGCTCTACCGTGGTGACCACCCAAGGATCGCCAACAATCTTCGGCATATCGACCGCGGTGACCGCGTACTCCCCTCCTCGACGGCTAAGCAAGCGGGCGCCGACTACCACCTCATCTGGCCCAACCAACGCAATATCTATCGCTGGCGATTCCTCTAGAGGGTCTTCTTGCCTTCGTGGGAAGCATCCCTCAACGCCTGTTTGGGCGAGTTCCCATTGTTCGATTGTTGAGCCCCCTTGTCCGTTCACGACAATCGGCCGCTGAATATCAAACACCTGCCTGCTCTTCGCGGTCACTACGTTCCGAACCGTTTCGCAAACGTATCGAGTTGCTCCCTGCTGTCTCCTTGCAGAACGGATGGTAGCACAACGGCCTTGCGCATCCACGAGGCGATCGCTAGGCACAGGGGACACGTCCACTTCGGGCAAACTAAATTGCCACGTTGTAATGGTCTGCCACAGCGAACCGGGGGCCTGGGCGGAGTCCGCCCGAACCTCCTCGAATCGCCACGCTTCAGCCTGCACGGCATGACCCTGTCGATCGCAGCGTAGGATGGTTACTGATTCAAGCGTGTCCACGACCTCGGAGAAGTCCCCCGAGGGGCTCCAACTGATGACCATCATGCTCCTCCTTGCGAGGCGATCTCGAACGGCGCAAGATCCGCCATCTTCTGGTCACACCAATCGATTGTCTTCTGCAAAGAATCGACGTACTGCTGCCAGTGAACCCGCTGTCCGTCGATCCAGTACGTCGGCTTAACGTTGGCCCGGACCGATTGCAGCTGGGCGAGCGTCTGTGAACGGATCGCTTCGATTTGTGTCATGTCTTGCGCCATTTCATATCGCCTCGATGTGGAATCGGAAAATGATCGGCTGTCCGTTCACCGGGGTTAGCTCGTATCTCACCGCGTAGTGATTGCCAGCCGTTTGAAATGCCACCTCGACCGTGGTATCGATCGTGTGCCGAAAGTTGTAGCCGGTCGCGTCCAAGTCCCAGGCCGGACCGGTCTGCATCGTGCCGTACAGAACGCTCGCCGGTTCGATCGTCTCCTGAGTATGCCCGGGTACCTGGATCTCGGGTTCGACGCCGCACGTTTCACGTGCGACGATCGTATAACTGGCCGAGTAGATATCGGCGGGGACGATCGCCACACCATCTAGAGATTCAAGCCTCGCCATCATCACCAGACTCCCGCCTGCAATGACGACCCCGTGTGCCTCGCTAATCATGCTTTCTGTCTCGTGTGCTATCCGTCCGCGACGGCGGCGGCCACCGCGCGTACGGTAGGTTCTGTTTGGGTTAGGGCGGAAACCGATTCGCCAGCCGCACTCACAACCGCAGCCGCTGACAAGGGATCTGGAGTGACGTCGACGGCCACCGCATAGACGTGGACTGACTCCCCGCCATCGTTGAGCGCTTTTACCGCGACCTCGTAGAGACCAACCCCAAGACCGCCCGTGTGAAATTCGCCGCCAGACACTGTATCGGTGACTTGATCCGCGGCGATTAAGAGACTGTCAAGGTAGACGTCACCGAGCAACGCGATGGCCCCGTTGCCATAGGCATCCCAGGCGCCTGCCGTCCAGGCGACGATGCGACCGTTGAAAGTCGCTGTGGGAGAGGTCGTGTTGGTCGGTTCCGGACCGAGGAACAGTTCGGACACGTAGGCGTTCGAAAGTGCCGTATCGAACGTCAGCAGCTGGTCGATCTGTCCGGTGAAATAGTGCCCCGGGCCACCAGAATGCTCAACGCCCAGGTGATCCCGGTAGTCGCTCTCCGATCCGCCGATCGACCCGGAGTTGTTCCCCGCGGTTGAGAAGAGAGTTGGGTGGGCGATAGTGGCAACCTGCTGACCGTCAACAAGCAGGGTCATCTGCTGACCGTCAACCCGGACCGTCACATGAACCGAGTCGTTCTCTCGGCCTACCAGGTCGTGCGAGACAACTTGGCCGTTGTAGCTATTGGACCAAACGAAATGAAGCATCGAGTCGCTGAGCAAAACGCTCCAGCCATAAACGTACCCTCCCGATTCGATCAGAACTTGCTGTCCCACTAGCGATGCCGTCCGCAGCCAGAACGCCACCGTAAATTGATTCCCCACCGCTAAGACCGCTTGCGAGGGGTAGAACGTCGCGGTGGAGCCATCGAACTCCCCGGCATCCGTCAGCCAAGGACGGAGCGAGATACCCGACCCCGTCAGAGCGTCCGTGTCATCACGGAACGAGGCGTCGACTACAGACCAGTAACTCATCTTCCCCTCACCGGTTTGATAGAGATCGACTGACGGGGGTGCGACCACGCCGCCCCCCGCCGGCCGATGCGATCTTCACTTTGGCTACCCAGTGCACTTTACGACATAGCGTGGGTTGATCACCGCGGCGGCTCCCCGCTCGCTTGCTTTGAAGCGGAGGACCACGTCGTTGGTGAACTCGGCCTCGCTGCCCAGCGGAGCCTGCGTGACCGTGATCGGCCAGTTCTCCATATAGGCGAACGCCTTGCGGAAATCGCCGAGGAACCACCACTTCTTGGCCTCTTCCGCCGCCACGCCCGAGGCGATCACCCGACGGTACGCCAGGCGGCTCTCTTTGACCGCATAGTTGCCCAACGGGTTGGCGGCGACCGTCGCCGTCTGGCCCCCTGTGGGCGTATAAGAGATCTCGGTCGCGTTGAACGTCCGATGGGCTGCGTGCCGGTAGGCGGGCATCACCAGGGCGGTCGTCGCCCCCAGGAGTACAGGCTCCCCTGTCGCCGGGTCGAGCATCTCGGCGAAGAGCTGCTCGGCCGCATCCACGCTGGTCCAGTCGACCAGCTCGTTACCCGTCAGGACATTATCCCAAGGCCCGGCTGTCTGGTAGGTATCGTACGCAACGCCCTTGTGGTTGTAGTTGTTGGACACACCAACAATCAGATCGAGAATCCGCTTCTCTTTGTTGATTCCTAAGACCTCTCCCACCTCGGCCGCCCGACTGAGAATCAAATTGGTGCGGTCGAAGAAGATCGCCTCCTTGGTGACCGGCACAATGAAGCCGTGCTTGGCGGTCGCCGGGGTCTCGATGTAGTCCTCGTCGAAACCGAGATTCGGGTAAGGCATGCCGGGAGCGACTTCATCTACCTGATCGCTGATCCGCGTCACGCCCGGAATCTTCTCGCCGTCGAGCCGTGTGGGGACGGTTTCGACCAAGCGAGAGGCGACGAAAGCCTCCTGGGTATAGGCCTCCAGGATCTTCGCGTGGATCACCTCGGCGGTGACGTTCTGGAACGCGGTCGCATCGACGCCCTCGCCCGCTTCGAGCAACGGCGTCACCCCGCCACCTCGGGGGTCGAGCGTTCGCACCCACTCACGCCCGTCGGGGATCAGTGCTTCCGCCAGATCACGGAGACTGAAATCATCGGGCCTGAGGCTCTTCTCATTAAGCGCTTCGCTCAGGTGCTGGACAGTCTTGCTGGGACCGTCGAGTTCGTACCGGCGGCGTAGCTCTCGATAGTTCAGTAGGGGCATTGTTTGATCACCTTGTGGATTGACTGATTCTGAAAGACGTTCCGGGACTACTCACGGTCTTGAGGACCACCCCGCATGACCGAACTGACGACCTCAATCAGCACACGGGTCGAAGCGACCGACGCCTGCTTCGCGCATCGTCCGATGGCGGCAGAGAGTGACGGTGCGCTGACCACCCTTTGGTCGTACAGCTGCACGCCTGATCCATCGATCTGTGTCGAGGCGGGAGACCCCAGCTCCCAAGTCACCGAGTCGCAGTCGAACTCGAAGACACCCGATGTTGCGATTCGGATCGTGGTCTCCTCATCGGAGGGAGACGCCTGCATCGCGACGCCAACGAAGCTGTCTTGAAACGTTTGTTGATTGAGTGTCGGCGATCCCTCATCTGGCATCGCCGAAGCGGGGGCGCCAACGCCGGAGTTCAGGTAGATGAGATCCCCAATCTCGACCGCAACCCCATCGGCCACCGGGAGCGTGACCGGGTTTGTGTCGCCGTAACGCCATCGCATCGTGTTCGCCATATCTCACTCCAAGGGAAAGTAGTTGTATGTGGTAGTCGCCAGCCGTTCGGCGGCTACCCGCGTCGTGACAGCGCGGCGACAAACTGGGCCGTGTCGGTAGTCGGCGTTTCATCGGCGACCACGCTTTGTTCGCGGCAGGCGAGGTGGGGCGCCGAGATGGGTCGCTTAACCAGGCAGACGCGGTCCTCGATCAGCGGAGCCAAGTCATCCTCTCCGGCTTCCATCAACAGCCGAACGAACCCCTCGGTCAGCACCGCCTGCACCGCCTCTTCCTCCAGCCCATGCTCCTCAACTAGCTGGTCGATCCGACGCCGTCGGTGCTGACGCTCCAACTGATCGCGCAGCTGATTAAGCTCTTCGCGGAGCTGATAGTTCTCCTCAACGAGCGTCTCAGGCCGGGGCTCATCCTCGGATTGTGGTGCGGTATCCGGATCCCGGCACGCTTCAAAGAGCCCGCCCGTCGTCGCCGGGTCAGCTACGAGATCAACGCTCTGAACACGCGTGATCGCCTCGACGACCAACTCGTCCGCCTCGCGCCGTGTTCGAGCCATAACATTGTGTGAAAGACCGACATTCTCAGGCGCGTGCTCGGCGTCCCAAGCGAGCTGCTCGGCCAGAGCGTGCCGCGGGTTGTAGTGCAGATCGCCAAACAGCCCGTCGCCCCGTGTGTAACGGACGTTGCGCACCACCCCCAGTCGGTCGCGGTAATCGCGAGGGGCCAGAGGGTCGCGTGTCGGGTGATTGACATTAACCTTCGATCCCTCATACAGACCGATTGCGTCTCGGAGCGCCTTTTCGGCGTAGCGCCGTCCGTTCCGAGAACGGAGCCCGAGGAGTTTCACGCCACGCAGCACACCCCGCGTCGCCTCGGAGCGGAGTGTCTGCCCCGCCGAATCGACGTACTCTTGAACGGCCTGCGGGGTGTCTGAGGAGTCATTTAGAACGGCATGGGTCACCTTGGGATCGCCTCCTAGGCAAAAGAAAAGCCCGCAACCCACGAACAGCTCCCTTACAAGGGGCTCGTGGGCAGCGGGCTCGAGAGGGATGCCTCTCAGCCGTGGGCGGAGAGGCTCGGCTCGATGCCGAGTGGTTCGTTGTCAGCGGACGACGCGCTCGGTCGTTACGCGGACCTGCTGGATGAAGCCGTCTTGTACGTTCATCGAGAGCGTGACCGTGCCGTAGTACCCTCGCTGCGAAGAAGCCGCGAGGAGCTCCGCAAAGGCGGCCTGGGCGTCGCTTGCGCGACCTTTGGATGCGCCACCTGCCTGTCCTGATCCGTTTCGCATAGGGGCATTATACAACTCGGCTTCGCAGGCTCCGAATCGCTTTGGCCACTTTCTTACTTCGACGGCGGCGCCTCGCCGTGTTCTGAATGCACTCGCCGATTCTGTTGCTCCTGGTCGTAGTCGAGGCCGAGGCGCTGACTCCAGGTTTGAGTTGAGAGGACGCCGTTGCGATGTGCGATCTCATCCACCGCCGCATCGGATGCACGGTCACGGCTCTGCAGCGTAGGCGCAATGATCTGCAGCTCGATCGTGCTTGTCACTTCGACTGGCAAACGTCCCGCATGGATCGCGTTGTCGATCACGACTCGCATCACTCGCCGGTCCTGCTCGATCATCGCCGCCTGGGACCGCTCGAACATCTTGAAGGCGGGTCCTTCGGCCACGAGGGTCGAGGCGTAGCTGGCGTTCGAGGCGTCGGACGTGAACATGAACTCCGGCATAACCAGGCGTGAGGCGATCGCTCGCAGCTCCGCCTGCAAGATCGCCACGTAACTCGCCGCGTCGATGCCGGTGGCGGGGAAGTCGTACTCGAGGCCAGCCGGGGCGTCGAGAATCGTGCCGGGGCCGTACTCGGTGACTCGTTTCGTACGGCCAGAGCGGTCGAGCGCGGTCGCGGAGGAACGATCCGCAACGAACTGCTCGACACCGACACGAGACGCGCTACGGTGCTTGCGGATCAGCGCGATCGCCGACTGAATTTCTGCGACCACACTCATGTTGCGAAGCAGCTTCTCCGCCCGGCGAAGGTTGGCCCGCACTGGGGTGTAGAGTGGCAGTCCGCGCCTCACATTGCGGTCGACGTTCGCCTTGCGGTGCTGGATCTCTCGGGCGTCGATCTGCTGACCATCGACGTAGTAGCCGAGGACCGTCTCGACGTCGCGATCGTCGGTGACGACTCCCTGCCCGGCGGCTAGCTGCGTGGAGGCCCCCTCCGGTGGCGCCACTTGATCCGGTTCGATGAACCGCACGCGTGTCATACCGTGTCCGTCGGGGAAGTAGCGAAGAAAGACTTCCCCGTCCCGATCGAGCCGCCGGACGATCTCCTGCTGCCGGTCGTGCCAGGCGTTCTCCTCCAAGAACTCGTCAACGACCTGCTGGGTCTGATTGGCGAGATCGATCGAGGCGTCCTGGCCCTTGCGGACCGTCGCGTGGTAGACGTGGCCGGAACCAACGATGTAGCTGATCCGGTTCTCATGGCCGTTGATGGCGAATTCATTCGTCAGCGCCAGTCGGCGGCAATCGGCACGAACCTCCGCCAACCGCGCTCCCGATAACGTCGCGCGGACGCCTCGATCCGAGGGCAAGCCGACCGGCTCCCAGAGACCTACGTCATCGCCGGCGTAGGCTTCGCGTGGATCGACGTAGTCGGCCCACAAGCCATCAAAGGTTTCGAGCAATCGGCTCTCGAGTTGCAGCAAGCGCTGCGTCGCGGTCGCTTCGCCCATGAATGTCTCCAGGTCGTTGAAAGGCGGGGGGCTGATTGTTAGAGCGTGTCGAACTCGAAACCCGATTCATCCTCGCGGGTCCGCCAAACCTCCTCGGCGAGGCGGAGCGCCATCTCCAGAGCGTCGGGTCCATCGTCGTGAGAACCGACTGGGAACTCTCGCAGCTGATCGACAAGCAGCGCTGTTGAATCCGACCCTCGTTTGAACCGGAGGCGTCGCTGCGACAGGTACGGACCGAGCCTCTGGATACGGACCGCCTTGTTCGTGTGGTTGTGGATCTCGCACGGCGACCGACCCGGCAATCCCTGGCGATGGCTCTCGGCGACGAACTCACCGGCGAGCAACTGCTGCCACTGGTTCGCTTCGACACCGAAGGCGTCCGGTCGGAACGCCCGGCAACGGGCCACGCTGTCGGCGACCATCTGAGCGACCGGGCGTCTCGCGAGATCCGCCTCGACGTGCAGGACCCCGTCGCCATCGACTCCCAACAGTACAATTGCCGAGTAATCCCCGTGTCGGGCGTCGTTCCCTTTGCTCGGGTCGAGGGCAATCACCCGCAGGGTGAGTCGCTCTGGCCAATCATCGAACCAGACCGAGTCCTCGAAGTAGGACTCGGGCCATTCGCATCGCTCCGGATCTGATGGGGAGCCTTGTTTCTCACGCTCGAACGCGCCGTGCCCCCCTTCAAGCCTCAACCGCATGAGCGTGTACAAGTCCTCTTCATCGGGCCACAGCACTTCAGCGCCGCGGTTCATCTCCTGACGATTCCGCTCGTAGAACGCCTGAGCCTCATCGGCAGCGTTCGGTTTCTGGGAGTCGCAGTAGATCGTCTCCCAGTCTCGCCAGAGCTCCATCGCGTCGGGCCAGCGGACAATCGACTGGAACGTGCGCGACCGCCAACCAGGTGCTTTGGTTAGCCTCATGGCGAGCGCATCGCGGTGCAAAGCGGTCGCCACGTTGACGACATTGGTCCGCTTCGTTCCCGACTTCATGAGGGCGCCGTGGAACCATTCTGTCGAGCTCTCGCGCAGCACAGGCGACACGATGTGCTGGTCGTTCTGCAGGTCATCACACAGGATCAGAGAGGGGCGGTTGGCCCGACGCCGGCGCCCGCGGAGACGTTGGCCAACGCCATACGCCTCAATGACCACCCCGTTGCGGAGCTCGACCCCCGCGGATCGCCAGCGCGGGCCACGTCCTACCGTTGCCGGGTAGGCTTCGGCGAGTCGCTCGTTCTCTATCAACTCAGCCTTCACGTTCTCGAGGTGCGCCTGGGCTTGGGATTTGGTATCGGAGATGATCCAGATGTACGGTTCGTCCGCTTCGACCGCGCTACGCAGCACGCCGGCGAGGGTGGCGACGGTTGACTTGGCAGCGCCGCGAGGCCCGACAACATTCACTTTCGCGCCCCGTTCGGTCCGCATGCGGTCCATCTGCTGAGCCAGCCATCCGTGCAACGCTGAGGGGGATTTCCGGAAGTGATTCGGGAGGTAATGTTGCGCCCACAGGAGCAACGACTGGTCGGGGTCGCCGTGGGGATCGATGGGGTCTTTCGAAAAAGCCTGCCCGATCGCCGCGTGCAGCACCCGGGCCACCCGGGCCTCGGCTGCGGTGCTGGAATCCATACCGTCCCTCTCTTCCTTATGGCGTTGTTCCCTCTTTCTCATCAGGCGAATGCTCGACCAACAACGGGTCGGACAGGGATTCACCCGCTTCTTTCAGCCTGTTGAGCACGCGCTCTCGATCTTCGGTATCTCGCAACAACCCGGCGAGATCTCCGGACAGCTTCGATAAGAAGCCCACCAGGTCGCGGCGGCCGACGGCGCCGGCGTCGCGGCGGGCGTACCGCTCGGGCAGCCGTCGCTCCAGCCACCAGACGCTGGCCCGCCAGTGCCGCTCGTCGCGGGCGGCTTGCTGGATATTCCGCATGTGGGCCAGCTCGCATCCCGCCTCGGCTCGACGCAACTGTTCCGCGAAATCGGGTTCTCCGTAGGCGGTCGCGTTGAGCTGCTGCAGGCTACAACCGATGTACTTTGCGGCCGTCTCACGGTCGCAGCCGACCGACGCGATCAACAGCGCCTCGCGTTTCTGCTCGTCCGTCAGCATGGCGGGGCGTCCTCCTCTGGCGCACCAAGATACTCGAACGACACGACCGATCTTCCGGCCGAGTTCCGATAGGTCGTGAACGCGGTTCGGCGTCGCGAAGCCGCTTGCCCGGTCCGCTTCACCGCCACCACCCGCCAGCGCGATGAGCGGTCGCAGTGCCGGATCAACGCGGGGTGGCTGCTGGTGACGTTCACTCGCAGGCCCTCTTCGCGCTGCACCTCGGCGACCGCTTCGACGGTTCGCATCCCGATACCAATCCCCTGGTAATCCGGCAACGTGACGATCCGTGTGAAACGCCGGCGCCCTTTGCGCCCGATGATCGGTAGCGTCGCCGCGAAGCTAACCGGCTCGCCGTTCCAGGTCGCCAGGTAGCACATCGCCTGCGGAGCGATCGAACCGGTCAGATAGTGATGGCGCGCAAACAGCCGCCAAGCCGCCACTCGGCAACGATGGATTTCCAGACCGATCCGCGGTCGTCGAAGACGCCTCCGGGTGAGGCGTCCGGTAGCCATGTCGAGCACCCAGTCGGGCTCGAGCCACTCCGCAATGTCGTAGTGGCAGGTCACCGCCACGAAGCGGCATGGCAGGTCGCCCCGCCGAACGCCCTTCGCGATGGCCGCCGAGCAGACGCGGGCGACGTTGCGATCGACCACGCTGGTGAATTCATCGAACGCGAGGACCGGCTTGGTCTCCCCAGCCGCCTCGCATCCCGCGGCGAGAGCACGCGCCAAGTCGCAACGGAACTTCTCCCCGTTGCTGAGCACCGCATAGGGTTTCACCCACGAGGGGGGCGAGCCGAAGCCGACCGAGGTGAATAGCTCCACGACCTTCCGCACGGATGTGTCCCCGAAGCAGTCGATGACCGCGCGGTCCTCGGGCCAGGGCTGGGCTCGATACAAGTCGCCGCCGAACGCTTCGCGGGCGATGGTCGACTTGCCGCTGCCCGAGGGACCGACGATCAGGCCGATCGACCACTCTTCGTCGGGGTCGGGCGTCTCGACCTCGAACGAGGCGCTCGATCGCTCGCCGAGCGGCACGTCGAACATACCGGCGACCTGTTGCACTCGGAACGATTCATGGACCGGGCAGTCCACGGTGACGCTGAGCTGGGGCATTGCGTTCTCCTGCTGGATATCTGTCAGAGGGTGAGGACACGACAGCGGTAGCCGTCGCCGTGGAGTCGCTCGTAGACCTCGCGTTGTTGCTCTTCGCCATCGACCTCGACGACGACCTGATAGCTCGGCTTGATCTCGATCTCGGGCGGCTCGGGGACGAGGGACTCCTCGCTGATCTGCCGGCCGAGATGGCCTAGCATCTCGCGGACGGCTTCGGCGTCGGTCTCGGCGCGACCGAGCAGGTCCGCCAGCCGGGTGTCGTCGACACCCGCCAGGGCGCCGAGTGGGTCGTACGTCAGCAGCAGCTTCTCGGCCTCGCGGTCATCCAGGTCGAGCACCAACACCGGCACGGTCGCCGAGGGGTTCGACTGGGCGCGTAGATGGCCGTCCAGTAGCTGCAGTTGACCGTCGGGGAGTTCACGCACGAGCAGGGCGCCCGCCATGCCGAGTTCGCTGAGCACCCCCCGCCAGACATCCTGCTGATGGCGCGAGTGCGTCCGCCAATTCTTTGGGTGCGGCTGCAGGTCGCCCGCTCGGACGCGGCGTAGTTCTTTGACACGGTCGCGGATCTTCATGGGAAGGGTCTCCGGGCGATGACACGCACGTCCGACTGCAGGAGGCTGACGCTCTGCTTCAAGCCGGCGAGTTCGGCGTCGACGGCTGCCAAGCGTTCGCGGTTGGTTTGCGCGACCTCGTGGACCTTGTAGAGCGTCGCGCCGGCCAGCGTCAGCGACGCCAGGGCGAGCGAGCAGAGCCCGCCCCAGTCGGCGGGGGCGAGTCGGACGCGGTCGGGGTTCTCGGGGGTTCGGACCATCGTGAGCGGATCGAGCGAGTTAGGGATCGAGGCGGCATGACACAGCGGGGGGCGTGCCTCGCGGGCGGCCCGTCTCGTGGCCGGCGAGCCGTCGGCCGACGCGGGACGCCCCCCGCACGACGCGCAACGACTACGGGCCCGGGGCGGGCGGGATGATCGGTCCGCCCGCTGACGCCGCCCCCCCGCTGCCGGAGCCACTGATCACGCCATCGATCCGGTTGTCGGAGTAGAAGCTCGACAGGTTCGTTGGCCACGGGCCGAGGTCCGCAGGCAGGTCGGTGATCGGGATCCCTTCGGCGAGCAGCTCGAGGCGGTCTTCGGTGAACACCCGGTCGAGGCGAGGCACCGTGTCGACCATCTCGGTCGACGTGAAGAACTGCGATGGGTCGTACGCGGCGAGGTCCGCGTCGGAAAGGACGAAACCCTGGGCGCTCGCTTCATCACGCGTCTTGCCGAACAGCTCGATCGCCATGTTCACGTAAACGCGTCGCAGATACTGGCCGACCTGTCCGGCGAAGGCGGTCGAGATCTCCATTTCCTTGCGGTTCTCGGTGTGCTGCATCGCCTCGGCCAGCGAGACAAGCACCATGGCGGACCAACGACGCAAGAAGGGGTTGCGGACCTTAAAGAACGGCACCGGGTAAACCCGGAAGACCTCGCCCGCGGGGCGAGAGTGCAGGGCCTCCATGTTGTCCGTGCCCGGGGCCACGGCGCGGCCGGCGAGGATGTTCGCGGCGCGGAGGTAAAGCTTGTGGACGCGTTTGCAGGTGTTGATCGATGGCGGGATACGGAGATCGACGTCCTCGTGATGCATCACGTGGAAGAGGTTCCGGCCGACCAAGTCGACCCAATCAAGGATCTGTGGGTTGAGGCTCCCCACGTCGTTCGACCAGTTGGGAACCGCGTAGCCGGCGTCGCCAAAGACGCCGACCTTGTACCAAAGAACCGCATCGGTGTTCGTGAGGGGCATGGCTAGCTTGGGGTTGGAAGACTGACTGGGAGGGGAGCGGGGCGGCGGCTTCAAGACTCGGGAGTACCGTTCATCTGCTGCTTGATGAGCGAGTCGAGACTCGAAAGCATCTCGACCGAACCGGGGAACTTCCGCGCGAGCTGCTCGCACGCCCACTGGTGGGCACGGGCGAACTCGTCGCGTTCGTAGGAGACGTAGTGCGTCTCCGGCACGACGCGTTGCGGCGGCGGTGGCGAGTCGACGGCGATCGGTCGCTGGCTCTCCTCGTGCACCCGGCGGGCCCGCCGGCGACGCCAGAGCTTCCACGCCAGGACCGCCGCCGCGGCCGTCGGCGCCCCCCCCGCCAGGGCGGCGAGCATCGCCCGCCGTGAGATCCAATCGCCAAGGCTCTGGCGAGTCGTTGGCGGCGCGGGCGGCTCGCTGACAGCGGACTGGCTAATTGACTCCAGCCGAGCGAAACGATGCTCCCAGGCGATCGAGAGCCGATTGAGATCGTCTCGACGGAGCAGGTCGGTCGGCAACGCGGGCGCTGGCCGGCTGGCGAGTCGCCCCTCGACGGCTTGCTTCCAATCCCCACAGTCGCAGCCACGAGGCGTCTCCTGGTTGCGGGCCACCGGAGTGAGGGGTGGGGTCGGGCGGGGTGAGCTGCTGATGAGGCGAGACACGCGCTCCAGGATCTTGCGGAGCGGCTCGCCGCCCATCGCGTAGGTCTCTCCGCCCCGTTGGCCCCAGATCACCGCGACCAATCGTCCACGCGGGTCGAAGACCGGCCCGCCGCTGTCGCCGGAGCGGACAGCGCCGCGGATCCTCACGCTTGCGAACCGCGCCCCGCTGGCGGTCGCTCGGCCGACGACCGGTCCGCGAACACAACGGAAGACGCCCGTCCCGCCGAAGCCGCACGCGGCGAGTTCTCCCTTCGGTTCCACGGCCGCGACCCTGACGGGCTCGCCACGTTGCGAGGACGTTTGCAGCAACGCGAGGTCATGCTCGCGATCGATCGCCACCACGCGAGCCGCCGCCGTGACGCCGCCCAGGACGACACGCGTCTTCCCCGGGCCATCGAACAGGTGGGCGCAGGTCAGGAACCAAGAGCCTCGTTCGTTGGTCGCGATTAATGCACCCGAACCGACCGAGGAGCCGGCGCCCTCATCGTGGACGATCCGAACGACCGCCCGGCGGAGCGTGGCCGGGAGTCGGGAAGCGGGGGCTTCGTTAACGACCTGGCGGGGGGGAGCGGGACGAACGTAGCAGCCGCTGGGGCCGCATTGCGATTCGGCGATCGTCGCTCCGCCCAGCCAGGCGAGCAGCGTCAGCAGGGTGCTTAGGAACATGCGTCACTCCCCCGCAAAGGTGTAGCGGTACTCGTAGAAAGGGCTCCGCGCCAGGTCGGCAGGCTCCGTCAACCGGTCGGCCAGGTACGGCGCCGGATCGACGCCGCCCGCCAAGCGGTCCGCCATGGCGCATGCCTGGCTGCAGAACGGCGGCCGTTCACTCACCGTGCGATCCTCGACCTCGGCCGTCATCCAGGTGCGGACAACGGGCAGATGCAGCAACGCCGCCGAGAGCACCGCGCCGTAGCCGTAGTCGCAACCGGCGAGCTCACGCATGTAGCGTGTTGCGGCGGCCGAGTCGTACTCGGGCCAGCGGCCATCGGGGTTCGCGCGGAACAGGTCGATCCGGCCCGGGTTGCGGTTAATCTGGCTGGCGAGCGTGACGGCGCGGCCGCCGTACCACTCGCGGACTTCCAGGCAGAAGGGCGTGTCGCCCCACCAAGCGACCTTCGCCGCGTGGGAGTGCACGCCCCGCCCCGCGATCGAGATCAGACCGCGTCGGCGGAACAGCAGCAGATCGCCGTCTCGCAGATCGCACGCGACGTGCTCGAGCCGCACCAGCTTGCGCAGGGGTAGCGCCATGGTTCGCTCCGGGAGGGGAAACAACCTGGGGGCGTCGCCTCCAACGAAAAGAGCCCGCCGATAAGCCTTCTTACGAAAGCTCTACGGCGAGCTCTTCGGGACACCTCGGCAGAGCGGTTAAACGCTCCACGGGCTCGCTAGGACGCCTCGCTTGTGTGAGACGAATTCTACCGCTTCGGGTGACCAATACCGAGCGATTAACCAAGGGACCGTAATAACTAGCGCCGGGCGGCGGTGCGGTAGCCGCCCCCTTCGATGGCGCTGAACTCGCCCCACACGGGCTGATGATCCGAGATCATCAGGGCTTGCTCTTTCGTGAGCGAGTAGCCGAGTTGGGTCCGCATATCGAGCACGCCGTAGCGGCCCGTGAACTCGACCGTGGCGAGGCTGGGGATCAGGATGTTGTCGTGCAAGCGGGTGCCGTGCGTGTTGGTCGCCTGCTGCCGGATAAGGGGCGAGACGCCGGGCACCTGCGATAGGAGGCCGAGGTCCTTCGGCGTGAGTGGCCGTGCCGAAGGGTTCGGCTTGTGCGGCGAAGAAGCGGGCACCTTGGTGTTCAGATCGCCCAACAGAATCACGTCGTCCTCGGTCGCCTGGCCGATCGCCGAGCGCTGCACCTGGCGGTACACGTAGTACAGGGCGTCGAGTTCTTCGGGGATCTCATCCGGGTCGGTGTGCGTGTTGATCAGCGTGAAGGTGAACGGCTTGTGCGGTTCGACGATTGTCGTGCGAAAGAGGGCCGCGTACGGCTCGCGGTGGAGGCGGTCTTCGGGATCGGGCACGACGGCGCAGAACGTTGGGTGCGCCATGATCGTCGCGGTGTTGTAAATGAACGCGTACTGCTCGGTGCTTGAGGTGCGACCGAGCCGCGGGCTGACCTTCGCGTCGTAGACAGCGCCGCCGGTGTTGACGTAGTCGCGTAGGAAGTTCGGGATGAACCGATCGTCTTGCGTGCGGATCTCCTGGATCGCGATCACGTCGAAACCGCGGACGATCTGGGCGAGCGCCTGCATGACGTACGGCTTCGAGGCCTTCGACTTGCCGAACGTCTGGATGTTGAACGAAGCAATCCGGACCGTCGGCCCCTGGGTCGCTTGGGGGGGCGGTCCGAAGACCGGGGCGGATGGGGCCGGCGCGCCGTAGACGGGCTGCTGTGGGGACTGTCCCGTTGGCGCCACGCCGGGCAGCGACGCGTTCCGCATCGCCCCGCGCGCGGTTTCGACCGCACGCTGCACCTGCTGGGGCGTGACTTTCTGCAGCACCGTCCACCCTCCCCCAAGGAGAGCGGCCAACAGGGCTAAGGAAAACAGACGCTGCACGCGGCCCCTCCTTGGGCACACTGCGCGGAAACGGAGATCGAAGCGGGGTAAGATTAGCTAGTGACTCGATTTCCACCTAGGCGAGTCCGTCCGCCGGCGCATCTATACTAGCATTGATGGCGCCCCATCGTTCACACCGCACAACCCGCATGACCGCTAGCAGGCTCATCCCGCCGACCGCCGCCGCTTGGCTTGCGCTCGCCGCGGGCGTTTCGTGGGCCGACACCTTGGATTTGCGAGACGGAGGCGTCCTCCGTGGCGTCTCGCAAGCGGAACAGCAGCCGGACCGCCTGAAGCTCACGCTGCAGTCATCGCACGGGCGGATCGTCCTCGACCGGAAAGTGGTCGATCGCGTCCGCAGGGAGTCCCCCGCCGAGGTGGAGTACCGCCGGCGAGCGCCAACCGTCTCCGACACGGAGACCGCTCAGTTCGCTCTCGCCGCTTGGTGCCGCGACAACGGGGTCAGCGAGGGCATGCGACGACACCTAAAGCGGGTGCTCGAACTCGCGCCCGACCACGCCGAAGCGCGGGCCCTGCTCGGCTACCAGCAGGTCGATGGCCGCTGGATGACACGCGACGAGGTGCTCGCCTCGCGGGGGCTTGTCCGCTGGGGTGGAGGGTACCGAACCAAGCAAGAAGCCGCCCTGCTGGAGCGAGCCGCCAAGATCGAGGAGGAGCAGGTCTTGTGGCGGAAGAAGCTCGCCGGGTGGCGGTCGGACCTCGAGAGCCGCAACGCGGAAGTGGCCCGCGCAGCGAGCGACGCCCTCGACAGCCTAAGGGATCCCGCCTCCGCCCCCGAGTTGCTCAAGCTCTTCGGTAAGGAGAAGAACCCGGTGGTCCGTCGGAAGCTCACGGATGTGTTGGGCCGGCTCAACACGTCCACAGCCTTAGTCGCCCTGGCGGACGTAGCGCTCGCCGACCCCGACCCCGAACTGCGGGCGATGGCCCGTGAGTACTTGGCCAAGGACAACCGCCCCGGCCTCACCGCTCCCTTCGTGGGCGCGCTTAGATCGAAAGACAACGCCATCATCAACAACGCGGGCGACGCGCTCGCAGCGCTCGGATCGTTCGCCTCGATCGATCCGTTGATCGAAGCCCTTGTCACCACCCATCGGTGGCGAGTCGGCAACGACTCGGGGGGCGACACCTACTCCATGAACACCGGCACCGGGACGTTCGGTTTCGGCGGAGGCGGGCCCCAGGACATTCAGAAGGACTTCCAGAACCCGAGAGTGCTCGCCGCGCTCGTCTACCTGACTGGCGAGAATTACTTGTACAACAAGGATCAATGGCGAGCCTGGCTCGCGAGCCTGCAAGTTGAACAAGCCGTCGATCTCCGCCGCGACCTCTAAGCGATTGCCCCCATGGCCGCCCCGCCAAAGAAACGAGTCGCCATCATCGGCGCCAGCGCAGACCGCAGCAAATTCGGCAACCGCAGCCTCCGCGCCCACGCCGCATGTGGGTACGACGCCTTCCCGGTCAATCCGCGGGGCGGAACGATCGAAGGACTCAAGGTCTACACGTCGCTGGAAGAGATCCCAGGAGGGCGCCTCGACCGGGTGTCGATGTACGTGCCGCCGACGATCGGGATCGGCTTGCTCGACGAGATCGCTGCGCGGGGTTGCGACGAGCTGTGGCTCAACCCGGGCTCCGAGTCGCCCGAGATGATCGCCCGCGCCGCCGAGCTCGGCCTGAACGCGATCGTCGCTTGCAGCTTGATCGACTGCGAGTCGCAAACTAGCTCGGCTCGGCGGGAGTAGCCGGGTCCCAGAGGCCCGGCGCTACGACGCTCACGGCGATGCGATCTTCGAGGTTGGTTCGGAAGATCGTCAGCAGCAGCAGCGGCAGGTACCAAGCGAGCGCCAGACCGCCGCTGTGCGCGTGCCAGAACTGCACACCAAGCATCAAGGCCGCCGAACCGCTCAGGAGGGTCGCCAGGTTCTTCTGGGCGGGCCAGATGGCGAAGCTGACGCTCAGTCCCAGGAAAGCGAGCAGGATGGGCACGCGGTACCAGCCGCTCCAGAACGCCCATACCCCGCTCAGGTCTTCCATGGCGGGCAATCGCAGGCCGAACATCTGCTGAAGCCGGGCGAGGAACATCGCGATATCGGTCGAAGTGAAGACCAAGGTCGCCACCAGGATCACCAAGGTGATGAACACGCCCAACACGAAACGCCAGAAACCGCGGCGCCAGTAGAAGGCGGTCCACAGGGGCAGCAGCGCGAACGGGTAGTAAATCGCTCCGCAAGCGAGCCCCAGCAACGAGCCGGCGACGACCGGGCGGCGGTAGAAGTAAACGGTCCACACGAGCAAGGCCGCCGGCAAGGCATGGGTCACGTTGCCTGTCCATAGCGCCGTATAAGGAAGCAGCAAGTAAAGTGTCCCCGCGGCGATGCCGAGCTGGATGGCGCCAAAATGGTCCCTCGCGATCATCAAAACCCCCAGCACGATCATCACCTGACAGACGATCGCCATCACCTGCGCCGTGAGAAGGTTCCGATCGGAGTGGGTCGGGTCGCTTGAGGAGGCCGCCACACCTTCCTCGGCCGCCTCCTCGACCAACGCGCGGGACGAGATCCTGGGCAGCATCAGCAGCAGCGTGAACCCGGGGCCGTGGGTCGAAAGCGTGCTCTGCTCCGCGTGAGAAGCTTCGCGATGGCTCAGGTGCTCGGCGCGCTGCACGGCGATCAGGTCCGACTCGTCGGGCCGGCCCGTTACGACGTTCGCCGCCAGGAAGGCCAACAGCGACACGGCCAGGAACGTGAGCCCCCCGCCGGTCATGTTCGGCTCCAAGAGCGGGCGCCGCACCATCGAGGCGTCGTACAGCATCCGGATGAGGAGCACCGCGTTCACGCCGAGCAGCCAGACGTAGCCGAAACGCTCAACCGACTCCGGCCCTTCGCCACGCAGGGCTTGTTCGATGCAAATCAAACCGGGCGCTAAGAGCACGACCAAGAGGAGGTCGAGATTGCGCATGCAGAACAACCGGTTGAACTTGAAGAACAACGCGATCGTCAGCAGCGACGACAGGTAAGCCCACGATGTGGGGTTCACCCGCTCGTAATTAAGCAACAGTTCGCTCATCGGGCCTCGTGCCAATCGGCTCGCCGCGGGCACCGCCGTGGCGTGCCAGCAGGATAGGCGACCGGCGGGCCGGCGCAAACCGAACGCGAGCCGGCGGATCGGAGTTCAGGGGGTCGGGTGGAGGCCGAGCCGCTCCCGCGCCTCGACCGCCCAGGGGCTCTCGGGGGCGATCTCCAGGAAACGCCGCCAGTGCGGCTCAGCGGCCTCGGACTCCCCTCGGCTCTGGTACGCTCGGGCGAGGTGGTAGTGGGCGTCGGCGAAGCCCTCGTGCTGCTCCAGGGCGCCGTTGAGTGACGCGAGCGCCAACTCAAACTCCCCCAGATCGACCAGCACGCACCCCAGATTCACCCGCGCTTCAAGATGCTCTCCGTCGAGTTCGAGCACGCTGTAGTACCGCTCGCGGGCGGCCTGGTGCTCCCCCTGCTGGTAGAGCCATTCGGCGAGGGTGAACTGGTCGTCGGCGGTCGGGTAAGACTCGAGCATCACGAGCCGCCACGCCTCGATCGCCTCGTCGAGCCGCCCCGAATCGCAAAGCTCCCAGGCGCGTTCTCGCAGCGAGGTTCGCTGCGGCGCCACAACCGACGCCAGGCTGAGGACCGTGGGGGCGTCGTCCGCTGCTTCCGAATCGCTCGGGGCCTCGAAATCGAAGCACCGCTGACCCGAGACCTCCGCGAGGGCGTCCGCGCTCCGCAGTAGCAACTCTCCTTCCACGGCGATCAGCGGCAGCTCGGCCAGCGGGCGTTCGAGTCCAGGGTGCGAAGCGCTGAGCCGGTCAACCACTCGGTCGATCGCAGGTAACGAGGGACGCTGCCGGAAAGCCTCCGCCAGCAATTGGGCGATTCGCGCTTCGGCGAAGTCGAAATACGCGAGTTGATTGACCCACCGCACCGGGCGCAGGGTTCCGCGACGTGTCCAGCGGCGGATCGCTTCTAGCGGCGCCCCGACCAGCTCGCCGAGCATCGCGGGCGAATAGAGCCGGCTCACGCCCTGCTGGTCGTCCACCAAGCCGAGGCGTCGCCACAGCTCGCACTCGTCGAGGCACTCGGCGTGTGATTCAGCGGCCGCGGTGGCGGCCAGCTGGTGATCGGATGCGCTGGAGCCTTCGCCCAGAACGATCCAGTCGGGGCTCGCCTCGTCGATCTGGCCACCCCGTCTTTCGACAGCGGCGGCCGCCTCCTGACGGGGGACACTGGCGAAGCGCCCGATCAAACGGACGCGCCGCCCCGCCAGTTCACCGGCGAGGGGGGGGCGTTCTTTGATCGGGGCGGGGAGGTCCATGACCGCGAGTCTTTCGCGTCGGACGCTCTAAGTCAACAACCTCCGAGACGACATCAGCCGCAAGTGCTGCAAGTCTCCATCACGGGACGGCGGACCATGACGGTGCGGGGAACCTTGTAGGTGTACGTGTAAGGCTCCATCCGAGTGACCTGCTTCGCAACGCGGACCTTCTCGACCTTATCGACAAGCTTGCAAACTCGCACCTGGTACGGTTCGACTCGCTCCTCGGCGACCATGCGGCAAGTCGTCACCGGCACCCGGCGGACGCGTTGTTCGGTCACCATCCGGCAGACGCGGACCGGCACCTTCCGCTCGACCCGCTCGACCACCTGGCGGCACGTCTGGACGGGCACCTTGCGGCTCCGTTGCTCGGTCACCATCCGACAGACCTGCACCGGCACCTTGCGGACACGTTGCTCGGTCACCATCCGGGTCACCTGAACGGGCACCTTCTCGGCAACGCGTTGCGGGGCGTAACTGGTGACGGGCGTCTGCACCGTCACGAGATTTGGCTTCCAGACACGCTGGACCGTCTGGGTCGGCGGCTTCTGGGTCGTCACCCACGACAGGCCGGGGCGGACCGACTGGACCTGACCTGTCAGCGGATCGACGGTCTGCTGCGCCGGCATCCAGCGGAGGCTGGGCCAGCTCGATTGGCCGGGGCTGACAGCGACCTGGTTCACGTAGCACCCCTGGTCGATCACCTGGGGCCGGTAGGTCGTGACGGGACGCATCACGGTGCGGCAGCGATCTTGCATCACGGTCTCGCACACGGGGCGCTGCACGCAGTAACGCTCTTCGCGCTCACGGGTCTCGTACACGGGGCGCTGAACGGTGTAGCACTCATCTCGGTAAGAGGTCTCGGTGATGTTGCGGACGCGGTTGTAGCTGGCGTCGCGGTACTGGGTTTCGTAGACGGGTCGCTGCACGCAGTACTTCTCTTCACGGACCGAGGTCTCCTGGACCGGCCGCATCACTTTGTACCGACGCTCCCGCTGCTGGGTCTCGTAGACCGGCACCTGTCGCGTGACCTCGCGGTCCTCGTAGACCGTTTCGCAAACCGGGCGGTAGCAGGTCGACTGACGCTCTTCGTAGATCGTCTGGCACGTGTACTCGCACGCCGTCGCGCAAGTGTCACAAGCGGCGCCCTCTTGGGCGGCCGACATCGAGGGCGTTACGGCGAACAGGCATGCCAACGCGAGGCGGGCGGTCTTCATCTCGGGACTCGTGATAGCGGTAAGAGAAGCGAACGAAACCCCACGCCGCGCGCAAGGCCTCCAACACTACGTACGGTGAGTCTGCGAGACAGATCGCGCGCCGGCAAATCGTTTTCGCCCGCAAAACCGTATCCCGGGAAGTTTTTTTCATGCCCTGGCGTGATTGAATCGCTCGGGCAAGCTGGGCTACCCAACCGACAGCACAGGACACCCGGCCCCCGGGCGCCTACACTCACCCTAAACGGCACAACCCGCACAGCTTGCAAGCATGCGCCTCCACGACCTCACGCTCCCAGATCCCGCCCGGAACCTCGCGTTCGACGAGGCCTTACTCGCTCTGCCCGGCGCCGGCGAGGCGTTGCGGCTCTGGGAAGCGGACCGCGCGTCGGTCGTGCTCGGCCGTTCGTCGCGGCGGGCCGAGGAGGTGAACCTCGCCGCCTGCCGCGAACGCGAAGTTCCCGTGCTGCGCCGCGTGAGCGGCGGGGCGACGATCGTCACCGGCCCGGGCTGCCTGATGTACGCCGTGGTGCTCGACGCCCGACGGCGTCCCGAGCTGCTCGATCTGGGCGCGGCGCACCGGTTCGTGCTCGGGCGGATGGTCGAAGCCCTACGCCCCCTAACGCCAACCGTCGTCATCGCCGGCACGAGCGACCTCGTCGTCGATGAGGCGGGCGTGCTCAAGAAGTTCTCCGGCAATAGCCTCCGTCGTGTCCGTGACCGGCTGCTGTACCACGGCACCCTGCTGTACGACTTTGACCTGGGGCTGATCTCGACCCTGCTGAACACGGCGCCACGACAACCGGAGTATCGATCCTCGCGTGAGCACGACGCCTTCGTGACGAACCTCGCCGTTGATCGAGACCAACTAGAATCAGCGGTCCAAGAGGCCTGGGGCGCCCACCCGGCCGAAGCCGACACCGAACTGCTCAATACAACGGAACGCCTCGCGAAAACAAAGTACCGACTAGCCGAATGGAACGAGTCACGATGACGGACCGCCAAACACTGCTCGACCTGCTCACCCAGTACGCGGTCGCCCACCCCGAAGAGCGGGCCATGGCCGATCGCATCGCCGCACTCGCGGGCGCCCACGAGGACTGCTTCGAGCGGACCTGCCGCCCGGGGCATCTGACCGGCTCGGCATGGGTCGTCTCGGCGGACAGGGAACGGCACCTGCTGCTGCACCACGGCAAGCTCGACAAGTGGCTCCAGCCAGGGGGCCACGCCGACGGGCAGACCGATCTCGCCACGGTCGCCAGGCGGGAGGTCGAGGAGGAGACCGGACTCCGTGAGCTCGAATTGATCTCTGATTCCCACGGATTGGCCCCGCTGGACGTCGATGTCCATGACATCCCCGAACGCCGCGACGCGGCGGGGAACGTGAAGGAGACCGCCCACGAGCACCACGACGTACGCTACCTTTTCCTCGTCACGGGGGACGAAACTCTCACGCTGAGTGAGGAATCCCACGAATTGCGATGGTGTCGCCCGGACGAGGTGCGCACCCTGACCCAGGAGGAAAGCGTTCTCCGCTTGCTCAATAAAGCGAAGAAGCGTCTCGAAGGACCGAACTAGGCGCTGCCGTTCCGGCTAGAGAGACTATTGGCAGGGGGCCATGGCGTTCCCAACGACACGCACCCCCCGGCGGCTTCTCTATGGTGTCCCCGACCGAGACCTCTGCCGGCAAGAACCAGCTCACTTGGTCGCAAGCCCTCGCGGCCGACCTGCCGGCGTCAATCATCGTCTTCCTGGTCGCGTTGCCGCTCTGCATCGGCATCGCGAGCGCCTCGGGCGCCCCGCCCGCCACCGGCTTGATCACGGGCATCGTGGGCGGCCTGGTGGTGGCCCTGCTGGCCGGCTCGCCGTTGCAAGTGAGCGGCCCGGCGGCGGGTCTCTTTGTGCTGGTCGCCCAGGTGATCGATGAGCTCGGCCTTATAGCGCTTGGCATGGTGGTCTTCGGTGCGGGGCTCATCCAGATCACCGCCGGCTGGCTGAAGCTGGGCAACTACTTCCGCGCGGTGTCGCCCGCGGTGATCCAGGGGATGCTCAGCGGCATCGGCGTGCTGATCCTCGCCAGCGAGTTCCACGCGATGGTCGACGACCACGACGCCGCCAAGGCGTGGCTCGACGCTGAGTGGCCCAAGGGGATCGCGAACCTGATGACGATGCCGCAGTCGTTCTGGCTGGGGATCGTGCCGCTAGACGAGTCGCCCCACCACCTCTCCGCCGGCCTGGGCGTGGCGACAATCGTCATCTTGTTGCTCTGGCGTTTCGTGCCGATCCAGAGCCTGCGGGTGATCCCGGGCGCGGTGATCGCCGTCACCGCGGCGGCGCTGGTCGCTCTGCTGATGGGGTGGTCGGACACGATCACCCACGTCGAGGTGCCCGACAACCTGCTCGACGACATGAAGCTGCCGAGCGCCTGGTCGCTCGAAGGGATCACGCTCAGCGCGGTCCTCTTCGCGGCGATCGAGATCGCCATCGTCGCCAGCGCCGAGACGATGCTCTGCTGTGCCGCCGTGGACCAGATGCAGTCGCACGTGCGGACGCGCTACGACAAGGAGCTGCTCGCCCAGGGCGTGGGCAACACGCTCTGCGGCCTGCTCGGTGCGCTGCCGATGACCGGCGTTATCGTCCGCAGCTCGGCCAACGTTCAGGCGGGCGGGCGGACGCGGTTGTCCGCCTGGCTGCACGGCCTGTGGCTGCTGATCTTCGTCGCCGCCCTCCCCTGGCTGCTCAACTACATCCCGCGGGCGAGCCTCGCCGCGGTGCTGGTCTTCACCGGCTGGAAACTGATCAACCCGGCCGCGATCCGCAAGCTGTGGAACGTCAGCAAGCCGGACGGGATCATCTGCTTGATCACACTCGCGCTGGTCGTGGGCGTCGATCTGCTGACCGGCGTGCTGGTCGGAGTCGCCTGCACAGCGGCCCGCTTGCTGTACACCTTCGCCCGCATCGAGATCGACACCGAGGAGATCCCCAGCGAGGGCCGCACCAACCTAAACCTCCGCGGCGCCGCGACGTTCCTCGCCCTGCCCAGGCTGACCGAAGTGCTCGACCGCGTCTCCCCGGCCACCGAGCTGCATGTCTCGCTCAAGGATCTCACCTACGTCGACCACGCCTGCCTCGAGCAGTTCATCAACTGGGAGAAGCAGCACGAAGCGACCGGCGGCCGGTTGGTCATCGACTGGGACGATCTGACCGCCACCTTCCGCGATGAGGGCAAGAAGCGCCAGCCCGAGACCGCCGACGCGTCCGAGTAGCTCACGTCCTCGGCAGGACCTCAAGCGAGTGCGTCACGCCAGGCGCCGAGCTTTTGCTCAAGCGTCCGCCCCGCATGGGCGGGGCTGGTCGAAGGCAAACGGACTAGTGTTAGCCTCGCAAGGATGTCGTCGGGCAACTCGCCGAGCGTGTGGCGGCGGAAGGCGGTCTCGGCTTTCTGACCGTTGAACGCGACCCGCTCGATCGCGGCATGGTCCGCGAAGAACGCACGGAAGTCGTTGGGACGCTCAGTCTCGCGTACGATCGCCGTGTCGAGGCTCCCCTCCCGGCGGCAGCTTTGCAGCACGTCCCACACGGCGAAACCCGCCGCGCGGAGCCGCTCGCAGCGCTCGTCGTACGGCAGCCCGGCGTCGAACCCGCACAGCTCCGCCAGGATCGGCCAGAAAGCGTTCCGCGGGTGGGCGTAGTACCGGCCCGCTTCGAGCGAAGCGACGCCCGGCATCGAGCCGAGGATCAGCCGCCGGGCGCTCGGCGCTGCGATCGGCGGGAAACTACGGGCGAGGCTGGCCATGGACTCGATTAACCGCCAAGGACGCCAGGAGCGCCAAGGGGTTATCGATCTGCTGACGACCTTTGTCGCTCTTGGCGTCCTGGCGATTCCCCTTGGTACAAGGCGGCTCCCTATCTTGCCCAGCAGACGCTAAACTCCCAGGCATGAGCACCCTACCCGCCTTCGGTACGAAGAAGATCCGCCGCGAGGACCTGCCCAAGGGGGGCAACCTCTGCGAACACTGCACCGCCAAGTGCTGCCACTACATCGCCGTCCCGTACGAGACGCCGACCGAGGCGGCCGACATGGAGTACATCCGCTGGATCGTGCTCCACGAGAACAGCACCTTCTTCCGCGAGGACGAGGACTGGTACCTCCTGGTCCACACCGTCTGCGAGAAGCTCGGCGACGACTACCGCTGTGGCGTCTACGAGACCCGCCCCCAGATCTGCCGCGACTACACGTTCGATAACTGCGAGTACGACGAGGACTGGACCTACGACTTCTACCTCGAGACGCACGAGCAGGTCTGGGAGTACACCGAGGCCGCTTTCCAGACGAAGGGCAAGTCGATCCGCAGCCGCCGCCCGAATCCCTTGGCGGTGGTGGCCTAAGGAGCAGGCAGAGGGCAGCAGGCAGTAGGCAGGCCTGCTAGGACACTCTTACGTGTGGATTCTCTGCCTACTGCCCTCCGCTTACTGCCTACTCCATGCCCCAACGAATCCAACCGCGTACCCTCAAGGGCTTCCGCGACTACCCGCCCGAATTGATGATCCCGCGCGAGCGGATCATGGAGACCGCCCGGCGGGTCTACCGCTCGTACGGCTACGCGCCGATCGACACGCCGACGCTCGAGTACCTCGAGATCCTCACCGGCAAGGGGTCCGAGGAGACCGACAAGCAGCTCTACCGCTTCGAGGACCAGGGGGGCCGTGAGGTTGGCATGCGGTTTGACCTGACCGTTCCCTTCGCCCGCTTCGCAGCGCAGCACGCGCAGCGGCTCGGCCTGCCGTTTAAGCGGTACCACGTCGCCACTGTCTGGCGGGGCGAGAAGCCGCAAGTCGGCCGCTACCGCGAGTTCGTCCAAGCCGACTTCGACACGGTCGGCGCGACCGGCGTCGCTTCGGACGTGGAGACGATCGCCGTGCTGCACGACGTCGTCCTCGCCTGCGGATTCGAGCGATTCACACTCCACCTCAACCACCGGGGCGTGCTCAACGGCCTGCTCGAGAAGACCGGGCTGGCCGACCGCTCGGTCGAGGTGCTCCGGGCGCTCGACAAGCTCGGCAAGATCGGCGCCGACAACGTCCGCAACGAGCTGAACGAAACGGCGGGCGCCACCGCCGAGCAATCCGATCAGCTGCTCGCAATGGCGGGCTTGGAAGGCGAGAACGCCACCGTGCTGGCCGAGGTCGAACGGCTGGTCGCCGGCAGCGAGGCGGGCGAAGCGGCGGTCGCTCGGCTCCGCGAGGCGCTCGCCGGCGCCGAGGCAAGCGGCGTCGGGCCGTCGCGGCTCCGCGTCGATCCGTCGATCGCCCGCGGCCTCGATTACTACACGGGCCTCGTCCTCGAAACCACACTCGACGACCTGCCCGGCATCGGCAGCGTCGCCAGCGGGGGCCGCTACGACAACCTGGCCGGACTCTACACGAACCAGGCGCTGCCCGGCATCGGCGCGTCGCTCGGCGTCGATCGGCTGCTCGCGGCGATGGAGGAGCTCGGTCAACTCGACGAGTCGCAGACGACCGCCGACGCGCTGGTCGTCTACTTCGCCGCTGACCGCCTGAACGACTACGCCGCCCTCGCTGCGTCGCTCCGTGCGGCGGGGATCGCCACCGAGCTGTACCCCGAACCGAAGAAGCTCGGCAAGCAGCTCCAACACGCCAACAAGAAGGGGTTCCGCCTGGCCCTGATCGCCGGTCCGGACGAGCTCGAGCGGGGCGAGTGCCAGATCAAGGACTTGGCCAAGGGCGAGAGCGTCACCGTCCCCCTCGCCGAAGCGGCGGAGCGCGTTCAGGCCTTGCTGTCGGCGACGCCTTGAGGGTTTGAGGACGAAGGGGGAACCGCCAAGGACGCCAAGGCTCGGCAGGGAAGAAGTAAGGGGCGGACCGCACACTCGACTTGCCACTCTCCAAGGTCTGCGCGGTGGAACCTAAGCGTTCTTCCTTGGCGCTCTTGGCGTCCTTGGCGGTTCCAAAAAGAACGAAATCCAACAGCTGTGAATGTCCACGCCGATCGCGACGGGTGAATGACCAACAAGGTTCGTAGCGCCTTCCACCACCAAGACGCGTCTCTAAACCGTTGTTGATTCGGCGTACGACGGCGGCGTTCGACATCGGAGCGCCGGGGAGCCTAACCTCGCGGTGTTCCCACCGTCCTCCGCTGCATCGCCCGATGGCCAAACGCCACAATCACTACGAAGCCGCTTTCGAGAGCTACCTGCGCGAACAGCAGATCGCCTACGTCGCGGTCGATGAGAGCCGCCGGGCGGTCGAACGCGAGGGGTCGCTCAAGAGCGTCGACTTCATCGTCTCGCCGCAGGAAGAGACTGGCCGTGAGGCGGCCCGTTGGCTGGTCGATGTGAAGGGGCGGCGGTTTCCTTCGGCCGGTCAGTACTGGCGGAACTGGACGACCGAAGAAGAACTCGCCTCGCTCGCGCGGTGGTCACGGCGGTTCGGCGACGGCTTCGTCGGCATGCTGGTCTTCGCCTTCGAGCTGGTCGGCGACCGCTCGCCCGCGCCCGCCCACGAAGTCCATTTCCACCGCGACCGGGCGTACGCGTTCGTCGCCCTACCGGCCGAGCTGTACCGCCTTAGGGCGCGGCCCCTCTCGCCTCGCTGGGGGACCGTTAGCCTGCCGACCGCTGAGTTCCGTAGCACGGCGCGAACCGTTGCCTCGGCCCTAAGCGAGCCGGTAAGCAACTGAAACCGCCAACAGGGTCAACCGATCGCCAGCGGGACAAGCAGGGCACGCTATCGGGGCCGCTGAGCGGACCATTCGCGGGGTCTGGCTGGGCGGCCCGCACAGCGAACCCGACCTCTCGCCCCCACCGCGACTCCACCACGGCAACACAGGTGCCGTCCCCCGCCCAACGCGGGGCCGATCGCGGTTCAAAGCGTTCCCAAGGAGGCCCGCGGCAATTATGCTGCTAGGATTCTCCCGCACGCTCTGATCTCGCCAGCGCCATGCTCTCGAACCTGCTCGCCTTCGCCCCGCTCCTCGCCCAGGCCACGGAAGAGGGCCCGCGTGGGTACACCATCTCCTGGGCCGTGGTCCTGCTGAGCGTGATCCTCGGCCTCGTGGTCGCGCTGCGCCCCGCCAAGCGGGAGACGACCGTCCGCAAGCCGAAGTCGAACTGAGCCCGCTCTAGGCGGCCAGGCGGGCCGGACTCGCCAGGGCGGCGGCGTACTCGCCGACCGCCTCGATGACGCGCGTCTGCTCGTCCTCGCGTAGCTCGGGGAAGACCGGCAGCGAGAGGACCTCTTCGGCGGCCCGCTCCGTGTGCGGCAGGTCGCCCGGGCGGTAGCCCAGGTCGGCGAAGCAGGCCTGCTGGTGCAGCGGGACCGGGTAGTAGATCGCCGCGCCGATCTTCCGATCGCCGAGCCACTTCTGCAACGCGTCGCGACGGCCGTCGGCGACACGGACCGTGTACTGGTTCCACACGCTCGGGCAGCCGGGGGCTTCGACCGGCGTGGTCACGAGGCCGGTGGTGGGGCCGGAGTCAAAAGCCTCCGCATAGCGCGCGGCGTGTCGTCCACGAGCGGCGGAGTATTCGCCCAAGCGCTTGAGCTTCACGCCCAAGGCGGCCGCCTGGATCGTGTCGAGACGGCTGTTCAGCCCGACCACGTGGTGGTGGTAACGCGGGCTCTGGCCGTGGTCGCACAGCACGCGGAGCTGGTCAGCCATCTCGCCGTCGTTGGTGGTGATCATGCCGCCGTCGCCCATGCCGCCCAGGTTCTTGGTCGGGTAGAAGCTGATGCAGCCGAACTTGCCGATCGAGCCGATCGGTTGGCCGTGGTACGAGGCGCCGATCGCCTGAGCGGCGTCCTCGACGATCGGCAAGCCGTGCTCGTCGGCGACCGCCTGTAGGGCCGCCATGTCGGCCGACTGCCCAAACAAGTGGACCGGCAGGATCGCCTTGGTGGCCGGCGTGACGCGGCGGGCGACGTCCTGCGGATCGATGTTGAAGGTGTCCGGCAGGATGTCGGCGAAGACCGGCGTCGCGCCGAGGCGCGAGACACAGCCCGCCGTGGCGAAGAATGTGAAGCTGGGGCAGATCACCTCGTCGCCCGGCCCGACGCCCAGCGCCATGAGGGCGAGCAGGATCGCGTCGCTGCCCGAGGCGCAACCGACCGCGTGCTCCGTGCCGCACAGTTCGGCGACGGCGGCCTCCAGGTCGCGGACCGCGGGGCCCTTCAAAAAGGCTCCCGTATCGACCACCTCGGTGATCGCCGCGAGCACCTCGTCGCGGAGCGGGTCGTTCTGCCGGTTGATGTCCAGCAGCGGGACCGGCTTGGCCTCCGCAGCGGGGTGGGACGAAAGCGGGACCGCGGGCGCAGGCGTGCTCATTTTGAGGATCTTCCCTGATCGGAACGTGACGTTCACTTGTGTGGGATCGCGACCGATCGACGTCCTGTCGAAGGGCCAAAGCGGTGCGAAGGGTACGCCCCGGCGAGGGGCGAGTCAACGCGACTGCAACTAGTGCATCGACCGCAACCGTTAGCGATCCTCACCTCAACCGCCAGACCGTGGCGTTCGGTCACGGCGCCAGCACCGCCAGCACGCTGAGTGCAACCTCATGCCAACAGAAAAGCCGCCGCCGGGCGAGGCCCGGCGGCGGCTTGCGTTAGCTAGCTTATCGCTCAGCGACTCAGCCGCGCTTGCGGCCGGCGATGGCGGCGAGGCTCAGCAGGGCCAGAGCGACCGTGGTCGGCTCGGGGACGAGCGACGGGTTCGTCGCGCCGAACGTCGTGGCGGTCGGGTCCGGGGTGAAGAGCGAGGCGTCAACCTCGGGGCCACCACCAGCTGCGAAGACACCGATGTGCTCGCTTGGGCCACCGAAATCAACGGTAACCGTCTGGTACCAGTCGCCGGTGGTCGGCTCACGGAAAACGCTGAGGGGCTCGAACTCGCCGTTGAACAGGATGTCGGTGCCGCCAAGCGAGGCACCGTAGAGCAAGGCATCATCGCCTGCCGTGTCCGAAACACCAACCGCATCGAGAACCGTGCCGAGGCTCGAGGTATCGATCGTGCCCGTGTCACCAACATCGAGGTCGTCACCAATCGAACCGGTGAAGGCGTCGGTCAAGATCACCGTAAACGACGGGTTCTCGAGGTCAGGAGTCGTCACGACCGCGAGACCATTGGCATCAAAAGAGCCTGAAACGCTAGCGGCGCGATCAACTACGCCAAGCGATCCACCGGGGTCGTTCTCGATCGAGAGGATCCAGTAATCGAAAGCGGCCAGGGGGGTGCCGATCAGCTCGAACGTGGACCCGGCGGGGTCGCTTCCGGCGGGGTTGGGCTCAAACTCGTTGAGCAGCCCGGCGTTAGCCGAGGCGACCGGCAGGATGCCGGCGCAGAGAGCAATCAAGATGCGCATCTTCATTAGCCTTCAAAGGGGAAAGGTGGGGCGACGGCATCGGCCGTCGCTGATCTTGGTGGGTGAATCTGGCGTGTGGGGACTACGGCCCTCAACACGGGTACCCCTGACAGTACTCAAACGGGGCTCGGCAGCAAGGTTTCCTCTGGGGTTTTAATCCGTTTCTCACATTTTCCGCTCACACCATCTCCCGGGACGTCCCGCACCCCCCAAAAGAACAACGCCCGGGCCGTCTCCGGCCCGGGCGTCGTCGCGGGTAAATCTCAAAGACTGCCGGCGGGCGTCAGACGCCCTAAGCCTCATGCGACCGGCAGGTGTGGGGAGATGGCAGATGGCAGGAGTCAGGTGATAGGGCCCGCTGGTGAGCACCTATTCTCTGCCATCTACCCTCGATCATCTTTTCTCAGCTGCAACCCATCGACGCTCCACAGTTGTGGCAGAGGTAGCAATTGCCGTTGCGGACGGTGATGCTGCCGCAGTTGTCGCACGCCGGGGCGTCGACCTGGAAGCCGGCGAACTGGTCGTTGCGCCCCCCTTCCCCGGCGGCCAAGGCGCCTTCGCCCAGCGAGACGCCGGCCCGCTCGAGCAGCTTGGTGCTGATCTCCTCCACCACCTGCGTGGAACCGTTAGCGGTCGCGGCGCCATTTGCGTGGCCGTTGGAGCCGTGGCTATTTGCCGAGGCTCCGTTCGCCGCGGCCGTGGTGGCTTCTTGCCCCGCGGTCGGCCCGTCCGCCTTCTTGGCGGCGGGCTTGGTCTCGCCGAGCTCTTCTTCCTTGGGTGGCGAAGAACCCTTCGTTGGCGACGAGGCGCCGGCGTCGATCGGCAGCCCCTGCGAGGCCTCTTTGTACCCCTTCAAGAACTCGATGCCGAGCCAGCGGAAGATGTAGTCGATCAGGCTCTTGGCGATGCGGATGTCCGGGTTCTTCGTGTGCCCCTGCGGCTCGAACCGCATGTGGCTGAACTTGCGGACGTAATCCTCCAGCGGCACGCCGTACTGCAGGCTCATCGAGACCGAAGTGCCGAAGGCGTCCATGAGGCCGCCGATCGTGCTGCCCTCTTTGGCCATCGTGATGAACAGCTCGCCGGGGCGGCCGTCATCGAACATGCCGACCGTGATGTAGCCCTCGTGGCCCGCGACGCTGAACTTGTGCGTCTTCGAGTTGCGGGTGTCGGGCAGCCGCTCGCGGCGGGGCTTGGCGACGGTGACCTCTTCGGTCTTGGCGTCTTTGCCCTGCTTCTGCGTGTTGAGCGGCTGGCTGTCCTTCGAGCCGTCGCGGTAGATCGCCAGGGCCTTCAGGCCGAGCTTCCAACCGTCGTAGTACGCCTCGGCGATCTCCTCGGGCGTGGTGTCCCGCGGCATGTTGACCGTCTTGCTGATGGCGCCCGAAAGGAAGGGCTGAGCGGCCGCCATCATCGTCACGTGGGCCCGCCAGGGGATGCTCCGCGTGCCGCCCGCGGGCGTGAACGCACAGTCGAAGATCGGCAGGTGCTCCGGCTTCAGATCGCTGGCGCCCTCGATCGTGTCCTCGCGGTCGATGTGGGCGAGGATCGAGTCGATCTCCGGCTGGCTGTAGCCGAGCTTCTCCAAAGCCGCGGGGACCGACTGGTTGACGATCTTCAGCATGCCGCCACCGGCGAGCTGCTTATACTTCACCAGGGCGATGTCCGGCTCGATGCCGGTCGTGTCGCAGTCCATCATGAAGCTGATGGTGCCCGTGGGCGCCAGGACGGTCGCCTGGGCGTTGCGGAAGCCGTGGGCCTGGCCCGCGGAGACCACGCGGTCCCACACGTCCTGGGCGGCCTGCGACAGGTCCGTGGGGCAGTTCGTGTCGATCTCGCCGACCGCGTCGCGGTGCATCTGCATCACGCGGTTCATCGGCTCGCGGTTGTCGGCGTAGCCGTCAAACGGGCCGACCGCCTCGGACAGCTCGGCGCTGGTGAGGTTCGCCGTGCCGTGCATGATCGCCGTAAGGGCGCCACACACGCCGCGTCCTTCGTCCGAGTCGTAAGGCAGGCCGCCGGTCATCAGCACGCTGCCCAGGTTCGAGTACCCCAGGCCGAGCGGGCGGTACTTGTGGCTGTTGGCGGCGATCTTCGCCGTCGGGTAGCTGGCGTGGTCGACCAGGATCTCCTGGGCGATGAAGAACGTCCGGCAGGCCGCGGCGAAGCGGTCGTGGTCGAACGTGCCCGCCTGGCCCTCGGCGGTGTCATCCTTGCGGACGAACTTCATCAGGTTGATGCTCGCCAGGTTGCACGCCGTGTCGTCGAGGAACATGTACTCGCTGCACGGGTTCGACGCGTTGATCCGACCGCTGTTGGGGCACGTGTGCCAGCGGTTGATCGTCGTGTCGTACTGCACGCCCGGGTCGCCGCAGTGCCAGGCGCAATCGGCCATGCGGTCCATGACTTCGCGGGCTTGGTAGGTCGGGCCCTCGATCGTGTTATCGGTGACGTAGCGGGTCTTCCACTCGCCGTCCTTCTCGAAGGCCGTCATGAAATCGTCCGTCAGCCGGACGCTCAGGTTGGCGTTCTGGAACATGACCGAGCTGTACGCTTCGCCGTTGAAGTTCGACTCGTACTTGCCGCTGGCGATCAGCGTCTGGGCCTTCTGCTCCTCCTTCCACTTGCACTCGATGAACTCCATCACGTCCGGGTGCCAGACCTTGATGGACTGCATCTTCGCGGCCCGGCGGGTCTTGCCGCCCGACTTCACCACCGCGGCGATCTGGTCGTACACCCGCATGAACGACAGCGGGCCACTCGGCGTGCCGCCGCCGGACAGCTTCTCGCGTTTGCTGCGGAGGGTCGACAGGTCGGTTCCGGTGCCGGAGCCGAACTTGAACAGCATGGCCTCGCTCTGCGCGAGGTTCATGATGTCTTCCATGTTGTCGCCGACCGACTGGATGAAGCACGCCGAGCCCTGGGGGTACTCGTACGGGTTATCCGGCTGAACGACCGTCTGCGACTGCGGTTCCCAACGCCAGTTGCACCTGGCGCCGCTCACCCCGTACTGGTGGTAGAGGCCGACGTTGAACCAGACGGGCGAATTGAAGGCGCCGTGCTGGTGCAGGCAAAGCCACGACAGGTCGCGGTAGAAGCGCTCGCCGTCTTCCTTGCTGGCGAAGTAGCCGTCTTCGAGGCCCCAATCGGCGATCGTGCGGCTGACGCGGTGCACCAGCTGGCGGACGCTGTACTCACGCTCCGGCGTGCCGACTTCGCCGTAGAAGTACTTGCTGCAGATGACGTTGGTCGCCAGCTGGCTCCAGAACGTGGGCACTTCGCAGTTGTTCTGCTCGAACAGCACCTCGCCGTTCTCATCCTTGATGCTGGACGAGCGGATCTCCCAGTTCACCGTGTCGAACACGTCGGCCACTTCGCTGGCCGGCGGGCAGAACGTGGCGTCGAATTTGACCCGTCCGTGGAAGGACTTCTCGGCGGGGGCGTTTGCTCCCAGGGTCTCGGATTGCGTCTTGGCCAAATCGGCGTCAACTGTCGCCACGATTACCTCCTGTCAGGCTCTGTAAGAATGGGCATCCTTACCTATCAAATTGGTGAACTCTTGTCCACCAATCCACCGCAGGCTTTCTTCGGCCCACCTTGCCGTCCTCCTGCAGCGGTTCTTCGCATCGCGTCCTTGCGAGCGACCTCCTCAGAGGTCCGCCCCCATATGTGGCCCCTATCGGAGCCAACTCCCGATAATCAGGAGTAAAAAACGCTTCTCCACCCCAATATATTGTAGCCGATGCCCATCAAGCCACAACATTTGGTTCGTCGGGTCGCAAATCCTACGCGCTTCAAGCTCGCCGTCAATGCAAATCCTTGTGTGTCGTAACTTGCTAGCACACAACAGGTTGTGTCATGCAAAGTAGATCCGAAGAAGACAAGATGAAGGCCCGATGCACGCTCTAAGTTGCATCCTAGAAAACACTTAGGTCGATTCAGGCACTCGTAAACGACCGTATCGGTCGATGGAAGCTTTTTCGTCTCACCCAGAACGGTTTGGGCAAACAGGGTAAAACACGCGACCCGGTCGGCGTGGACACGCTTTCACGAGTCGGCGAGAACCCGCTTCTCGCCCCCCTCTGCCCACCCTCTGGTCGATCACTCGCCATGCCCTTCAGGTCGATCGTCTGCCTGTTGTTGATGACGGTCGGAGTGTCGGGGTGCGCCGGCTCACGCTGGGCGAAGGGGGACCCGGAATACGACCGCAAATATCCCGTCCACACCGGCAACCTCGGCCGGATGGCCAAGCAGTCGATCGACGCCCGTAGCGTCACCGCAGGAAAGGACCGGCTGGTACTCCTCGATCGCCGCGAGCGACTCCCCCGCCGCCGGAGAGGTCGCCGTGGGCGCCTACGGCTACCCAGAGGATTACGAGGGCGTTGTCGAGACCCGCGTCGGCGTGCGTGGGATCGCCCTGGCCGACGACGATGGGGGCATCGCGGGCGGCCTTGAGCTCGGCGGGCGGCTGCAAACCCCGACGCGTCTCGCGCCGTTCATCGGGGCAAGCCTCTTCCTCGGTGGGTCATCGCTCGACTGGGCCTTCCAGGAGAGCGGCGAAGGGACCGAGTACGACCTCGCGGCTGCCTTCACGCCCGAGGCCGGCCTGCACTACTGGCTCACGCCCGAGTGGCGACTGACCGCTTCGGTCACGCACACGTTCATCGACTTCGACGGCCCGGGCCACGGCGACTACACCCTGTACGGCGTGTCGCTCGCCTACCTCAGCATCCCGGGCTTTCGCTCCCCTGTGCTGGCCCCCGGCGAGTCGATCGACTGCGGCCGCCCGATCGCCCTCGATCCCCCCCGACGACTGCCATCTACCGAGCCTCCTGAAGGAGTTGTTGAAGACGGCGGGAAGGGCCCCAGGCCGAACTACGCCGAGTTGCTCGGCCCGGAAAACGATACAACGGGCTCTCCTGCGAGATGAGTCTCAACTGTCGGCGGAAGCCGATTGATTGGGCGCCGGGGCAGCGATCCTCGGCGGGATGATCGGCCGGCTGCCGCCGGCGGCTTGGTCGATGGGCTCAACTTACTGAGAACCTGAGAACAGACGGTAGAAAGCGGGAAGCGAGCGAAAGCGAACCCGTGACGGCCCGCTCCGGTCTCTGCCGGCATGAGCACCGCCACCTATCGCTGGAACGCCGACCAAGCGGCCGCCGATTACGACGCCGCCGGACCGGTCATTCACCCCCTCTACGACGAGGTCCAAGAGAGGGTCGTCGACGCCCTGGCCGAAGTAGTCGAGTCGCCGTCGCACGTGATCGACCTGGGTGGCGGCTCGGGGCGGCTGGCGGAGCGGGTCTTGGAACGATTCCCGCAGGCGACCGTCACCGTGGTCGATCCCTCCGAGCCCTTCCTGCGGCTCGCCAGACGCCGCCTCGCCCGCTTCGGCAAACGGGCCCGATATCTCGCCAGTCGCGCCCAGGAGCCCTGGAACGAGGCCGTGGGGCCCGCCGACGCAATCGTCAGCACCTCCGCCCTGCACCACCTCGACTCGGTCGAGAAGAACCGCGTGTTCACCGCCTGCCACGCGGCGCTCAAGCCAGACGGCGCCTTCATCAACGGCGACGAGTACCGCCCCCCTTCGGACCGGACCTACCGCGAGCTGCTCGAAGAGTGGGGCGAGCACATGCGTGGCTCGCTCGCTGCGGGGCTCATCCCTGACACGTTCGGCCCCCTGCTCGACCGGTGGGAAGCGAGCAACCTGCACGACTTCGGCGGTCCGCGCGAGAGCGGCGACGACTGTCACGAGACGGTCGAAGAGCAATCAGCCCGCCTCTACGGCGCAGGCTTCCGGGAGGTTCGCACCACCTTCCGAGAGCGACTGTGGGGCGTTGTGGTCGCCTCGGGGTGAGTGCGATAGGCTTTTGGCGGAACCCAACCAACTTTGCGGGGTTCTACCTGCTTGATCTCCGGGAGCCGTCCCTGTGTTCTCGGCTAGAGCGTACGCCCCGCCTCTTCCGCCAGAGAACCCGTCATGTTGCGATCCCTGCCTCGTGCTCTTGCCGCGATCGTCCTGATCGCCCTCTCGGACGGCTCCGCCGACGCGGCCGACTGGGCGCGGTTCCGTGGCCCCAACGGCACGGGCGTGTCGCCCGATCCGGCGCCCCCCGTCACCTGGGGCAACAACACCAACCTCGCCTGGAAGATCGAGCTGCCCGGGCCCGGCTCGTCAAGCCCGATCGTCGTCGGCGACCGGGTGCTGGTGACGTGCTACACCGGCTACGGACTCAACACCGAGGACCCGGGTGACCAAGCGGACCTCAAGCGGGTGCTCGCCTGCTACGAGCGATCCACGGGCGAGGAACTGTGGAAGGTTGAAGTCCCGGCGAAGCTCCCGGAAGACGAGTACGGCGGCATGTTCGCCCAGCACGGTTACGCCAGCCACACGCCGGTGAGTGACGGCGAGCGGGTCTACGCCTACTTCGGTCGTTCGGGGGCTCACGCGTTCGACCTGCAAGGCAACCGGCTCTGGCAGACCGACTGCGGCGACGGTTTTGGCGCGAAGCGATGGGGCTCCGCCTCGAGCCCGATCTTGCACGGCGACCTCGTCATCTTCGCAGCGACCGCCGAAGCCAACGCCCTGATCGCGCTGAACAAGAAAACCGGCGAAGAGGTTTGGCGGTTTGGCGAGGAGGGCTGGAACGGCTGCTGGTCGACCCCGGTCCTCGTCGAAGTGGCGGGGCGCACCGAGTTGGTCGCCGCCGCACCGTTTAAAATGTTCGGCCTCAACCCCGACACGGGCGAGGAACTGTGGCAGTGCCGAGGCGTCGATAACGACACGGTGACTTCCAGCCCGGTCGTCGAGGGAGACACGGTCTACCTGCTCGCCGGTCGGGGCGGGTCGCTCGCCGTGCGAGCCGGCGGAACGGGTGACGTGACCGACTCGCACGTCGTGTGGAGCGCCCCGCTGCGGGGCTCGATCGCCTCGCCCCTCATCCACGAGGGTCGCATCCACTGGATCGGACGCAATGGCGTGGACTGCGTCGATGCCGCAACCGCCGAGCGGATCTACCAGGCACGACTGCAGAAGCCCGAGGGAAACCAAGTCCAAGCAAACACCCCTCCGCAGGGCCCGCCACGCGGGCCACGAACCGAACGAGACGGCCGCGGCCCCGGCGGCGAAGGTCGTCGTTTCGGGGGAGGCGGGCGGTTCGGCCGAGGCGGTGGCGGTGGCGGGCGCTTCGGCCAGATGCCTTACGCCTCGCCCGTCGTCGCCGGCGACCGCATGTACCACCTCGGTCGAGACGGCACCGGCTACGTCATCCGTCTCGGCGAGAAGTTCGAGCAGATCGCCGTGAACCAACTGAGCGACGGGGGCGATTTCAGCGGCACGCCCGCCCTCTCCGAGGGCGACCTCTTCATCCGCTCGAGCAAGCACCTGTTCTGTGTACGCGAACAAGGCGGCAAGGTCGCGGTGAGGTGACCACGAGGCGGACCGGGCCAGAGAGCCGAAGGGGGAGAACCTAAGCGCGAGCCCCTTGCCGGGCGCTGCTTACGGCTTACGGACCGTCTCAACTGTCGGCGGGAGCCGACTGATCGTCGGCCGCTGGAGAGACGCCACCCCGGGAGCTGCGCAGCGCGCTGCCGCAGGGAGATTGGCCGGCTGCGGCCAGCGGCTTGGCTCACGCGATCAATGAGCCGTGCGATCTTACGATTCAGCCTGCGATCGCCGCGATCTTCACCTTGGTGAACATCTTGCGGTGGCCGGTATGGCGGCGGCTGTTCTTGCGACGGCGGATCTTCACGACATCGACCTTCACGCCCTGCCCCGTGCCGAGGACCTCGGCCGTGACGCTCGCGCCCGAGACGGTCGGCGTGCCGATCTTCAGGTCGGCCCCTTCGCCCACGGCGGCGATCTGGTCGAGCGTGAGCTTGTCGCCCGGCTTGGCGTCCTCACGGTAGTCGAGGGCCAGCTCCTGGCCTTCTTCGACTTTGTACTGGCGGCCGCCGTCAATCAGGATCGCGTACATGGTTTTCGTGCCTAAGCTGCCGGGGCCCCAGCAATAGTAGGGGGAAACGACCTGGCGGTCGGGGTTTGGATTCGTCGAGCCCCATAGAATACCGGGAGCCGGAGAGGCTGTCGAGGGCCTTCAGGCCCCCGAGTGCCGGAGGGCTTCGAACCGATAGCCGGGGCATTCGGGCTGGTAATTCGCTAGTTTTGGGCCCCCATTCCAAGATCTCGCCCGCCGCTCCGAATGTCCTGGGCGCCATTCAGGTCGTTCATCTCTTCCACGGAGACCTCTGATGTTCATTCGAATACCTAACCACTCGGCGCTCGCAATGGCGTTCGCCCTGATCGGCACGGCATCAATCACGTACGCCCGGACCTGGCAAGAAGGGCTCGAGGGGTCCGTGGAACGTCTCGGCGCCGAGATGGGGTACCGAGTCTTCCTCCCCGACGGCTACGACGCGTCGCAGGAGTACCCGCTGGTCCTGTTCCTGCACGGCTCCGGCGAATCGGGGACCGATAACACGCGGCAGGTCAGCCGCAACATCAGCAGCCTCATCAGCAAGACCGAGAGCGAGTTCCCCGCGATCCTCGTAGCGCCACAGCTCCCTGCCTCGAACGGTTGGGCGGTGGTCAATCAGACCGACCTCACCACCGAAGTGCTCGACGAAGTCTTGAGCGATTACGCCGTCGATCGCGACCGCCTGTACCTCACCGGGCTGTCGATGGGAGGCTTCGGGACGATGCACTATCTCCACCTCTTCAACGCCATCAACCCGGACCTCCTCCGGTTCGCCGCCGCCGCGCCCGTGGCGGGGTCGTTCATCGACGAGAGCCTAGCGCCCGCGCTGCAGGAGACGCCGATCTGGCTCGCCCACGGCGACCGAGACAACGCGGTCGATGTCGCTTTCTCGCGAGAGACCTTCAACGTGCTTGCTGGCGAAGAGCGGGGCGCACTGATCGACTTCCCGGAGGGCAGCCTCGGGGCCGGCGGGCCGATGGCGGTGTCCGGCCTGACGCGCTACACGGAGTACCCGGGCGCGGGGCACAACACCTGGAGCCGCTTCTACGCCTCGCAGGACGTGTACGAATGGATGTTCGCCCAGTCGCTGACGACGGTTCCCGAGCCGAGCTCGGCGCTGCTCCTGCTGATCGCGAGCCCGCTCGCGTCTGGCCTCGCTAGGCGACTACGCAGAGGGTAGCACAACTAGGGTTGCGAGCACCTCCTACGCACTACCTCGGCGCCGCGATCCGCCGAACGGTCATTTCCGTCTCATGAGCCACTGAGCACCCAAGCCAAACGGGATGGCGACCAATGTGAGCGTGCCGAGGTAGAAGCCGACGCAGTCGAGAGCAGTCTGTGGCTTATTCGGAAATCTATCGCCTCCAGCGCCAGCAACCCTTCAGACGCCGGCAACCAGATCGCTACGAGTAGCGTGGCGATCTGGCGGTGGGAGATCCGAAAATTCATCGGCGGTTGATCCAACCTCACCAGGGCGAGACCTGGTAGTCCTTCAAAAACTTCCCCCACACGTGCTCGCCGGTGATCAGGCCGTCGAAGAGCGGGGCGCAGATCCGGGCGGCCGCGTCGACGATGTCGAGCGGCGGGTGGAAGCCGAGGTCTTCCTTCTTGCGGGCCGCGATGTGGGCCGGGTCCTCGTCGGTGATCCAGCCCGTGTCGACCGCGTTCATGTGGATGCCGTCCGCCGCGTAGTCCTGAGCGGACGTGCGGGTCATCATGTTGAGGGCCGCCTTCGCCATGTTCGTGTGCGGGTGCTTGTCGGTCTTGTACGCGCGGTAGAAGACCCCCTCCATCGCGGAGACGTTCACGATGTGCTTGTCGCGAGACGGGAAGCGTGACATCAGTGGCTTCAGTCGGGCGTTGAGGATGAACGGGGCGACCGCGTTCACGAGTTGCACTTCAAGAAGCTCGACGGTCGATACCTCGGCCAAGCGGAGCCGCCAGCTGTTGATGTCCCGCAGGTCGATCTGCTGCTGGTCGTGATCATAATGGCCCTCCGGAAAGAGCGACTCGCCGCCCTGCTGATCCTCGTCAGTTAGCACCAACTGCGACAGCTCGGCCGCCTCGGCCCCGCCGCTCACGAGCTTCGCGGCGAGGTTATCGACCGCGTCGGGGGCGAGCAACTCGCCGGTCGGTTCGTCGATGTCGTGCCGCAACGACTCGTGCGATTCGAGCAACGCCTTCGCGCCGCTGGGCAACGCCCGGGCGAGGCGGCGTTCGCCCTCCATGAGGTGCGCGTAGAACCCCGGCGGGCGGCGGACCGTCTGGCAGGCGTTGTTCAGCAGGAAGTCGAGCCGCGGGAGCGTGGCGAGCAAGTGGTCCGCAAGCGACTCGACGGCGGGCGTGTCGCGCAGATCAACGCCGTGCAGCGTGAGGCGGTCTCGCCAGTCGCCGCTGTCGTCCTCCTCGAGGAAACGCCGAGCGCCATCGCGGGGGAACCGTGTGAGCACGACGACGTGCGCCCCGGCCCGCAGCAGCTTGAGCGCCGCCTGGTAGCCGATTTTCACTCGACCGCCAGTCACCAGCGCGTAGCGGCCCGTGAGGTCGCAGGTCTGGTTCCGTTTGGTCCAGTTCAGCTCGGCGCACTCGGGGCAGAGGGCGTCATAAAAGTGGTGGACCCGGTCGTACTTCGCCTTGCAGGTGTAGCAACACCGCTCGACATTGAGCCGGGGAGCCTCTTTCTGAACGTCATCAGCATGTGGAGGCTTACCGGAACCCCGCCCAGGCTCTGATCGCCCCGACCAAGCTTGGTCAGGGTTATTCGGGGTCGCCGGTCGCGTACCATTTATCACTCCCGCGCCATCATCAACTAATTCGCCCGGCGCTGGGGGTTCGGCCCGCTTCAGCTGCCGCACGCTGTATTGCCGGCGGATGCCGGTCTGGGCGAGGGTCTGCTCGTCCGCTTCGCGGAGCTCGTCTTGGCGGCCTTGTTCCTGCTGCGCGCGGGCCTTGCGCAGTTTGCGGCGCGCGGTGCGGTCGGGCAACGCGACTTGGTTGGCGTAGCGCAGCAATCGCTGGCGCTGCTCGCCGTCAAGGACGGCCAGCAGCGAACGGTCTTCGGCAACGCACTGGAGCAGTTCCGCAACGCGGGCCAGCTCGTCAGCCGTCGGCTGATTATCGGGCGTCGGCACGGCCATCGCGATTAGCTCAGGTCGACGCGCACGGGGCGGCTGTCGGCGTCCTCGCAGGCGAGCTCGATGTGCTCGGGCGACACGCCCTCCTTGCCGAGAACCTGGATCTCAACCGATCCATCGTCCTCCATCTGCGCTAGCTCACGCCGCTTGCGGTTGTTGAGGAAGGTCGCCACGTCGAGCTCGACGGTGACCGTGACTAGCGCGACGCGATCCCGGTGGACCACCTGCTGGAGCTTGCGGATCACGTCGATCGCCATCGACTCGGCCGCCTTCACCAGGCCGGTGCCGGCGCAGCCGGGGCACTCGCGGTAGACGCTCCGCTTGAGGCTCGGGCGGATGCGTTGGCGGGTCATCTCGATGAGGCCGAACGGGCTGGTCCGCAGGATCTTCGCCCGGGCGCGGTCGCGCTTCATGGCGTCCTTGAGCGTCCGCTCGACGTTGCGGCGGTAGCGCTCGCGGCGCATGTCGATGAAGTCGTTGACGATCACGCCGCCCAGGTCGCGGAGGCGGAGCTGGCGGGCGATCTCCTTGGCGGCGATGCAGTTGAGCTGGTACGCCGACTCTTCGTGCCCGGCGCTCGTCCGGAAGCTACCAGAGTTCACGTCGATCGCGACGAGCGCCTCGGTCTGGTCGATAACGAGCGACCCGCCCCCCTTGAGCGGCACGTGACGGTCGTTGATCCGCGAGATCTCCTCGTCGACTTTGTGCTTCACGAAGAGGGGTTCCTTGCCCTCGTAGTGCTGCAGGCGGTCGACGTACCGTGGCATGACGACCTTCAGGAAGTCGCGGGCGCGTTCGTACGCCTCCTCCTCGTCGATCTGGATCGAGTCGATGTCGCCCGAGAAGATATCGCGGATCGTGCGGATGACGATGTCCGACTCTTGGTAGAGGGCGCCGGGGCCGTCCTGGGTGTTGATCCGCTTGGTGATCATTTTCCAGAGCCGCAGCAGGTACGCGAGGTCACGCGACAGGTCCTTCTGCGTCCGGTCGGTGCCCGCGGTGCGGACGATGAAGCCGAGGCCCTTCGGCGGGTTGAGCTGGCGGAGGATCGCGCGGAGACGCTTGCGGGCGTCCTCGTCCTCGATCTTTCGTGACACACCGATCCGGCCCAGCGCGGGCATCAACACGAGGTAACGCCCGGGGATACTGATGTAGGTCGAGAGGGTCGGGCCCTTCGTGCCGATGCCCTCCTTGATCACCTGCACGACAACCTCGTCGCCGCGGCGGAAAATGTCCTCGATCGGCGGCTTCACCCGCGGGCGGACGCCGGGGCGGCGGGTCTTGCGGCGCGTCTTGGTGGCGGCGCCGCCCTCGCCCTCTTCATCGTCGTCATCGTCGAGGTCCTCGGCGCCCGGCTGGGAGCCGTCGCGCTCGATGGGGACGTCCGGGTCGAAGCCCCCTTGCCGAAAGTACTGCGCCTCGACGTCGCTGATGTGCAGGAAGCCGTTCCGGCCGACGCCGAAGTCGACAAACGCCGCCTGGATGCTCGGCTCGAGGTTGACGATCTTCCCCTTGTAAATGTTGCCGACGTAGTTGTCTTGGCTGGCGCGCTCGGTGTAGAGCTCTTCGAGCACGCCGTTCTCAACGACCGCGATGCGGCATTCTTCCGCCTGCGCGACGTTGATGAGCATCTCCGTCTTCATGGTGATCTCTCGTGGTTCGGTGTGTGGTGGCGTCGCGTGGGTCGCGGACGCACGTGTGTTCGCTTTAAACGGGTTGGTCGGGCAGCAGCTTCGAGAGCTCCTCCCGCAGGTAAGTCTTCACGTCGCGGGCGCTCTCGAGCGTGAGCACACGCCGGGCGACCTCTTCACAGTGTTCGATCGTGGTGCTGCGACAGACTCGTTTCACCTCGGGCGCAGCGGCCGGGGTGACGCTCAGTGTCCGCAGCCCGAGACCGAGGAGCAGCATCGTGTAGAGCGGGGCGCCGCTCATCTGGCCGCACAGACTGATCGATTTACCACCGGCGATTGCCGTATCGACCGCCTGTTTCACAAGTCGGATGACGGCCGGGTCGGCGCTGGTGTACAGCGAGGCGACGTCCTTGTTGCTGCGATCGACCGCCAGCGTGTACTGCACCAAGTCGTTGGTGCCGATGCTGAAGAAATCGACCTCGTCGACGAACCGCTCCATCATGACGACCGCCGAGGGGACCTCGACCATCATGCCGACCTGGATGTCGCGGTTGAACTCGACGCCCTCCTCCTCGAGGTCCTCCATTGCGTCGGCGAGGACCATCTTCGCCCGCCGCAATTCCAGCACCGTGCTGATCAGCGGGAACATGACCCGCACGTCGCCGGACGTGGTGGCCCGCAGGATGGCGCGGAGCTGCATGCGGAACAGGTCGACGTGCTTCAGTGCGAGGCGGATGCTCCGCAGGCCGAGGAACGGGTTCCGCTCGTCCTCCGGCATCGGGAACAGCGGCAGCTTGTCCGCGCCCAAGTCGAGCGTCCGCATAACAACCGGCCGGCCGTCCATCGCGGCGGCGACCTCGCGGTAAGCGGTGTAATGCTCTTCCTCGGTCGGGATGCGGTCGCCCGAGAGGAACAGAAACTCGGTCCGATACAACCCGATGCCGTCGACACCCCGCTCAAGGCAGAGCGAGGTCTCGGCGGGGAACTCGATGTTGCCCAGTAGCTGAATCCGCTCACCGTCGAGCGTCTCGCACGGCTTATCGGCCAGCTCGTGGAGCTTGGCCATGAGCGTCCGCTGCTCGGCCGCCTCGTGCTGGTAGCGGGCGAGGGTCTCCTCGTCGGGTCGCAGGATGACAACGCCCTCGTCGCCATCGATGATGACGGTCTCTCCGCCCGACAGGTCCGAGAGGAACGAGCCGGTGCCGACCACCGCGGGGATGCCCAGTCCCTCGGCGACGATCGCCGTGTGGCTGCCGGGGCCGCCGATCTCCGTGGCGAAGCCGCGGATGAACTCCGGCTTCATCGCCGCCGTTTCGCTCGGCGTGAGGTTGCGGGCGAAGACCAGCACCTCGGAAGTGACCTGGCCCAGCTCCTCACGCTTCTCGCCCAGCAGTCGGCGCAGGAGGCGTTTCTCGATGTCAAAGACATCGTTCGCCCGCTCCGCCATGTAGGCGCCCTCGAGCGACTGGAATACCTTGGCGTAACGCCGAAGCACGCGGCTGACGGAGTACTCGGCCGAGTAGTGTCGATCGCGGATGAGCTCCTCAAGCTCCGCCCGGAGCTTGCGGTCGTTCACCATCTGAGCGTGTGCCGAGAAGATCGAGCCGTAGTCGTCTCCGAGGCGCTCGGTGATTCGGGCGCGGCTCGCGTTGATCTCGGCCGTGGTGGCGTCGATCGCCTCGGCGAGGCGGGCGATCTCGCGATCGATGGCGTCGCGCGGCAGGAACCGCCGAGGGATCCTGAACCCCTCGTTGTCGAGGACTAACGCCTCGCCGATCGCCACGCCAGGCGAAACGGCAATGCCCTGCAGCCGTAACATCGCGGCCCCCGATCGGCGCCGTCGGCCCCTGCCCCGTCGCGCCACGTTCCGCGGGGACCAACCAGAGGTGGATTGGTCCGCGCCGCGATCCGTGACGTGTGTTCTCGACGAGGCCGGCCGCTCGCCACCCCACGAAGGGCGGTCGGCGCCGGGTTGTGTGTTGTGTGTTGTGCCAGCCCGACAAGCCGAACCCGCATGGAGAGCCTCAGCTCGCCGGCGGCTCTTCCTGTTGGGCTTCCTGTTCCGCGTCGCTTTCGATGAACCGCGCGATCGCCTCGACCGCCTGCTCGGCGTCGTCGCCAGAAGCTTCGACGACGACCTCCGAACCGTGCTCAGCGGCCAGCCCCAGCATCTCGATAATGCTCTGGGCGTCGGCTCGATGAGAGTCGTTGACCAGAGTGATCTCGGAGTTGTACTGGCTGGCGATGCGCGCGATGCCGTCGAGCGGCCTCATGTGCAACCCGTTCGGCTGTCGCACGGTCAGTCGGCGAGTCGCCACGGGTCGCTCGTTGCTCACGCTTTCTCTCGCTTTGGGACTCCGCTGAGGGGGAACGGACCGGCGACGAGCCGGGCCCGCACGCCTCAAGCCCCGAACTGGTTGTTGTCGGCCTCTCCGAGGAGCTGCCAGATGTCGTCGGCCGTCTTGCTCTGACGCAAGAATCGGCAGAATTGATCGTCACGCAGACGCCGAGAGACATTCTCCAACGCCCGCAGGTGGTCGCCCGGTCGGTCGGGGGGCGACACCAGGAGGAAGAGCAGGTGGACCGGGTCGCCGTCGAGGCTGGCGAACTCGACGCCCGCCTCGCTCACGGCTACGGCCCCGCAAAGCTTCTCCACACTGGGGTGCTTCGTGTGCGGCACCGCGACGCCACGACCGATGCCGGTGCTGCCCAGCTCCTCTCGGTCGAGCACCTTCTGCACGATGCCGTCGAACTGGTCCTGAGCGATTTCGCCCGCGTCGAGCAGGGCCTGCACCATCTCGCGGATCGCGCCCTCTTTATCGGTCGCTTCGAGCTGCGGCCGGATCGCTTTCTTGCTGATGAAGTCGGCAAAGTCCATCTTGTTTCAGCCTGAATGTGCTGCGCGGTGTCGCCCCCGAGCCGACGCGGCCGCCTGCTGCCAGAGCGGTGTGGGCCGGGGCGATCGCTGCTTGAGTCGTGTCAGTCTTCGCTATCGTCCGCTTCGTCCGCTCCACTGTCAGCCAGCCCTTCGGCGGCCTGACGCTTCACATCGGGGTCGCGGTGGTTCTCGATCGTCCGTTCTTTGTATTTACGCAGCTGCTGATCGACCTTGTGAACCGCCGCCTCGACCGAGGTCAGCAGGTTCTCCGATTGGTCGTGGGCCACGAAGTCGTGCTTATGCTCTGCGGATACGAGCAGCTCGACATTCGGCTTTTGGGGGTTCTGGAGGTCGATGACCCACTCGATTGAAGTCAATCGATCAAAATGCCGTAAAAGCTTTTCAGCCTTGGACTTCAGTCGATCCTGGGTCTCTTCGCTCAGATGCCCATGCCGGGCCGTGACTTGTATCTGCACCTTGTTGCTACCTCCGCCACAGGCGTGGCCGGCGGGCGGGCCCGCGGATTTATCAAGCATCTCGGGCGGCCAACTCGGCCGCTCCTACCGGATCACCGGAAGCACCGCAGTCTACCGCGGCGGGGCCCCTCGCGAAACCGAGCCTGGGCGGCCTTCTTGCGAATCCTTTCCCATCGGGGGTCAGCGGCCCCGCGGCGTCAGGTCACCGTCCAAGAGCTGCTTCTCCACCCGCCGGATCGCTTGGAGCCGCTTCCGGGCCGAATCCAGCGGGCGGTAGGGACGCTCCATTGGCTCGATCGCATCCTCCAGAACCAGGCTGGCGAGCACCCGGGTCGCCAAGTCATCCGACTTTAACGCCGGCACGATAACCTCGGGCAAAACGCCCCGGGCGACTGTCTCGGCATCGAAGCCGATCTCCTCGTCGCGGAAGCCGATCACCATGTCGATCAACTCTTCCGCGGTCCGCTCGCCGAACATCTCGCCAAAGACCCGCTGGATCTCGCCCGCCTGCGCGACGCTGCGGCTGGCCGTGTCACGGAGCATTTGCAGGTTCTCCCGCCAACGGGCCGACTCCTTGGCGAGGCGGAACGAATCGACCAGCGGGTCGGGGTGCCCCACGGCAGCCGCCGCACGGGCGGCCAACGAGCGGACCTCTTGGAAGCTCTCCTCGCCCGCGACGACCAGCAGCTGGGGCCAGACGGGCTCACCGGTCAATAAGCCGCGGGCCAACTCGGGCTGGGCGTAGCGATCGGCCGGCGAGACCTCGAGTCGATCGACCCAGCCGGCGTCGCTCAAGGCGGCCGGGATGCGTGCTGCCTCGTCACCAACGATGATCCAGGGACGCGGCTTGGTGGTTTTCAGACCGACATCCGCCGACGACCACTCGATCGTCCCCGCCAGCCCGTGGGCCATCGCCACCAACGGAGCCCGTGCTTCGAGCGCCGGGTGGCCCGAGTCGAACGGACGATCCGCTGCGATCGCCAGCACCGCGCCCGGGCCCAAAGTCGCCGCGTAGGGCACGCTATCGATCACCACCTCCACCGTGACCGGCTCTTCCGAGTCGCCCTCCTGGCTCAGCACGAGTCGGCCATAGGTCAACTCAACGCGAGGGGGCGTCTCCGCATCGGGGCTCGGCGAGAGCACCGCCACGGTCAGATCGACCAACTCGGCGCCGACGCCCGGACCCAGGACAAAAGCGTTGCGGTAAGTGGGCGCCGACACGAACCGTGTGGGCTCGCTCAACTCCGCGTCGATCTCGAGTCGTCGCCAGCTGCCGGGCTCGATCTCACGCAAGCCGATCTGATCCGCCGCGCTAAGGTAGCGGATCGGAGGTGGAGTGAACTCGGGCAGAGCGGGCTCGGGATCCTCCGGCGTTGGATCATCGAGAACCTCGGGTTGGTCCGCTGCCGCCTCATTGGCCGGTTCTTCCATCACTTCTTCCGCAGGGTCGGCCGGATCGGTAACCTCGACCGGCACCTCGGTGTCTGGTTCGCTCTTTGAGGTCGCCTCGGGTTCGGAGGTGATCTCGGTTTCGCTCTCATCTACCAACTCTTCACCATCACCCGTCGCCTCACTCGGGGTCTCCTGCTCGGTTCCCTCTGACTCGGCGGGGTTTGCCACTGGCTCCGTTGCGTCATCAGCCGTCCCTTCGGCTTCGCCTGCGGCCTCTTGCAAGTCGTCCGCTAGCTCGGGAACGACCAATGGCTCCCCATCCTGCTTCGCCACCTGCGGGGCCGGGTTGAGCCACCCGCCGGGGCGGAAGGCGAGACCTGCCGTGATGGCGAGCAACAAGAGCGCCGCGATTGCGGGCGCCCAGCGGAGCCACGAGCCCTCGTCTTGTTGACGGAGGTACTCCGGGACCGGCTTCTCAGGCCGGCCCGGGTTCGGCGCTGGCTCGGGCGTGCGGGGAGACTCGGCGGCCATCGGCTTCGGGTGAGCTGTCTCGACACGGGAGCGCGTCGCCTCGGCCAAGTCGGCCTGCAATCGGTGGAGCCGCTTCTGCGTGTCCGGGTCCACGTCCGGGCGTTCGGCCAGGACCATCGCCAGCACCCGGTGGCACGACGCGACCTCCGCGAGCATCGCGTCCGACTCAAGACAGACCCGCTCGAACTCGGCGACGCTCTCCTCGGGGAGCGTCCGGTCGAGGTACTCGGCGACCGTGTTCGGATCATCGACGGAGCTAGCCCCGTCGACGTCCGGCGCGCCGAGCTTCAGCCGTCGCATCACGTCGCGGGTCCGGTGGATCCATTCGCTGGCGTTCTCGTTCGACTCGATCTGACGCTCCAGCTCGGCCCGCGAGGGGTCGTCCAGCACGTTATCGAGGTAAGAGAGCAGCGTCCGAAGAGTGAGTCGCATCGTCTTGCCGTCTGGGAGCTGGGTAGGTGTTGAGAACCCTCAACGGTTGTAGTGACGGGGCGCGGCCCGGTCCGTGCAAGAAAACCGAAAGAAAACCGGGCGGCACGTTTTGCCCCAGCGGCGCCACCCGAATCGGCCCTTACGGGCGCCAACATTTTCTAGCCCTTGCGCCACCGTGACTTGCGGCCATTTGCTCGCCAAATCGTTTGGGGCTTCGGCCGGTTCCCTTAGAATGCAGGCAGCGCCAGGGATCGGCGGTTCGTGCGACGAATCACTCGGTCACCCGGCACGGTTCCCATGACGGCTCTCTCCGCCCCCAAACGCCACCGCATGCAGCTCGACAGCGCCTCGCGAGAAGCGGAGGGCTATCTCGAACTCGGCATGCACAAGCAGGCACTCGGCTCTCTGCAACGCCGCGGCAAGCTGGTTCATGGCGACCACCGGGCTTCCTACTTGCTGGGCGAGTGCCTCCGCGAGATGTCGCGGTTCGGCGAAGCCCTCTTCCCGCTGCGACGCAGCGCCGAGCTCAACCCCGAGACGTCTGAGACTTGGCTCGCCCTCGGCTGGTGCTACAAGCGGACCGGTCGGCTGGGCGATGCGATCCGCGCCCTCGAAGACGCCCTGCGCCACACGCCCGACGACGCCCTGCTGAACTACAACCTGGCCTGCTACTACAGCCTGGCCGATTGTCGCTTGCCGGCGTTGCGGCGTCTGAAACGGGCCTTCGATCTGGATCGCAGCCTTCGCGACTTGGTCGCCGGGGAGAGTGACTTCGCTCCGCTCCGCAGCGACCCGGGCTTCCGCATGCTGATGGCGGCGACTCAGGCCCCGCCCCGCGACTGATCCGCAAAGCTCCTGCCCCATAAAAGGCGACGAGACCCGCCGACGTGAAGTCGACGGGCCTCGCCACACCAAGGGGGGCTTAGCAGCCGCGGCGGGGTTCGCCACCGCGGCATGTTCTTCTCAGTACTTGTACTCGACGCCCGCTTGCAGGCCGTGCAGGATGATCGAGTTGTTCGCGTCGATGTGGCTGGCAAGCACGGCGTTCGACCACTCGGTGCTCTGGTACTCCTCGGCTCCGAGGGCCAAGCCGCCGATGCCGATGAACCGGTACGCCGCGGTGAGCCGGCAGTTGCAGGTCACTTGGTAACCGACCCCCACCCGCAACTCGCCGACATACGCGACCGTGGTGTCGTCGCCGACCACCGAAGCGGGCGAGCCGTCTTGGAAGGTGACAACCGAGGCGCCGCCGCCGTAGACCCGCTTGTTGACCTGGGCGTCGTTGCCGTAGATGCCGAAGTTCGAGTCGCAGAAGAAGTTCCAGTTGCAACCGACCAGCCAGTTCATGCTGCAGCCGAGCTGGAAACCGACCAAGTCGTTCGTTGCGTCGTAGTCCGAGAAGATCACCGAGTTGTCATCGGCCGGGAAGCTCTCGTAAGCAGTCGGCCAGCCGGAAGGCGGGTTGCCCGTACCATCGACCGTCGTGAACTGCCAATCGAGGCCGAAGTCGTCATCGACACGCATGTACCGGAGGCCGACCAAACCATTCACAAAGAAGCGACGCGGAGGGCGGCAAGGAGCACACGCGGCTGGGCCGCAACCGCATGCATCGACTCCGCAAGAGCCGCCGCCGCAAGCTCCTCCGCCTACGCCGCAGGCCGAAGCGATGCCCCCCCCGCCGATGCCGCATGGCGATGCCGCGGTCGGCGTGCCGAACCGCCAGAAGTTGAGCTCCAGGTTCTGCACCGAGAAGCTTTGGCGAGCCCGCATGCCAAGGATGCGGACGTCGTTGGCGGAGAGGTCGCCGTCGGCCGGGTCGCCGTTGTCGTCGTAGATCGGCCGGTTGGCCCACGTAGCGCCGCCACCGTCCAAGTCAGTGTAGAGGCCGTTGTAGTTATTGAGCGTGTAAATCCGCTCGAAGTAGGTCGGACCGACGGTGCCGGGCAGGATCAAGGTCGCGACGTCCTCACCATCGTCAATTCCCCAATAGCCAACCTCCCAGGCGAAGGGCTGGCCGCAGGCACACGGATCGCAACCAAACGTGCTGCCGAAGCGGATCTCACCACCGAAGAAGTCGTCGTTCGACGCGTCGGCCGTGAAGAGGATCGGGTCACCCGACGAGTAGTAGTAATCGTTGCCGGCCGTCCAGCCGGTCGTGTCGGTCATGTAAGAGACCGCCCGCTTCGAGGCGTCACCGGCCCGGTTCAGGTACAGGCCGTAGATGCCTGCGAACCACTGCCGACGCGGCCGGCAGGGGGCCAGGTTGCACGCCGGAGCAGCGTCGCAGGCGGGCGTGGCACAGGCGTGGTCATAGCCGGCGTAGCCACTGGTCGTGTTGCAATCGCCTGTTGCACAGCCGGCGGAGCCGTAGCTCACAGCGCCGTGGTTCGTGGCGCCGTAGCTCGCGGTCGGCGTCGCGTAGGACGTGGCGCCCTGCTGTTGGTAACCACCGTCGTACGGCATGGCGCCCGACGTGGGAGTCGCTTCGGAGGGCGTCGCCGAGTAGGTCGGCGTTGGCGTCGTCGCAGCGGGAGCGGTAACGACCTCGCTGGGCGTGGGCAACTCAGCCGCTTGGGCCACCCGCGGGTAGGCCGCCACCGGAGCGGTGGGCGCCGTGGGAGCGGCGTAGGCCGGCGTCGGTTGAGCCGCCGTGTAAGTGGGCGTCTGGTGCGAGTAGACCGCCGCAGGAGCGGGCTGCACGGGGGGATAAGCGGTCGCCGCCGGCTGGTAGGCCGTTGCTCCGTACGCGGGACGCGAAGCGACCTGGTACACCGGCTGGGGCGCCGGCGAGGGCTGCTGCGCCGTCGCCTGGGGAGCCGCTTGATAGTTGTTCACCGAGACGAACTGCGCGGCAGCCCGCTCAGAAGTCGTCCCCAGAATCGCCAACGCCGCTAACGTGGCGCCGGTCGCTTGGAAGAATCGTCTCATCCTTGAAGACTCCTGTCGGGCCGCTTCGTGCGGCGTTGACCTCGGGCCAACCGCTCCGCCGCCGGTTGTGTGTGGTCGAGGGCTCCAGGCCACAGGACCGCGCATCCTGCGCGGTGTTAGCCGTCCCGAAGAAAGCAATCGGGTCGCACGAATGGCCGGGTCATGCCAAATAGGTGGCGCAACCGACAGAACCAGCGGCCCTCGCCGGAGGCACCCCTACAGCCACCCACCAGACCGCACACCGCAACCACCACCCAATCAGCACAGCTTCTCAGGTGAGGCAAACGCTCACCCCGCTCAAGCGGCGAACGGCGCCCCCCGCCTCGAGCCGGCTCAGCCCAGCGAGCACACGCTCAACCGGCAGGCCGGTCTGCTCCACGAGGGAATCGACGCTTGTCGACTCGACGCCGATCGCTGCGAGCAACGAGCCCTCCGGCTCGGGCCAATCAACCGCCGGCTCCGGTTGGCGAGGCGGGGCGCTAGCCATCGCCGCTGGCGCCGCTGGCGCGCGGAGCGCCGCAAGGCAATCGATCTCCTCGAGCAAGTCGTCGATCGAAGTGATCAGTTTGGCCCCTTCCTGGATCAACCGGTGACAGCCTCGCGATTGTGGGCTGTCGATCGGCCCCGGCAGCGCGAAGGCGTCGCGACCCTGCTCCGCGGCGTGTCGGGCGGTGATCAACGCGCCGGAGCGCTCGGCCGCCTCGATCACCAGCACGCCCAGCGAGAGTCCACTGATGATCCGGTTGCGCTGCGGGAACGAGCCGCTCATCGGCGGCATCGGCGGGGGAGCCTCGGCCAAGAGGGCGCCCCGCTGAGCGACCTGATCGGCCAGCGGGGCGTGCTCCGGGGGGTAGATGCGTGACAACCCGCCCGCCATCGCCGCGAGCGTGCGACCGCCCGCTTCGAGCGCGGCCCGGTGCGCCACCCCATCGACGCCCCGCGCAAGGCCACTCACCACGGTCACGCCGGCTTGGGCCAAGCCACGGGCCAGCTCCTCGGTCTGCCGCAGCCCGTACCGGGTCGCTCGGCGGGTGCCGACAATGGCGACGGCCCGGGCGTCCTCCGGGGCGATCCGCCCCCGGCAGTAGAGCACGGCGGGAGGATCGTGGATCTCTCGCAGGCCAGGCGGGTACTCCGCCATCGCGGGTGTGAGCACGCGGACGCCGTAGGCCTCCGCTTCTTCCAGCATCTTGGTGGCCGCTTCGCGGTCGGGCGCTTTACCGATCGCTGTCGCGACCGCTTGGCCTACACCCCGCACCGATTGCAGCCGGGACGCGTTGCCCACCAGGACCCCCTCGGCGGAGCCAAAGGCCTCGATCAGGCGGAGCCGGATCCTGGGCCCGACGCCACGCACCGTGGAGAGGCGCACTTCGGCCAGCAGATCGTCGTCGTAGGACGGCATGCGCGGAGGGACCAAGGGACTGGGGGCAGCTTCCCCGCCGACCCTAATCAGCCGCGATCGAGATCGCCAGCAACAGGGGCGATCAAGCGACGCCCTGGCGGGCGGTGCAAACGAAGCTGATGAGCTGAGCCAGTCCGGTCGCGTTCATCTTCCGCATGATCTTAGAACGCCGCAGCTCGACCGTCCTCAAGCCGATGGAGAGCCGCTGCGCGATCTGCTTGTTCGCCATGCCATCAAGCATCCCCGTCAGCACGTCGAGTTCGGCCGTCGTCAGGGTCGCCATGTCGCGACGGTGCCGCGCCGCAGCGAGGCGGGACGTTTGGCCCCGGGCCGCGGGCTCGAGCACCTCGCGCAAGTGGTGGGTCACCCGATCTGAGCTGAGAGGCAGAAGGATCAAGCCGTGGGTGCCCTGATTCACTACCGACATCGTGTGTTCGGGCACAGCATCCGATAAGACCGCCAGGACCCGAGAATCGGCCGAGCTGGCCACCGCCCGGGCGATCCACCGCTGCGAGACCATCCGGTCACTGCCGGCTAGAAACGCGACCACGTCGGGCGTTTCAGGCTCCTCGACGCCCGGACGCCCCGCCTTCTCGAACCACGCCTCAGGCGAGCCGGAGAGCCGCACCTCGGCGCCCAGCGAGTGAGCGGCGACGACGATCGGCGCTGAATCGGCCCCGTCGCAGGCAACCACGTCCAGGGTCAGCGTCGGAGGCGATACCGTTTCGCTCATACCGGGCGTCGACGCCTCAGAACTCGCGTGCTCGGTGGGGGAGTAGCTCATAGAAGTACACGCGGGGTCACAGGGCCGATCGACCTTGATCAGCAGAAAAGGCCGCCCATTGGCCATTTGGGTCGAAATACCCACGCGGGGAACTGCAACGCGAAGGGCAAAAGCATCTGATTATCGATAATCTATTCCTAAAACCGCAAACGGGTAGTCTTGAGAGGCACGGCATAGCGCAGGTCACCACGGATATCGCGCAACGCGCTTCGGCAACCCGAACAACCGCTTTGACCCTATTCAGGCGACGCTCGATTCTCGGCGATAACCCGGAACTTCGGGAGAAATCAGGCCCGCATCGAGGCGAGCACCGCGTCGTCGCCGGGGCTGGCGACCGTCTCGACCTCGCCGAGGCGGGCCGGCAGGACGAAGCGGATCTCGCCGTCTCGGACCTTCTTGTCACGCCACATGAGGGCGGAGAGCTCACCCGGGTCGATCCCCTCGGGCAGGGCGGTCGGCAGGCCGAAACGTTCCAGGAGGGCGATCTGACGCCGGGTGTCCTCCGCCGTGATCCGGCCCATCGACTCGGCGAGGCGAGAGGCGCAGACCATACCGATGGCGACCGCCTCGCCGTGCAGCAGCTGGCTGTAGCCGGTCGCCGCCTCGAGGGCATGGCCGTAAGTGTGGCCGTAGTTGAGCTTGGCCCGCTGACCCGATTGCTCAAGCTCGTCCGCCTCCACCACTTCGGCCTTGAGCTGGCAGCTGCGCTGGATGATCGTGCGTAGGGCGGCCGGATCGCGGGCCAGGATGGCGTCCGCCTCCTTCTCTAGCAGGGAAAAGAAATCGGCGTCGAGGATCACCCCGTACTTAACCACCTCGGCGAGGCCCGCCGCGAACTCGCGCTCAGGGAGCGTCGCGAGCACGTCGGTGTCGATCAGCACCCCGTCGGGCTGCCAGAAGGCACCGACCATGTTCTTCGCGCCGTCGAGGTTGACGCCCGTCTTACCGCCAACCGAGCTATCGACCTGAGCGAGGAGTGAAGTCGGGACCTGGAAGAACCGCAGGCCGCGGGCGAAGGTAGCGGCGATGAAGCCGGCGATGTCGCCGACCACCCCCCCGCCGACCGCGACGACGACCGTCTGCCGGTCGCAGCCCTCGTCGATCATCGTCTGCCACAGGTCGGCGGCGACCTCGGGCGACTTGCTCGGCTCGCCCGCCTCGACGACAAGCACGTGCGACTCAATCCCCGCTTCGACGAGGTGATCGGCCGCCGGATCGCCGTACCGGGCGTCGACGTTCGAGTCGGTCAGCACGACCACGTGCCGGGCCCCACCCCGCTCGGCGATGAACTCGGCCAGCCCGCCGAGCAGGCCGGCGCCGATTTGGATGTCGTAGCTCCGCTCGGCAAGGGAAACTCGGACCTGGGCGACTTCTTGGGACATCGGTAACGGCTCGGCGTAGCGAAAGGGCTGGAGATGCTGGCGCCCGGGCGACGCTAGCAAGCCCTTGAGCATAACCCAACGGGCCCGTAATGGCCTGGGGGCGGAGCGGGCGGTTCCGCTAGGCTCCCGCGGCTACCGCCCCTCCCGAATCGAGCGTCCTCACCATGCACAGCCTGGCTGTCATCAACCAGAAAGGTGGCGTCGGCAAGACGACCACCGCCGTGAACCTGGCCGCCGCCCTCGCCCGTGCCGGGCAGCGGGTGGGGCTGATCGACCTCGATCCGCAGGCGCACGCCTCGCTGCACTTGGGCGCCGATCCGAAGCGACCGACCGCAACGACCTACGACCTGCTCACGGGCGACGCCACGATGGACGAGGTCTGGGTCGAGACGGACGAGCGTGTCCGGGTCGCGCCGGCCCACATCGACCTCGCGGCCGCCGAGCTTGAGCTCGCCAGCCAGGTTGGTCGGGAGGTCATCCTGCGAGACAAGCTGGCCGGCGTCGAGGACGAGTTCGACTACGTCCTGATCGACTGCCCCCCCTCGCTCGGCGTGCTGACGCTCAACGCCCTGGCGGCGGTCGAGGATGTTTTCCTGCCGCTACAGCCGCACTTCCTCGCTCTGCACGGGCTTAGCAAGCTGATGCAGACGGTCGATCTTGTCGCCGAACGGCTCAACGATCGCTTGAAGATGGCGGGCGTCGTGCTCTGCCTCTACGAGTCGGGCACCCGGCTGGCGACCGAGGTGAGCGCCGACGTCGAACAGTACTTCTCTCAACTCCGCGAGCGGGGCGGACCGTGGGCTCACATCCGGCTCTACGACACCCGCATCCGGCGCAACATCCGCCTCGCCGAAGCGCCGAGCCACGGGCAGTCGATCTTTGCGTACGACCCCTCCTGCCGCGGGGCGACGGATTACCAGGACCTCGGTGGCGAGGTTCTGGCGTACTACGCCGGTCGCCAGATGCTGGCCGCCGCCTAAGGTTCAATTGTTGGAAGCGAGCCACCTCTTGGCGCCGCGACCCGTTCTGTGAAGCAATTCACAAACGCTTTTCTGGCAACGATTTAGACCGCCTTGGGGAACCTCCTTGCGTGGTCGGTCGTCCTAACAATTGCCCAATTTGGGCGCAGCATTATCGAACACCCGTCCCAGGATGAGACGCGGAGTTTGGCAGTCCTGACATCCGATTCGGCATTTTTGACAGTCCGTCAGAAAACAAGGATTACCCGCAAAGTGTGAACAAAAAAACACCCTTTTTGCGTAACCCCCTGCCCAAGAACACATTACGCCGAGCGAAGGACTTGCTAGCGGGAACCAAGCAGTTCGATCTGGCATGCCCGTTGCTTATGTAGACCACCGAGACAGTCACCCACCTCGTCGCCGCGAACACGGACCTGCGGCAAAGCGAAGCGGGTGATTGCCCAAAGCTCCAAGGAGAATCGCGGAGGCAACTCCGTGAGGGGCCGCGGGATCCACTACCATGACGACGGGGAAGCGAGGATCTCTTCCCTTATGCGTCGAACCCTCCCCGAGGAGTTCGCCAAAATGACCACGAAAACCAAGGACGTCACGAAAACCCCAGCCGACCTGGCGCTGATGCCGCTTGAGGAGCTCACCGACGAGCAACTCCTCTTGATGCACCAGCAAGAGGGCGCTGAACGCCCCTACCTCGCCACGCTGATCCAGCGTTACGAGCGGGAGCTCTATAGCTTTTTACGCCGCTACCTGGGCGACGCCACCCTCGCCGAGGACGCCTTCCAGGCGACGTTCCTGCAGGTGCACCGCAAGGGCCACCTGTTCGACCTCAAGCGGCGTTTCCGCCCCTGGCTGTACACCGTGGCCACGAACCGGGCGATCGACCTGCAACGCCGGAACAAGCGGCACCAGGCGGTCAGCCTCGACCGGGCCAACCGGAGCGAGAACTCCGAGACCGGCTCGTTGATCGACTTATTGCCCTCGGGCGAGTCCGGTCCGCGTGAACGCTTCGAGCTCGCCGAGCGTACGGAGTGGGTGCGGCGAGCGGTCGCCAGCCTGCCCGAGCAGCTCGAGCAGGCGGTCTCGCTCGTCTACTTCCGCGGCCTCAAGTACCGTGAGGCGGCGGCGGAGCTTAGCGTCCCGGTCGGCACGGTGAAGAGCCGTCTTCACTCGGCGGTCGGCCGGCTCGGTCAGCAATGGCGAGACACGCACCCGAACTCCTGATCGCTCGTCCCGATTGCTAGTTTGCAGCGGGCCGCCCGGGAGCCGGGCGGCCCGTTTTTTTTGGCTGGCCCGCGCGCCCCGCCGCAAAGTAGGCTTCGTAGTCAGAGTTCGGCCCGGATCCGATGAACCACCCCGGGCGAACCCCCAGGCGGGCGGCGTGCGATGTGTGACGAAGACGAAATCCTCCTCCGCTATCACTTCGGCGACCTCGACGCCTGCGAGCGCGAGGCGTTCGAGCAGCGGTTGCGTGACGAGCCCGGCCTGAGCGAACGGCTCGAGGCGCTGCGCCGTTGCCTGGAGAAGAACGGAGAGCCCTGCGACGAGCAAACCGCTCCCGCCGAACCACCCAACGAGCTGGCCGAGCGAACCGCTCACTCGGTCCTTGCCTGGAAGGACGAGGCGCCGTGTGGCGGGCGGAAACGTTTCAGCTTGACCGAGGCCGTGGCCATCGGCGGCTGCGCCATGCTGGTCGGCGCCCTGATCGTGCCCGCCCTCTACGCCGCTCGCGTATCCGCACGGCGTGCTGAGTGCTCAAACAACCTCCGTTTAGTCGGCCAAGGGCTTCATCGCTACGCCGGGCAGCACGGCGGCCACTTCCCGTCGATTGGGCGGTACGAGAACGCCGGCTTCTTCACCGTGAAACTTGCTGAGCACGGTTACCTTGACCGCCCTACCTTTGAGAAGGCGTTGCTCTGCCCCTCTTCGGAGTTGGCCAATCAGGTCGCCGTCCAGAAGGCGTCGGTGGTCGTACCCAGCCTCGACGATTTGCGACGCGCCAATGATTCTCTGTTCGATCGGTTGGTGCGCCTGATGTCGGGCAGCTACGCGTACAACTTCAACTACTCCGCGGCGCAGCTGGAGAAGTGCCCCGACAAGAAGCCGCTTTGCCAGCTCCCGATTATGGCCGACGCGCCGAGGCGAGGATGCAAGGTCTCCTTCTTCAGCGAGAACCACGGCGAGTGCGGCCAGAACGTGCTGTTCCACGACGGCGGTGTCCGTTTTGTTTCGGGCTGTTGGGCGCCCGAGGTGGAGGATCACCTTTACCTGAACGACGCCGGCCAGGTCGCCGCGGGCGAACGCCCCGACGACGCCGTCCTGGCTCCCAGCGAGGCGACCCCGAGCGGCGCCCGTGTCGTGCGGTTTCGGCTCCTCCGATTCCCCTGAGTTGCGTTTTCGCAACACCGCAGCCGGGCGCCCCCGAAGCCACGGCAAGGCCTGAACCCCTGCCTTTGCAGGTGATTCCGCCTATCTGAGAGATGGCGACCCAGGGTTGGTCTGCCGATTGCATCGAGGGCCCTATCTCAACGAGTTGGCCCCCGACACGCGATCCTGGCACGCGATGCACCCACGACAGATGATCGAGACCGCCGGTCTCCTGAGCCTGCAGTCCGCCGAGTTGCTGCGTGGCGGCGCCGAGCTATGCAGCGACGCGCTCTCCGAGTACTGGATCGCCTCGCGGTGCCGCCTCGATTGCTGGGGCCGCTCGCTGCGGGTCCTGGGCCACAGTCGTTCGGCGCCCCCGGGTGACGAAGCGGGCGACTTGTTGATGCGACTCTCGGAGGAGATCGCTCTGTCCGAAGCGCTGACGCGCATCGTCGCCGCCATCGGATGCGTTCACGACCGCCGGCGTCGCGGCGAGGAGGCGGGGCCGATCGGGCTCAACACGCTCGAGGCGCATCGCGAGACGGCGACGCGACTCAAAGCCCTGGTCATGGCATGGTGGCCGAAGGACTCCGCCCGATCACGCCTGGCGCGATCGCTCGCCCGCCAAGCAGAGCACTGGACCGACGCCTTATTGGCATACGTCTCCACAGCGGGGGCGATCGATCACCTGGCGATCGACCCGACACGTCTACTTGAGTTCGCCTACGACAGCCAGGCGCACGGCTTCGAAGCGAGCCGAACCTCGAACCAACTGCTGGCGATCGCGCTGCGGGCGAGCTTCGCCGGCGCCCGCCTGTCACCCCTCAACCCGAACCTCAATCGCCGCATCGCCGGCGCGGCGATGGCGTTGTTCGGCTCGGAGGGATTCGACAGTCTGGGGCTGATGAAGCCGGTCTGGATGCTCCGCGTCGAACGTCACACCGACGACACGGCGGCCTTGGTCGATCGCCTGTTCAGCGACGAACAGCCCGGCGCCATCCGCCTCCCCGCCCGCTGGCGGATCTAGCCGGGGAACGCCTAAGCGGACGCCGCTTCGGCGCGGCGGCGCTCACGCTCGGCGACGCGTTCGCGGATCTGCTCGACGTCGTCGTCGGGCGTGGCGGCGATGAGCCGACGGGTGTACTCCTCGTGCGGGTGGGCGTAGATCGCCTCGGAGGGGCCGAACTCGACGATCCGGCCGCCAACGCGCCCCTCCCCCAGCTCGACCGGCTGCATCACCGCCATCATGTCGGCCATGAACTTGACGACGGAGAGGTCGTGGCTGATGAAGATGTAGGTCAGTCCGCGGCGTTCCTGAAGCTCTTTCAGCAGGTTGAGCACTTGCGCCTGGACCGACACGTCGAGCGCCGAAACCGACTCGTCGCAGACGATGAACTCGGGCTCCACCGCCAGCGCCCGCGCGATGCAGATCCGCTGGCGTTGGCCGCCGGAGAACTCGTGGGGGTAACGCCGCAGGTGGGCGGTTGAGAGGCCGACCTCCTCGAGCAACGCGGCCGCCTTGTCGCGGCGGTCAGCGCGGCTCGCGCCGAGTCGGTGGACGCTCATCGGCTCGGTGACGGTTGTCTCGACCGTCATCCGCGGGTTCAGCGACCCGTAAGGGTCTTGGAAGATGATCTGCATCTTGCGGCGAAGCTTGCGGAGATCACTCCGCCCGAGCGAGCCGACATCGACGCCTTCGTACTTGACCGTTCCGGCGGTCGGTTCGAGCAGACGGAGGATCGCCCTGCCGGCGGTCGTCTTGCCGCATCCCGATTCGCCCACGAGGCCAAGGGTCTGACCGCGGTAGACATTGAACGACACGCCGTCGACGGCGCGGACGTGATCCACAACGCGAGAAAGGACACCCCGCCGGACCGGGAAGTGAACCTTCAGATCGGTCACCTCGAGAAGCGGCGTGGTCTCTTCTGGTACACAGGTCGTGTCGGGGCTGTACTCGCCCTCCTCCCACGGGTGGCCAATCGCCGCGAGCTCGCTCTTCGGATGCAACAGCCGGCCCCGACCGTGGGTGGTCATCCGCTCGATGTCGGCGCCGGAGAGCTGCTTCTCGACGACCTGACCCGCGTCGTCGAGTTCCATAAAATCGTCGACGGTCGGCAGCAGCCGGTACTTCGAGTCCAGCCGGGGTCGACAAGCGAGCAAACCCTTCGTGTAGGGGTGCTTCGGCTCGCGGAAGATGTCGAGCACCGGGCCGTACTCGACCTCCTCGCCGCGGAACATGACGAGCACGTCGTCGGCGATCTCCGCGATGACGCCCAGGTCGTGCGTGATGAACAGGATCGCCATGCCACGCGTGTCGCGAAGCCGGCGGAGGATGTCGAGGATCTGCGCTTGAATGGTCACGTCGAGCGCGGTGGTCGGCTCGTCGGCGATCAACAGTTCGGGGTCGCACGAGAGGGCCATCGCAATCATCACGCGCTGCTTCTGCCCGCCCGACATCTGGTGCGGGTAGCTATCGACGCGCGATGCCGGGTCGGGGATGCCGACCTCGTCGAACAGCTCGATGGTCCGCTGCCGCGCCTCGGCTTTCGACATCCCCTGGTGCAGCCGCAGCGCCTCGGCGACCTGGGCGCCAACGGTGAAGACCGGGTTCAGCGAGGTCATCGGCTCCTGGAAGATCATGCTGACGCGGTCGCCGCGGAGGGATCGCATCTCCTTCTCGGGCAGGCCGACAAGGTCCTTACCCAAGAGAGCGATCGAACCCGATTCGATCTTCGCCGTGGAAGCGAGCAGCTGCATGATCGACAGCGAGGTGACGCTCTTGCCCGAGCCGCTCTCGCCCACGATGCCGAGCGTGCGCCCCTTCTCAACGCGGAACGAAACGTCGTCCACCGCCCGCACCACGCCCTCTTCGGTGTGGAAGTAGGTGCGGAGGTTCTGAATGTCGATGACGGCGTTGGACATCGGTTTGCTACGACGTAGGGTTGATAGGGTGACAGCAGCGCCGGGCTAACCGGCCTCGCTCAGCCGCGGGTCGGTCGCCTCTTGGAGGCCTTCGCCGATCAGATTGTAAGCCAATACGGTCAGGAAGATCGCCATGCCCGGGAAGAGGATGAGCCACCACATCTCCTGAATCGCCTTGCGGCCTGACTGGAGGAGCGTGCCCCAGCTCGGGTTCGGGGGCGAGGCGCCGAAGCCGAGGTAGCTGAGCCCCGCCTCGATGAGGATCGCCGAAGCGATCCCGAAGGTGACCGGCACAAGCACCGGCGCGAGGGCGTTGCGCATCACGTGCCGCAGCACAATCCACGGCCAAGGAACCGCGATCGCTCGGGCCGCCGTGACGTACTCCAGCTGCTTGATTTTCATCACCTCGGCGCGTGCGAGCCGGGCGATGCCGGTCCAGCTCGTGACGCCGATCACCAGCATCAGGTGGAAGTTGCTCACCTTGTCCAGCAACGCCACGAGCGTGAGGATCAGCACGAGCGATGGGATGCACATCACCAGCTCGATCAAACGGCTGAGCAGGATGTCGATCCAGCCGCCGAAGTAGCCCGCCAACGCGCCCACGGCAATGCCGATCGCCGCGGCGATGCTCATCGACACGAGGCCGACGCTCAACGCCGTCTGCGTCCCGTGGACCATCTGAGCGAACACATCGAACCCCTGTTGGTTCACCCCGAACCAGTTCTGCCGGCTCGGCTCCCCCTTGGCCCCCGAAGGGTTCTCTCGGTAGTCCTCCCACCCCTCAGCGTAGCGCCAGACCCGCTCGCCCGCGTCGTTACGCTCTTTGATGGCGAAGTCCCGGGTGCGGATGCGGCGGTACGGGTCCTGGTAGACCAGCGGCCAAACGGCCCAGCTCTCCGGGTCGTTCTCCTGCAGCATGATCGGGTAGCGATTAAGAACCCGTTCCTTGCGGAAGAGGGGCGCTTCCCAAGAGCGTCGGTAGTAGCCCATTGCCGGGAAGTAGGTCTTCCCTTTGTAAGAACAAACCAACGGCTTCGTACCAACGATCACCGGCGCAAGAATCGCAATCACGCCGAGGGTGAGCACGTAGACCAGCGCGGTCATGGCGAGCCGGTTGCGTCGGAACCGGCGCCAGGTTTGGCGCCAGAATCCGGGAGACTGCCGAGGGGGGTCTTCGGCTGGTGAGTCGGTCTGGGTCATTCGTAGGTCACGCGGGGATCGACCACGGCGTAGAGCAAGTCGGCGAGCAGCTGGCCGGCGAGCACCAGCACGCTGAACATGAGGGTCAGGCCCATCAGGGTGTCGTAGTCACGTTGGCTGATCGACTCGAAGAACAGTCGGCCCATGCCGGGCCACACGAAGATCTGTTCCAAGATGATCGCGCCGGAGAGCAGTGACGGGAGCGTCAGGCCCAGGAGTGTGACCAGCGGGATCAGTGTGTTGGGGAACGCGTGGCGCCAGAGCACGCGGAGCGGCCCAACCCCCTTGGAGTGGGCCGTGCGGATGTAATCCTGACGGACAACCTCGTGCAAGTTCGCCCTGACGAAGCGGGCGTAGTAAGCGAGCGATCCGTAGGTGAAGCAGGCGATCGGCATCGCGGCGTGCGTGAGGATGTCCCACGCCTTGCCGGCGAACGAAAGGTCCTCGTAGTTATCCGAGGCGATCCCGTACAGCGGCAACCAGCCGAGCCGCACATAGAACAACAGCTGTAAGTACAAGGCGGCCACGAAGGACGGCAGCGAGTACAGCGCGTACAGCAGCGTGCTCACGGTCCGCTCGGCCATCGAGCCGCTCGCCGACGCCGACCAGACTCCCAGCGGGATCGACAGCAGATAAGTCAGCACGAGCGAAGTGACCGACAGCAGCAGCGTCGCCGGCGCCCGTTCGGCGATCAGCGTCAGCACCGGCTTGTTGTTCTTCGGGATGCTCACCCCGAGGTCCCCCCGGAGCACGTTGCCGAGCCAACGCCAGTAGCCGACGTACCACGGCTTGTCGATGCCGTAGAGTTTCTCGAGTTGGGCGACGGTCTCGGCAGAAAGCTCGCGGCCCGATTCCATGCTCGACTGGTCGGCCGTCAGCGGCGTGCCCGGCATGTTGCGGATCAGGCCGTAGACGACGAACGTCACGAGCCAGAGCGTCAGCAGCCCGATACCGAGGCGGCGGATCAGATAGTTGAGCATGACGCGGGGCGCCGGCGTTGGAGCGGTAAGAACCGAGGGGACGCGGTCGACTCAAGGAGCGGCCGAGTACATGCTGGACACGCCCGGGCTGAAGTAATACGGTCCCCACGGGCTCAGGTTGTAGCCGCGGATCTTCTTATTGAACGCGTGGAACGCGTTGCGGTAGAAAAGCCACGTGCAGGGCTGGTCCTTCCACAGACGGGTGTGGATCTCTCCGTAGATGGCGGCCCGCTTCTCCGGGTCGAGCTCCTTCTTGCCCTCCTCGAAGAGGCGATCGACTTCGGCGTTGGCGTAGTGGCCGTAGTTGCGCCCCTTGTCCGATCCGAAAATGTTCTCGTTGGTCGAGGGGTCCTTGCCGGCGCCCCACCCCCCCATCAGCCCTTGAAAATCGTGGTCCCGTGACTTCTGGACCAGCACAGTGAACTCGGTTGGTTTCACGTTGCAGACAATCCCGAGTTGATCGAGGGACTCCTTCATCAGGGTCGCCGTGCTGATGCCGGTCTCGGATTGATAGGTCGTTAGGGTGAACTCAAAGGGGACTCGGCGGCCGTTGATCTCTTTATCGAGCACGCCGTCGCCGTCGGTGTCCTCCCAGCCCGCTTGGCTGAGGAGGTCCTGCGCCTTATCGAGGTCTTGTTCGACCAGCTCGGGCGCCTTCTCGGGGTACATCCAGGAGGTCGGGTGGAAGGGCCCGCGGCATTGCTCGTAGAGGCCGTAGCAGATGGTGCCCAGCAGCTCTTCGTAGTCCATCGCGTACGTCATCGCCCACCGGACCCGCTCGTCCTCGAACAGCGGGTCCTTCTGATTCCAAGTGAAGTGGAACTCGGTCCACTGGGTGGCGGTCACCTTCGTGTTGAGGCGGTAAAAATCGTCGCCATTGGTCTGGGTCGTCCACTGCTCGGGCCGGAGCTCCATCTCCTGGATGTCCCCCTTCTTCATCGCCAGCAACGCCGTGTTGAAGTCCTCGATCCACTTCACGCGGACCTCGCGGAAACGCGGCTTGGCGCGGACTCGCTTGCCTTCATGCGTGTGCCAGGCCTCCCGCCGGGTGACGACGAACTCGTCGCCGCGGGCGCGGCGGGTCAGCTCGTAGGGACCGGCGACGACCGGGTTGTCCTCCAGTCGCGAATGCTCCTCGCTGCGGGCCAAGGTCGGGTCTTTGGGGATCGTCTTCTCGTAGACGTGCTTCGGGATGATTGGGAAGTTCATATTGCCGTCATTAGTCGCGAGCCCCTCCTTGTGGAAGACGACCAGCGTGTGATCGTCGTACGCGACAACCGCTCGTAGCTCGTCGGGCCCCGTCCGAACCGCGGGGACGATGACGGCTTTGGTCATGATCACCTGGAAGGTGAAAGCGACGTCGTGCGCCGTGACCAGTTTGCCGTCCGACCAAGTGAGGTCGTCGCGGATCACGAACTTATCGATCAAGCGGTCTTCACTGCTCTGCCAGCTCGAGATGATCTCCGCGGGGGCGAAGGAGTTCGCCTCGATGTCGTTTGAGACCAGACCGATCCCGGTGAAGTCGCTGTACTCGAACTCAGTAGTGCTTGACATCAACAGCGGGTTGGTGCTCTTGAGGTCGCCCCCTACGTGGCGGACGAAGGTGGCGTCGTAGTCGACGCCCGGCTCGTCCTCGAACGCCTTCTCACCTTGTTGAACGCGGAAGCGTCCCAACGAGGAGAGGATCTTTTTGTTGTTCTCCGCGGAATCGTTCTTAAGAGCGAGGGCTTCCGATTGCGGGATCGGCTCGGGCTCCTTCGCCAAGCGTTCGGCGAGTTGAACCAAAGAATCGATGACAGGCCGATCAATCCACTCGATATCCTTCTCCAGCTCCCCGAGCGTCGCCGGGGGGTCGAACGGCTCGATCAGGTCGCCCAGCTCGAAGGGGCCCAAGTCATCATCTTGGCTCGGAGCGTCGGTGGTGGCCTCCTCGGCCGGCTTATCCGCACCAGAATCAGCAGCGGGGGCCGCGGGTTTGCCGCAGCCCTGGAGGCCCATGAACGCGGCCAGAGCCAAGAGGGCGAAAGCCGGATTAGCACGCTGAATCATCCCTGATGCACCAAGAGCGATGGCCGGGCTGAACGTGCTCGGCCCGCCGCCAATGCCCGGCCGGGGCGGCGTGCCGCGAGGGCTCGGTCGAACCACCCTCGTAAGTTGGGCAACTTAGCACGCCTTTTTCGCGCGGGTCAACGACGCTTGCACGCCCGCGCTATCTCGGTCACTCGAACAAGTACTCGTACTCGCCCACCAGCAGGTGCTCGATCGGCAGCTCGGGCATCGCCCGGCGGAGGCGCGCATGGATGCGCCGGCGGAACCGCTTCAGCCCGGGCTCTTGGAATTCGTTCTGCTCGCACGTGCGGATCGCGGTCAGCACCTCGTTGCTGAGGCGGTGTTTGTGGCTCTCCACGTACTTCATGGCGACACGCGTGTGCTCCGGATCGATCTTCGCGTGGAGCGTGAAACTCAAACGGACCTTCGCGTCCTCGGTGGCTCGCAGGTCGCGTACGAAGAAACGCCCGAGCGAAACGGTCTTGATCGGGGGTGGCCCCGCTTCGCCTTCCGGATCGGATTTCTCGTCGCCGTAGGCAGGCGGAGTGGCGGAGAGGCCGAACGCCAAGAGGGCAAGCCCCCCGGCGTAGCGAGTCAGATTCGTCACGCGGTCGCTCCTGTCAGAGTTCGTCGAGGGTCACGCTGTGCACGCCCATCCGGCGAACGGCCGGTCCCCCGATGAGGGGTTGCAGTTCGTCCAGCAGGTGCGCCTTGAGGGTGGTCAGCTCGGGTTCCAGCAGGTCGTCGCGCGGCGTGTTGCGGCAGACGCGGATCACGCGGTCACGGATACGCCCGTCGTTGCGGTCGCGGACCCGCTTCACCATCGCGACGCGGTCGGGCTCGATGACCGCGAACAGCGTGAAGTCTAGCTGGATCAGGTTGTCGGGCTCGAACCGCTCGGTGGCGCTCTCCAGGACGATCGGCACCGGCACGACGAACTCGCCCACTTCGATCTCGACCAGTTCCTCGCGGGTCGGCATCCGGCTGATCTCGTCGAAGACAGTCTCCTGCTTCTTCTCGCCACAACCGCACAGCGCGAGCACCACCAGCGCCAAGGGCAGCGCGGCGGGTCGGATAGTGCGGTCGGTGTGTTCGGTGAGGGGCGTCATGTTGCTGCAAGAAGAGTACGCCACCCCCGGCGACACACGACGAGCCGGGGTGAGCTAGGCTTAGGGAGCGCGGCCGCACCGCGTCCCCCGCCACCGGTTGTACCGATCGCAACGCCTGCAACGACCACCCCCATGCCCCCCCAGAACCGCCTCGCCGCCCGGCTGCTAGCGACCGCCGTCTTGGGGATCGCCTGCGCCGGATGCTACAGCGGTGAGAAACTCGTCGAGCAGGTCCGCCACCGTGCGCTCCGCACACGGATCGACGAAGTCTCCCTCGGATCGTTTCGTGTCACTCGGCCGCGCGACGAGCGAACCGGCGAGATGACCGAAGTCCAGATGGAGCTCTTCGGCGAGTCGCAACGTTACAAGATCAACGAGATCGAGGACGAGCTCGAACTGAAGGCGGCGATCATCGAGGACGAGACGATCCGTACACTGCGCGAAGCGTCCCCGGACGAGCTGACCGAACCCGACCTCAACCGGCTACGAGAGCGGCTGCTCGTCATCCTGAACGAGACCATCGAGGGCGCACCGCTCATCTCGATCGGGTTCCGTGAGATCCGCTTCATCCGCCACTAGACCGGCTCACGCGGCGGTCTAGTCACCCCGTCTCGGGGGCGGGCCGCCACCGGGTCCGAACGGGGGTCGCCCCTCAGGTGGCCCCGGAGGGCCGTCCCGGAAACGCCCGTCGGGACGCGGCCCCCGGCCGCGACCGTCGAATCCCCTTGGCGGGCCGCCGCCCCGGGGGCCCAGGTTGATGTCGAAAGCCCCTGACGACTTATCGCTCATCATCTCAGCGAAGCGTCCGCGCGGCTCGAGAAGAGCTTCCTCCATCTTGTCCTCGGGGAGGCTCACGAAGGCGTCGCTTAGGTCCGACGCGAGGGCGTCGCGGAGCAACCGGTGCATCAGCTTGGCGTGGTCGTCACGGCCGCGAGACGCCGCCTCTTCGACGGCGCCTCGCGCCGCCGATGGCAAAGCGTTCGCGAGAGTCTCGGCCCACCCGTTCCAGGCTTCGATAACGGGCTGTGCTCGCTCCCGCATGGCCTCTTCAAACCTCGCGCGCATCGCTTTCTGCATACGGTCCGACTCCGGTCCGCCGCCGCGCCGCAGCCTGCGAAAGGGATCGGCAAGCAAGCCGGTGACGTCGAGCAAGACCCGCCTGGGCTCGTGACGAGACGCGTCCGATTGCTGCGGGAAGCGTCGCCTCAAGGACTTGATCTGATTCTCAAATGCCTCGGATTCGACGAGCTCGTCGATCGCGGCGCGGAACGCCTCGCGTTCGGCGTCGTTCAGATCCAAGGCCGCGTCCCGGGCCAGGCTCTTGGCCCTGCCCATGACGGAGCGAAGCCGTTGCTGGTTGTCCATCTGACGGAGGCGCGCCTGCTCGCCCTGCGAAAGCCGACCGACCATCGCTTGATAGGCGAGCGCCGTCTCGCGCAACGCCGAGGGCTCGTCCTCCTCGTCGAGTCGCCGAGACAACTCCTGGAGCGAATCGCGGGTAGCCTGGGATCGATCGGAGAAGCGATCGGCGGCCGAGTTGACCGCCGTCAACTCATCGGGCGGCAACGCGGCGATCCACTCGCGGCGTTCGGGGACCGTGGCGGCGGCGAGCCGGTTCCAACGATCGGTGTCGGACGTCACCTCGTCGGTGCGGAACGGCCGCAGCGAATCGCCCGCTCGGTCTTCCAGCAGCCGGAGGTACTCGATCGATCCGACGTTCTCCAGGGCGGACGCGTTCAGCAGCGTCGGCAGGTGATTCAGAGCCCGTCGCTCCGGGGCCCCGGCTAGAGCCAGGGTGAGCAACAACCCGGCGAGAGCACCGACGCCCCCCGCAAGCAGCCAGACGGGCGGCTTCCAGAGACGGCGTTTGGTGTCGCCCTTCTGCGAGGCGGAGACGGCCGCCATCTCGACGGTTGAACGCGTGAACGTGGGCGACGCGGTCGAGCGTGGCAGCACGTCCAGCGCATTCCACACCCGGTCGAGAGACTGCAGCTTCTCACGGGCCGCCGCGTCGGTCGCCAGCCGTGATTCGATGCTCTCGCACTGCTCCGCATCGAGCTGCCCGTCGAGGTAGGCGACGAGCACCTCGTCCTCGTCCGGGCGGGCGGAAGCCTCGTTGTTGAGATCGAATTCGTCTTCTGGGGGGGTCATTCGTCGCCCCCCGGCATGGCTTGGGTCGGCGTGGCGTCGGCGTCCATGAGGCCGGGGATCGCCTCGCCCCGCTCGATGTAGGGAGCGAGCGCCACTCGCAATTTCTCGCGAGCCCGGGCGAGCAACGATTTGACCCCTTTGGCGGTCATCCCCAGCACCTCGCCGATCTCGGCGTACTCCATGTGTTCGAATTTGGCGAGCAGCACGGCGGTCCGCTGTCGCTCGCTCAGCGTGGCGATCGCAGCCTGCACCGCTTCGCGCAGCTCGGTTTGGTCGGCGAGGCGGGTCGGCATCGCCGCGCTCGCGGCCGCCGGGTGCGGCGCCGCAGCGCCGGTCTGGTCGGGCGAGGTCGCCGCGAGGCGGACCTCTTTTTTGCGGGCGAGGCCCCGCTTGGCGTTGAGCGCCAGGTTGTTGGCGATCGTGAAGAGCCACGTGGTGAACTTGGCGCCCGGCTCGTACCGGTGACGCGCCTTGTACACCCGCAGGAAGGCTTCCTGCGCCAGCTCCTCGGCCAGTTCGCGGCGTCCCACCTGGTAGGTGAGCACCGAGATCAGGCGATCTTGGTGCCGGTCCACCAACTCGCCGAAAGCCTGGGCGTCGTCGTCGCGGACGCGCAGCATCAGCCGCACGTCCGGATCGGACTGGGTGTAGCGGCGGATGGTGGAGTCGCTAACGGCCAAACGGTTTCCCTCGTCCCGTCAGCTTAACCCCGCAACGCCGGAGGTGGCGCCGGGGAATCTGGAAGCCGGAAATCTAAGGGGGCCGGGGCGACTCACAACAGGCTGTCGAGCAGCAGCCGCAGTTTCCGCACCTCGGGCGGGTGCTCCAGACCCTCGATCGGGGTCATCGCGACCGCCAGGGCCCGGCGGTACTTGCTGCGGCCCAGCTGGGTGACCAGCTTGCCGTAATCGATCTCACCCTGGCCGACGCGGACCTGGAATTCGTCCTTCGTGCTGTCACGCAAGTGGACGTGGCGGACGTGCGGCAGCAGCTTATCGATCGGCTTGCCCTGGTGCGGACCGGTCAGGTAGCAGCTCGGGTCGAAGGCGAGGCCGAGACCCTTCACGTGCTGGCAGAAGACCACCGCCGTATCGACGTCCTGCGTCATGCAGTCGATCTCGGTCCGCAGGGCCACCACGGCGCCCTCCAGCGCCGCAAAAGCGACCAGCTTCTTCAGCCGCTCGATTTCCTCGTTGAACGGCGTCCCGAGGGGCGAGCTGGGCACGATCAGCGTGACGACCTTCGTCGCCTTCGCGAGCTTGCAGATCGCCTCGAATTGCTCGTAGTAGGCGTCCCCTTCGGCCTCGATCTCGACGCTCAAGGCGGCGATGTCCATCCGCTTGGTGTCGCCGCACTTGGCGATCGCCCCCTCCAGGTCCGCCAGAACCTCCGAGGGCCGCACCCAGGCGTTGGGCGCCGACTCGTGCAGCGCCAGCTCGACGGACGTAAAGCCCAGGTCGATCAGCTGTTCGAGGACCGCATCGGTCCCCAGCTCGGGAAAGCACTCCGTGGCGGCGGTGACAAACACGCGATATCGCTCCTTCTACGTTGCAAGTCGAGGGCCGCAAGGCGGCCGCAGCCCGGGCAGGGTAACGGCAGGCGGACCGGCGGGACAAGGTCCGTCTCGACCGGCTTGCCCGCACTGCGGCCGGATTGGTCCACAACGGGGGGCCACCGTAGACTACGGCGGCGACGCTGAAACCAACTCGCTCCCCGCCCCCGTCCAGGCCATGTCCGATACTCCACAGCCCACCGCGCAGCCAACGCACATCGTCCTCCAGCCACGGGAGAGCCTGTTCGGCCGTTTCGGCAAACTGTTACTGGTGGCCCTTGGGCTCTGCCTGCTGGCGATGATGGGCATGGCCGCCCAGGTGCAGCGGTACTTCGGCGAGGGGGACGGCCCCCCCGAGAAGTACCATTCGCTCAGCAAAGAGGCGACCGACAAGATCGCCGTCGTGCGGGTGAGCGGAGCCATCATGGAGGGCGACACGTTCGTCGAGGACCAGCTCGAGGCCGCCTCGAAGGACGATTCGATCAAAGCCGTCGTCCTGCGGATCGATTCACCCGGCGGCACGGTCACCTACAGCGACCGGCTCTACCACAAGGCGGTCGAGCTCCGCGAGGAACGCGACCTGCCGGTCGTCGTCAGCATGGGCAGCCTCTGCGCGAGCGGCGGGTACTACCTGGCGATGGCGGTGGGCGACCAGGAGGACGCCATCTTCGCCGAGCCGACCTCGTGGACCGGCTCGATCGGCGTGGTGATCCCCAGCTACAACTTCTCGGGCATCATGAGGACCGTCGGCGTACAAGACCTCTCGGTCTCAAGCGGCGAGCTGAAGCTCATGGGGAGCCCGACCCGCATACGGACCGATAAAGAGACCGCCGTCCTGCAGGAGCTGGTCGACATCTCCTACGAGGGGTTCAAGGAGATCGTGAAGTCGGGCCGCCCCGCGTTCCGCGATGACCCGGCGGCGCTCGACGCGGTCGCCACGGGCCAGATCTTCACCGCCAAGCAGGCGCTCGAGAACGGCCTAGTCGACAAGATCGGCTTCCTCGAAGCGGCGGTCGAACGCGCGGCGGAGCTGGCGGGCGTTTCGACGTCGAGCGTCCGCTGCGTCGAGTACAACAAACAGGTCACGCCGATCGAGCAGATCCTCGGCGCCCAAACGCCCCAACAGCCGGCGAGCGCCGGCCTCGACGTGCGGGCGTTGATCGAGCTTTCCACCCCTCGGGCGTATTACCTCAGCACGATGGCTCCGGTGCTGTTGCGGTCGAAGTAAGATGTAACCACAGAGTCACAGAGGTAGAGTTCTCGAACACACGCCGCGCTTTCTCTGTGCTCTCTGTGTCCTCCGTGGTGAAGAACGAACAACCAATCGACGTGCCAACACCTCACCTCCTCGACGATCTCGACGGCCAGCTCGCCAAAGCGTGCGAGCGGCTCGGGCTGCCCAAGTTCCGCGCCAAGCAGATCCGCAAACAGCTCCTCGAGAACCGCGCCGGCGATTGGGAGGGGATGACCGATCTGCCCAAGCCGTTGCGGGCGGAGCTGGCGAAGGAGTTCGATCTCTGGACCGCCGAGGTCGCCAAGCACACCTCCGCCGACGACGGCACCGAGAAGCTCCTCCTGCAACTCGCCGGCGGGGGGCGGATCGAGTGCGTCTTGCTGCGGGAGAACGTGGGCGACCGGGCTCAGAAGCAGCCGGGCGAAGGGCTCCGCCGCACGTTCTGCATCAGCACGCAGGTCGGCTGCGCGATGGGCTGCGTCTTCTGCGCGAGCGGCCTGGATGGCGTCGACCGAAACCTCACGACCGGCGAGATCGTCGAGCAAGTGCTGCGGCTGCAACACCGGCTGGGCGACGACGAACGGCTCAGCCACCTGGTCGTCATGGGCATGGGAGAGCCGCTCGCGAACCTCGACAACCTGCTGCCCGCGCTCGCCGAGGTGAGCCGGCCCGACGGGCTGGGCGTCAGCCCCCGGCGGATCACGATCAGCACCGTTGGCCTGCCTCCAGCGATCCGGCGTTTAGCCCGATCCGAAGAGGGCGCACGCTATCGCCTCGCGATCTCGCTGCACGCGCCGAACGACGAGTTGCGTGACCAGATCGTGCCGGTCAACAAGAAGATCGGCGTCGAAGAGATCATGGCCGCCGCGGACGACTACTACGACGTGAGCGGCCGGCGGCTGACGTTCGAGTACGTCCTGCTGGCCGACCTGAACGACCAGCCGGAGCACGCTCACCAGCTCGTCCGCCTGCTGCGCGAGCGCAACGCGCTGTTGAACGTGATCCCCTACAACCCGGTTGAGGGGCTGCCGTATCAAACACCCTCGATGGAAGCGCAGAAGCGTTTCCGCGCGGTGCTGGAGAACGGCGGCGTCGAGATCCGCTTCCGGCACCGCAAGGGCGACAAGATCAACGCCGCGTGCGGGCAGCTCCGCCGCAGCACGCCGCCGGACGTCGTCGCGATCGATTCTGGCGCCAATAAAGACTGATCGGACGCGGCCCCCTCACTCTTCGTCGGGGATCTCTAGCTCGATAATCTCCTCGCCCTCAGCGGGCGCGGCTTCGGCGGGCGGAGCTTCGCCGAAGGCGGGAGCTTCGTCGAGTTCGATCTGCGGCTCGACGACTCCGCCGGGCTCTCCGGGCGCGCCGAGCTGGCCACCGAAGGCCTGCATGCGCTGTTGTAACTCGCGGAGACGGTCGGCCATGTCGTCGTGGAACTGGAGCTGGAAGCCGGGGCCGCCGAAGCCGAACGCGTCGAGGTCCTGGCCCGCGGCGCGGCCGTTCTGATTGAGCATCCGCTCGACCATCGGGCGGACGTCGGCTGGCAGGGCGTTGAGGGCGTCTTCGTCCCCTTCATCGAACTCCCAAGTCTGCTCGCCGCGACGGACGGTCACCTTGGCGGGGCCGTCGTTCTGTCGGCTGACACCTACCGACACGCCACCCATCGCCGCCTGGGGGACCATCTCGGCGAGGCCGCCGAACATCTCGGGATCGAAACCCCCTTCGCCGAGCAGGCCCTGCAACTGCTCGAGGTCGAGCCCTTCCCCCCCACCGTTGAACAGGCGCTGTCGCAGGCGGCCCTCGGGGCCGAAGAGACCCAGACGCTCGCGGCCGGGGCGTTGCGGGACGATCTCGTCGAGCGGACGCTCGATCGGCTTGACCCACAGGGTCTTCGGCTTGCCGGCGCGCAGCAGATCGAGCGTGATGCGACCCTTCAACTCGCCCTGCTCGCCGACAAGGTCGGCAAGCTGGTAAATCTCCGCGATCGGCTTGCCGTTCGCGCGAAGGAGGATGTCGTGCTTCTCAACGCCCGCCTCGGCGGCGGGTCCGTCGTCGGTCACGCCACGGACGAGGATGCCCTCGCCTTCATCGATCCGCAGCTGCGCCCGCAGCGCCTCGGTCAACGGCTCGCCGCTGAGTCCGATCCAGTATCGGGAAACGGCGACCGGGGCCTCGACTTGGGCGGGCTGGCGGAGCCGCCGGCGTTCTTGGAGGCGGCCTCGCAGGTTCTCGGGCACGTCGACTTCGACGCGGACTCCGCGGTCCGGGCCGATCTCGACGAGCGTCCCCTCCTCGGCGTCTTGTTGGGCGTTGGCGGGAGGAACGAGCAGGGCGGCCGCGACGGCCGCGCAGAAACCGAGGTATCGCATGACGGTTCGCGGGGTGCGAAAAGGATCGGGTCGGAACGGTGAGATAGCTTACCTCACCGATTACGCCGCCGTTGGGGCGGGGGTTCGGGCCGGATCGGGCTCCGAATAGGGGATTTCCTCCAACCGGCTCCCCGGGGGGGTGCGTAAAAGCCACCACCAACCGGCCATCGCGAGGGCGAAAGCGATCAGGCTGACGTTCTGCGAGATGCTCAGCCCCGTGCCGAAAATCGCGTCCTCGTCCGTGCGGATGATCTCCAGCAAGAAACGGGAGATTGGGTAGAGCGTGAACAGCAACAGGGCGACCTCGCCGTCCCGCCGGCGGTGGGGGAACCCGACCCACAAGAGCCACGCCATCAGGGCGGCGTTGATCGCGCTGTAGACCTGCGTCGGGTGGACCGGCAGGCTGCGGGTGCGGGTCGCGGCGGGGAGCTCGCGCGTCTCGCCATCGGCCAGACGGAGCGTGACCGGCTCGCCGGCGCCGTACGCCTCGCCGAACAGGGCGGCGGCGTCTTGGAGCGAACGCGGGGCGTAGCCGTTCAGGCCAACCAGGCGTTGGCTCCCCTCGCCGTCCGCGAGCAACAGACCCTCCTCGCCCTCCAGGAGCTTCACGCCGTGCAACTCGCCGTGGGCCAATTGATCCATAAAGGGGGGGCTGTCCACGGGGAAGGTCACCGCCCAAGGGAGATCGCACTGGCCGCCGTAGCAGCAACCGTTGAGCAAGCAACCGAGGCGACCGATCGCCAGGCCCGCAAGGAAACAGGGCGCCAGGATGTCAGCCATCGCCAGCATCGGCAGACCGTGCCGCCGGACATAGATCACGAACGCGACCAGCCCGCCAATCACCGAGCCGTAAACGACGAGCCCCCCTTCGGTGAACTTGAGCACCTCCCAGAGCGCTTGAGCCGGTGGGAGGCCGGCGAAGCGGACGTCCCAGTACTCGATCACAAAGAACGCCCGTGCGCCGGCGATGCCCGCCACGAACAGCCAGAAAACCAAACCCAGAATCGTGTCCGGCCCGATGCCGTGTCGCCGGGCGCGGTGCACCGCCATGGCGACCCCCGTGCTGATGGCGATCAGCAGCATCACGCCGTAGCCCCGGATCGGCACGCCGGCGGGCGCGAGCCGCGGGGCGAAAGCGATCACCAAGCCGCCGATCACCGCAGGCTGCAGGTAGCCCCAGAACTCGCCATCGACACCATGCTTTGCGGCCCGCCATGCTAGCACCGCCCCGAAGCCGATGAGCCAAAGCGCGAGCAGCAGGCCGAACCCCAGGATGGGGACTCCACCCAGCTCAACCGGGATACGGAATAATTCGCTTCGCATGGGTGGCGCTAGGCGCTGGGGAAAATCGTTTGAGCGAGGACTAGCGCGTGTCACCCGCGCCTTGCGCCAGCACGTTAGTGCAGTCGGACGTTGTCGATCAATCGCGTTTGCCCCACCCGGGCGGCCACTGCGACAACGACGGGACCGTCGATTTCCGTCACCTCGTCGATCGTCCCGTCCGTCATCAGCGCGACGTACTCGAGTTCCACTCCGGGCGTGGCGAGGATCTCTTGGCGGATCGCCTCGCGAAGGGCTTCAGCGTTCAGTTCCCCGGAGGCGTGGAGCGTCTTCGCCTGTCCTAGCCCGCGGCTGAGCGCTAGGGCTTGCTCGCGCTCGTCGGGCTTGAGATAGACGTTGCGGCTGCTCATCGCGAGGCCGTCCGGCTCGCGGACGATCGGGCAGACGACGACCTCGATCGGCAGATTCAGGTCGGCGACCATCCGGCGGACAACGACGGTCTGCTGGTAATCCTTCTGGCCGAAGAACGCCCGATCGGCCGGCGCGATGTGGAACAGTTTCGCCACCACGGTCGCCACGCCGGCGAAGTGCGACGGACGGCTGGCGCCTTCAAAGGGCTCGGCAGCGGGGCCGACGTCAATCGACGTGCCGCTGCCGGGGGGGTACATCGTCTCGACCGACGGGGCGAAGACGGCCGTCACCCCGACCTCCGCCAGCCGAGCCGCATCGGCCTGCAAGTCACGGGGGTAACGCTCGTAGTCTTCGCCGGGCGCAAACTGCGTCGGATTCACGAAGACCGAGGCGATCACTCGATCGCACTGCTCTCGGGCCGCCTTCGCCAGCGACAGGTGTCCCTCGTGCAGGGCGCCCATCGTGGGCACCAGGCCGACCGATTCGCCAGCCTGCTGAGCCGCGCGCACCCACTGGCGCGTCGGGTCGATCTGATCGAGCAGCAGTGGCGGGGCCATGCGGAGGGGCTTCAAGCGGGGTTCTGCGGCCAAACGCATTGCAGCGCGGCCAGGATCTCGTCCCGCCAATGCTCGCGTGGACAGTCCGCCAAGACAAGCCGCGGGCCGCATGGATCGAGTGGCGACCGGCGCGGAGAAGCATCGATCGTCAAACGCGGCGGTACGGCCTGACGGCCCGCCTCCACAGCCAACCCCGGGCGTTCGGCCCGGACGATTGCCTCCACTTTCGCGTCAGTGTCCTGCAAAACACTGATGGCATCGCGTCCCAGCTCAAGAATCGGCAGGAACTCACCAAGCGTTCGATCGCACTCCGGGTGCCTCCAATCGGCGGCGATCTCACACGCCGGCACCAGCACGAACGGCCGGAAGGTCATCCGCGGGTGAGGAACGCGCAGGTCGAGCGTGTCGATCACCGTCTCGCCGTAGAGCAATAGATCGAGATCAAGGCTACGAGCGTCCCAGCGGCGTGTGCGGACGCGTTCTTGCCGGCGTTCGAGTCGCTGAAGCTCAACCAGGAGCTCGCTCGCGGAGAGTCGCGTCTCGAACGCCGCGGCGGCGTTGATGTAGGACTCTTGACCCAATGGGCCCCCGACGGGAGCCGTCGTGATCCGCTTGCTGCCGCGGTACGAACCGGGCTCGGTGAGCTGGCGCAGGCCTTGTTCGGCTGCGTCGAGGTGGGCGTTTGGGTCTTCCTGATTCGAGCCGAGCGAAACCAGGCAACGCGTCATAAGAAAAAGCTTGGGAGGGACTTCCGTATCGCAACGCGTGGGCGTCGTCGGGGTCGTATCCCTCGTTCCCGCCTCCCAAGTTTATGAACGGATATGAGCTACAGGGCGGCGGCCCTGAGCAGGCTGGTGATCTTGTTGGATCGGCGTGGAAACTTGGCGCGTAGAGGGGGCGCAGAAGCTCGTATGGAAAGACCGTACCGCGACTGCGGCCGGCCTAGAAGCTCACCCCCCAACCAAGACCGAAATCAAAACCGGCGATCGCCGGTCGTGTCTTCGACCACGCCGCCGAGGTTGCGTTCCGCCCAACCCCGTCAGCGATGAGTCGGAGTTTTGCGAAGTCGGGGTCGATTGTCAAGCAACGTGCATAAGTTGATCGAAATCCTTGCGCAACTTCGGCGTGCTGCGACCCGTGCCGATCGTCCTTCGGTCAGGTAACTTGACAGCGATCGCAACGCCCGCACACCACCGCCCAAGACCTTCCCCTCTTCCATGGCCGACCCCACCCCCACGACCACCACGGGCTTCGCCGGCCGACGCGTCGTTTCGCTGGAGAGTCGCCGCGACGAAGAGATGCAACGGCTCATTGAGAAGCACAACGGAGAGGCGTGGGTCAGCCCCTCGATGCGCGAAGCGCCGGTCAACGACGATCGCTCCGCCATCGACTTCGCGCACCGCTTGGTCGGCGGCGAGATCGATCTGGTGATCCTGCTCACAGGCGTCGGCGTGCGGATGCTGGTTGAGAAGACCGAGCGCCACGTCGGACGCCAGCGATTGCTGGACGCGTTGTCCGATGTGCCCCTCCTGGCGCGCGGCCCCAAGCCGGTCGCCGTGCTGCGTGAGCTGGGCCTGAAGCCGACTCACCGGGCGCCGGCGCCGAACACCTGGCGAGAGGTGCTCTCAACAATCGACCAGAGCCTGCCGATCGCCAACCTCACCGTCGGCGTGCAGGAGTACGGCGAGACGAACCCGAGCTTGATCGCCGGCCTCGAGGCGCGAGGGGCGACCGTCGATCGCGTGCAGGTCTACCAGTGGGCGTTGCCGGACGAGACCGGCCCACTCGAAGCGAACGCCCGCCGCCTCGCCGCGGGCGAGGCGGACGTGGTGATGTTCACCTCGGCGAACCAGCTGAATAATCTGCTGCTCGTCGCGGAGCGATTGGGGATCGATCAGGACGTGGTCGCTGGCTTGAAGAAGGCGGCCGTCGTTTCGATCGGCCCGACCACGAGCGAGCGCCTCCGCGCATACGACTTGCCGGTGGACATCGAGTCGTCCGGCGCCATGGGCAAAATGGTCGCCGACGCGGCCGCGGGAGCGCACGCCGTGCTCCAGCGCAAGTCGCAGCTCGGTGCGATCCTCTCCAACGCTACCCCGAAGGACGCGATGACCGAGCCGGGACAACAAGCCGAAACGAACGCGAGACAGAACGAGTTGCGTGACGCGGTCGCCGGGCAACCTTGGGCCGACAGTGATTTCCTCCGCGCTTGCCGCCGCGAACCGGTCGAGCGAACACCCGTCTGGCTGATGCGTCAGGCCGGGAGGTACATGCCCGAGTACCGCGAGGTGCGGGCGAAGACGTCGTTCCTCGAGCTGTGCAAGAACCCGCCGCTCTGCAGCGAGGTGATGTGCACGGCGGTCGATTACCTGGGCGTCGATGCGGCGATCATCTTCAGCGACCTGCTGCCGATCCTCGAGCCGATGGGCTTCGACCTCGAGTTCGCCAAAGGGGACGGCCCCAAGATCCACAACCCGGTGCGCGAATCGAGCGACGTCGATCGGGTACTCGACCTGGCGAGCGTCGATGCGCTCTGGTTCGTCGTCGAGACCGTCAAGCAGACGCGCGGCGATCTGCCGAGCCACCTGCCGCTGATCGGCTTCGCCGGCGCGCCGTTCACGCTCGCCAGCTACGCGATCGAAGGGGGCAGCAGCCGCAACTACCTGCACACCCGCACGCTCATGCAGCGTGACGAGGGCGCCTGGCGCGAGCTGATGCAGCGGCTGGCGCGCTCCGCCGCCCTGTACCTCAACGCGCAGATCGCCGCCGGCGCGCAGGCGGTGCAGTTGTTCGACAGCTGGGTCGGCTGCCTCGGACCGGCCGACTACCGCCGGTACGTGCTGCCGTACACCAAGGAGCTGATCGACTCGCTCGACCCGTCGGCGGTGGTGATCCACTTCGGCGCGGGCAACCCTGAGCTGCTGCCCCACATCGCCGAAGCGGGCGGGGACGTCGTCGGCGTCGATTGGCGCATCGAGCTAGCGCACGCCTGGGATCGCTTGGGAAGTGGGGTCGCCGTGCAGGGGAACCTCGACCCGCTCACACTGCTCGCGCCACGCGAGACCGTCGAACAGCGCGCTACGGCGTTGCTAGAGAGTGTCGCCGGGCGCGCCGGGCACATCTTCAACTTGGGCCACGGCATCGTGCCGCAGACCCCGCCCGAAAACGCGCGAGCACTGGTGGACTGTGTCCACGGATGGTCGCGTTAACTGATTGCTATCGGGCGCCTGGGCGATTCAGGCCACGGGGCGACGGAAGTGCTGGTACGCCATCAGCACCTCGTAGAGGTCCGCGGAGACGGTCACTTCGTCGTCGGCGAAGTCTTCGAGCCAGGTTCGCTGGCTGAGCACCGCGTCCGCTAGCAACGGCATCAGGTGCGACGCCTTCGCGGTGACCGATTGGTTGTCGGCCGACATGCGCGCCGTGGGCGCCGTCTCGGCCGCTTCGCTCTCCTCGGGACCGCGGTAGATTCGCAGTGAGGTCGTTCGCATGTCGCCGTTCCCTCGGCCTTGTTTCGTAAGCTCTCTGCGTCGCCGTTTCTGGCATCGCAGGGTGTCGTTGAACTCGATCGGCTAACCCGTGGGGTCGGATTGAACCGATTGCCACGCTTTGTGGGAAACCACCGGATATCGGGAGGGTTGGCCGTGGCGTGAGCGACTGCCTGACCGGCGCGAACGGGCGCGGAGCCCATTCGGGTACGGTGCGGGCGGCACGGAAGCCGATCCCGAACGATGCAGGCCGTGCTAGCGGCCCGGACACCCCTGAGACCGCCTTCAGCCCCCATTTACCCGCCGTGTGGAGATCGTTCTTTCTCGCCGTCGGCGCCTATGCGTGCCTCTTAGGGTTCGAGGCGCTCGCGATCCAAAAGGCGGTGCTGAAGCCACAAATGCGGGGCCAGCAGATTGTCACACCAGCACGAGACGTGGCCCCGCCGGACTGGGCCCCCTGGAGTCTGATGGCGGGCGGGGCGGTCGTGGTTCTCTACAGCCTCACGCTCATGCGGGCCAAAAACAGCGGGTAAAACCCTTCGCTAGCCGAAGCTCATGGCCCAGCAAGCCGCCAGGGCGGCGGCCCAGCGGGCCCCCCAAACGGGGGCGAGTTGGTTGTTTCCCCCCCACGTTCCCGCCTATGATGTGGGGCTACCCTTTTGGCAAGCTGCGGCCGGTTTTTCAGGCCCCGGCGACCCGCCGGTACAACCGGCCACCAAGCTCCCACCCCCCTCCCTTTCCGCGACCCGTTATGTCCACCGCCTCGACCGATCAGGCCACCAAGACCGAGCTGCTCTCCGGGGCCGACATCCTCGTACAGTCGCTGGTGCGTCACGGCGTCGATACGATCTTCGCCTACCCGGGCGGTTGCAGCATGCCGCTGCACCAGGCGCTGACGCGTGTGAAGGACGAACTCCGCACGATCCTCCCCCGTCACGAGCAAGGGGGCGCCTTCGCCGCTCAGGGCTACGCCCGTTCGACGGGCAAGGTGGGCGTCGCGATGGCGACCAGCGGCCCGGGCGCGACGAACCTTGTGACCGCGATCGCTGACGCGAAGCTCGACAGCATCCCGCTGGTCTGCATCACCGGCCAGGTGCCGACGAGCGTCATCGGCTCCGACGCGTTCCAAGAGACGCCGATGGTCGAGGTCTGCCGCGGCATCACGAAGCACCACTACCTGCTGACCGACGTGAACGACGTGGCGCGCGTCGTCAAAGAGGCGTTCCTCATTGCCTCGACCGGCCGCCCCGGCCCCGTGCTGATCGACGTCCCCAAGGACGTGCAGCTCGCCAGCTGCGTGCCCGACTGGGACGGCGAGCTGAACCTGCCCGGCTACAACGCCGAGAAACCGCTCGCCAAGCCCGAGGCGATCAAGCAGGCGGCCGCCGCGATCAAGCGCGCCAAGAAGCCGGTCATCTACGCCGGCGGCGGCATCGTGCTCGCCGACGCGTCCGAGGAGCTGCGTGAGTTGGTCGAGAAGACCGGCATCCCGATCACGACCACCGTCATGGGTCTGGGGACTTACCCGGCGACCGACGAGCTGTCGCTCGACATGCTCGGCATGCACGGCAGCGTCTACGCCAACTACGCCGTCGACGAGGCCGACCTGCTGATCGGCCTGGGCGTGCGGTTCGACGACCGCGTGACCGGCAAGCTCGAGGAGTTCTGCAAGCACGGCAAGATCATCCACGTCGACATCGACGCCGCCGAGATCAACAAGAACAAGCCGGCCCACATCCCGGTCCAGAGCGACGTGAAGCACGCGCTCACCGAGCTCAACAAGATCGTCGAAGCGCCCGAGGACATCTCCGACTGGGTCGCCCAGTGCAAGAAGTGGAAGGCGGACCACCCCTTCACCTGGGACAAGAAGTACCCGGGCATCACCCAACAGTCGGCCATCGACACGCTGTGGCGCGTCACCCGTGAGATGGACCCGGTCATCACCGTCGGCGTCGGCCAGCACCAGATGTGGGCCGCCCAGTTCTACAAGTTCGAGAAGCCCCGCACCTGGCTCAGCTCCAGCGGCCTGGGCACGATGGGCTTCGGCCTCCCCGCCGCGATGGGCGTGCAGGCGGCGTTCCCCGGCCGGCTGGTCATCGACATCGACGGCGACGGCTCGTTCCAGATGAACATCCAGGAGCTGAGCACCCTGGTCTGCGAGAAGCTCCCCGTGAAGGTCTTCCTGCTCAACAACCAGCACCTCGGCATGGTGGTGCAGTGGGAGGACCGGTTCATGAAGGGCAATCGGGCCCACACCTACCTCGGCCCGATCGATAAACCGGAGTGGTCCGGCGAGGGAGACGGCATCGGCGACCTCGACGAGGCCAACCGCTACGCCGACTTCGTCGGCATCGCCAAGGCGTACGGCTGCGGCGGGGCCTACGTCGAAAAGCCCGAGGAGTTGGAGGCCGCGATCCAGGAGATGATCGCCTACGACGGCCCCTACATCCTCGACGTCGCCGTGCCGTACCAAGAGCACGTGCTGCCGATGATCCCGGGCGGCATGACCGTGAAGGACATGCTCACGGAGTGAGTGGGCTAGCGCCGCGTGCTACTCCTACTGCGGCTAGCTAATCCCGCGATCGCTACGACGAGCATCGCTAAGCCACCCGGTTCGGGTGCCGTCGCATGGAGGGCGAACGCGTTGCTCTGGACCGCGCTTAGATCTAGTGTCGAACGAGCCCACACAGCGTCCGCATCGAAGACTGTCGTGGTCGCCACGAAGTCGTTGACTTCGAACAATCGGAGTTCGATCGGATCGATCTGAATCGCGTCGATCGCGATCTGGTGATCCGTGTACACGATACTGAACGAAGGCGTGCTCACGCCGGGCAACGACACCGGCGTGGTGGGGAGCTGGAAGCCGGGTTGCTCCGACGCGGTGCGCAGTTCGATGACCTCGCTGAGGCTGGAGTTCAGTTGCTCCATCCGTGCCAGGATCGCCGACGCCTTCTCATCAAGGCCCTGTTGATACGCCTCAAGTGTTACCGTGGGGTTAGTCGGCTCTTGAGGCGTCGCGGCGGGCGGCTCCGGTTGCGGGTCGGGATTCACGGGCTCAGTGGGCTCCGCTACGGGAGGCTCAGGGGTCAGCTGGGCCTCGGCCATTTTGCGGCGATACTCTTCGGCAGCGGCTGCTCGCTGGGCGCCCGGCACATCGATCGGTAAAGGCGCCTGATCGATGCTGAAATCCGAGAGCTTGAAGTCGACGCGATGCGTCTCGGGTCGGGATGTCGGGGAGGGGGAAATCCCAACGCTCCCCAGCACCTGGATGTCCGCCGGGGCGTTGGTGACTAAACGCGCCAAGGGGACCTCCGAGACCGTGTAATCAAGATGCGGTCCAAAAGTTCCGTACACCGTCGATAAATGAGATTCCGATTCGTCGTCATTGAACACCAGGTTCTCCGACCCGGGGCGCATCAAGAAGCGGCTATCGGCCAGGTTGCCATCGTCGAGCCCCCCGTCGAACACCTGCGACGCCGTCCCCATGAACCCGGGGCTCTGGTGGAGAGGGCCCGAAATCCCGCCGCCGACCGCAGGGTCGAACGTCAGCGTAATGAACGCCCCCTCATCCACCTTCAAAGAGAGGTCGTAGGTTTGATATCCGGGCAAACCCGGCGTCTCGTAGATGTCGGCCGATACCATCACCCCCGCATGCGATGGAATCGCGGCGCCAAGAACGAACAGTGCGAGCAGCTGCTTTGAGAGAGCCACAAGGATTACCAATGGAGGTGGGGTGAACGAGGAATCGACTTGCCTGCCAACTAGGCCGAGTCCTAATGGCTGTGTCACTCACGAACGGGGCCCGGTTCGTGGGATCGTGAAGCCAGGCCTAGTTCAATTCTCCGGCCCCTCCAGCACCCGCTCCTTCGGCTCGCCCAGCAGCCCCACGCTCTTGGCCACCAGGGTCGCCACGGTCGCGTCGCCGGTGACGTTCGCCACGGTGCGGCACATGTCGAGCACGCGGTCGACGGCGAAGATCAGGGCGATGCCCTCCTCGGGAACCTTGATGGTGCCCAGCACGATCACCAGCATCACGATCCCCGCGCTGGGGACGGCCGCCGTGCCGATCGAGGCGAGCGTGGCCGTGACGACGATCGACAGCTGGTCGCCGAGCGTCAGGTCGATGCCGAACGCCTGCGCGATGAAGACGGCCGCCACCGCCTGGTAGAGGCTGGTGCCGTCCATGTTCACGGTGGCGCCGATCGGCAGCACGAAGCTCGTGACCTCCTCATCCACACCGAGGTGCTCCTCGACGCGCTCCATCGTGACCGGCAGGGTCGCCGCGGAGCTGCTCGTGCTAAACGCCAACAGTTGGGCCGGGCTGATGCCGCGGAAGAACTCGCCGTACCCCTTCCCCGTGAACGCGACGACGAGCCCCGGGTAGACGCCGAAGATCAGCACCGCCAAACCGGCGACGACGCACAGGCTGTAGAGAAGCAGCGCTCGGAAGACGTCCCACGAGGGGGTCTCCGCCACGAGCGCGGCGAGCAACGCGAACACGCCGACCGGGGCGGCCAGCATGATCAGGTCGATCAGACGCAGGACCACTTCGTTGAGCCCGTCGAAGAACGCCTTCACGGGGGCGGACTTCTCGTCGGGCGTGAGCACCAGCCCGACGCCGAACAGCAGCACGAAGAAAATGACCTGGAGCATCGAGCCGTTGCTGCTGGCGGCGGCGAAGACGTTGTCGGGGACCACGTCGATGAGCGGCTGGAGCGGGCCTTGGCTCTTCGTCTGTTCGGCGAGCTCGATCTTCGCCCCCGCGGCGCCGGCGGAGGCCTCGGCGAGCTGGTTGCGCGTCGCTTCATCGATGGCGTGCCCCGGGCCGACGAGGTTCACGACCAGCAGGCCGGTCGTCACGGCGACGACGGTCGTCGCCAGATAGAGCGCCACGGTCCTGCCACCGAGTGCAGAGAGCCGCCCCAGATCCCGCATGTCCGACACGCCCTTCACGAGCGAAGCGATGATCAGCGGTACGGCGATCATCTTCAGCGCCTTGATGAAGATCTGACCGAACGGCTTGATCCAGTCGATCACCAGCCACTCGAAGCCGAATGCCACGGACACGGCGCCCGCGACGAGGCCGAGGGCCATCCCGATCAGGATGCGGAGATGCAGTGGCATGGGCGTGGCTCTTGCGGGGGATGTCAGACTCAGCGTGGCGGCCGGGACCGTCACAACCGGCAATGTTTGGTTCGGCCGCAGGGTCGCCCACATAGCTTGCCGATGCAACCGCAAGAGCCGTTCGCCTGGGCGCTCTGCGCAAAGAATCCGGGCGAACGCCGTGAATCACGCCCGACCCGCCCGACCGATGACCGAATCCTCCCCCCACCCGACGACGCCCCTCCACGCCGCCAGCGCCCCGCGTCCGCTCGGCCTGAGCGACCGGCTCGCGCCGGTGGCCGCCGCCGTGCTGCGCGGCGCCGCGAAGGGCCTCGCCTGCGAGCAGGGCGGGTTCGAGGCGGGCGAGCTCTGGCTGCTGGACGACGCGACCCAGTCGCTCGGCCTCGCCGCCCGTTGGAGCCGCAACGAGAGCCCAACCACGGCGACTCGCCGACGACTCGCCGACGCCCCGGCCGAAGTCGCCGCGTTGGCCGGCGGCGCCGTGGTGCTCGAAACCGCCTCCGAGGCGGAGGCCTGGGACCTGCCCACCGACCGGGTCGCTGCAGCGATCTGCCTGCCGGTCTCGTCCGACACAACAATCCACGGCGTGCTGTGGCTCACCAACGAGAGACCGCTGGCCCTTGCCGACGAAGTCGTTGAGCTGGCGGAGATCGTCGCCGGCCGGCTCGCCCTGGAAGTGGAACGCAACGCGGATAGCGCTCTGCGGAATGTGGATGCAAGGATCGCTGAATCGGTATCCATCGCTCATTCGGACAACGAACCAAGCGAACCTGAACAGGAGCCGTCGTCCGATTTCACCGAAGGCCAACCCGCATTCGGCAATCCCCAATCCGCGATCCTCTCCCCCGTTGAGACGGCGGCGTGGACCGCGTCGCACGCGACGGGCGTGGCGGAGAGCGGGTGCTGGGAGCTGGCGGACCAACGGTTGCTGACGATCGCCGTCGTCGCAATCGATTCGCCCGAGAGCACTCAAGCAACACAACAAGCCGCTGTCGAGTGGCTACTCAGCGAGGCGCCGGGCGTCGCCGCTCGGGTCATCGACGCGGGGCAGTTGCTCACGCTGCTCAACCGCCGGCTGCTCGACTGCCCGCTCGCCGGCGAAGGGCTGGCGGTGGCAGCCGCCTTGGTTGATGCCCCCGAGGACGCCGCCGCGGGGCTCGGCGGAACCGGCACGTGGGCATTCGCCGGACCGGCCGCGGCCCTCAGTGTCCGGGCCGCGGCGACCGAATCGCACGTCGGCGATCTGATCCCGCTCGGCTGGACCGAGCCGCAAGCGGCCTACGCCCCCAGGCCCTTCGAGCTGGCAGTTCGGCAACGCCTCGTCCTAGTGGCGGGCGATCCGCGGATGACCAGCCCGCTGGTCGAGCGCCGCTTGGGCGATGTCTACCGGGCGGCGACGGCCGACGCCCACCGCGAAATGACTGCCGAGGGCTGCCTCCGTCGGCTCGCCAGCGCCGGCGTGGACGAAGCGCTAGCCGCGGTGGCCCTGCGTCGCGATTGATCGGCTGTCAGAGCGCGACAACCGCCCGCACGCCCAGGGCGAGCGCCGTATCGACGTTCTCCCTGGCGGGGACCAGCACCTGCAGGTCGGGTGTGATGTTCAGCCACGGAGTCGCCTGCCAGTTGTAGAACAGCTCGACGCCGTGCCCGTCGTCGAGCGGACCCGTCACGGCTTGCAGCACGGGTCCGATCTCGTCGCTCGTGCCCGACACAAACCATCCGACGCCGAACGTATCGGCCTCGTGGCCCCGCATCGGGTTGCTCCCGCCGACGCCGAAGCTGAGGAACCAAGAGATCGGGTTCGACTCGTCGTCGCCGATGGCCGCGCGGCCGAAGACCCCCCAACCGCGCGCCGGGTTGCACGGATCGACGTGCAGGTAGTGATCCATGTTCCAGTAGACCCCCCACGAACCGGTGGTCTCGTTGATCGGGACGTTGGGCAGCAGGAAGCGAGGGTCCTGGCCGAGTTCGACGTAGTCCCGGCTGTTCCAAGTGGCGCCGAGTAGTTGGTGACCCGGCATGCCGAAGAAGTCGGTCGGCAGGCGCGTTTCCAACGCCATCGCGACCCCCTCCTCGAACAACTCGCCGAAGCCGGCGGTGTTGGCCGTGTCGACCGCGTTCAGCAGGGTGTAGGTAAGGATCGGGGCGCCTTCCTCGCCGAGGATGAAGAAACCTGCGCCGAGCGTTGAGTAGGGGATGGTGCGGATAATCAGCGGGTTGACCACGAAGCCGATGTTCGAGAACCGATCCTTGCCACGCCCGCTTGCGAACGCGTTCTGATCGCCGTCGAACGTGTCGAGCTTGCCGGCGAAGACGGCGAATCGCTCCGACAGGAACTGTGTGAGCACGACGTTCGTCAGGTAGACATCCTCGCTGCCAGCGACCGGCAGCACGGTCTGCACGGCGGCGGGCAGGAAGGCGCCCGTGTCGCGGTTGATTTACTCGCCGTATCGGTGCTCGGCGCGGAGCTTCACGAAGAGCCCTTCGCGTCCCGCGAGCTTGTCCATGTCGAAGTTCACGACATAGTCGTTGTGCCCCGCGTAGCGTCCGGTCTGCTCCAGGCCACCGGAAGTGACGCCCCCGAAGAACTGGACCGCGTCCAGGTCGAAGGTCACGCCGCACTCGGCGAGGCAGGAGCGGTTGCCGCACCAATCGCCGGTGAGCGGGCCCTGCTGGGCGAGGGCCGCCAGGGGGCAGGCGAGCAGCACAGCAAGGGCCAAGTGGTGGCGCGAGAGCATCGATCGGACTCCATTCCTAGGGACTCACGCCTTACATCGGCCCGCGGCGGACCGCCCAACCGGCGTGGCGGGCGCGGCCGTCAGGGTCGCCGCGACTGGCAGGACTGGAGCCTTGGCGACGGCCCTTACGGCCCCCCACATATCCCTCTGGGTGTTGCGACAGTCGCGATCAAACCCAACTTTGTAACCCGTAAAGTTTGACACCGCTGGACGATGCCCGAACAATGAGCCACGTTTCAGCTGGAGGTTCTGGCCTCCTGCGACTCGTCTCTGAATAGCTTCACTCTTTAACGCTACGCGTCCATCTGGGCAGGGATGCATCGCCCCCTCAAGACACCTGTGCTTTCGCTGTTGGAGATCTCAACCATGAAGAAGCTGTTCCTGGCCGCCCTGCTGGCGGCCGTCGGGGCCCCTGCGGCCTCGGCCCAGACGACCGACTCACCGATCAAGCAACGGATCGGCGCTTACCTCGACGCCTTCAACTCGGGTGACGCCGCCGCCGTCGCCGCCTTCTGGGCGGAGGACGCCGTCTCGCTCAACGAAGAGACCGGCGAACGGCTGACCGGCCGCGCCGCGCTGCTCGAAGACTTCAAGGCATTCTTCGCCGACAACCCGGGTGCGAAGCTGACCGGCCAGGTCGATCACGTCCGCAAGGTGACGGACAACGTCGCCATCGCGGAGGGGGTCGCCACGGTCTACCTCCCCGACGCCGACCCGGCCCCCTCGGCCTTCACCGCGGTGCTGGTCAAGGAAGGCGATCAGTGGCTGCTGGAGAGCTCGCACGAACGCGACCTGCCGTCGCCCCCCTCCGCGAGCGCCGCCCTGCAGGACCTCGCCTGGATGGTCGGTGACTGGCGTGACGACTCGGATCTGGTCGACGGTCGCTCAACCGTCCGTTGGTCGGCCAACGAGTCGTTCTTGATCCGCTCGTACCGCCTCGACTTCGCCGACGGCGAGCTATTCGAGGGGACCCAGGTCATCGGCTGGGACCCGCGCGACAAGAGCTACCGCACGTGGACCTTCAACTCGGATGGCTCGTTCGGCGATGGTGACATCTCCCTGAACGGAAGCGACGTGACGATCAAGCTGTCGCAGGTCACCGGCGACGGCGGCGTGTCGAACTCGACGATGGTCCTCTCGCGTGTGGACGACAACCACTTCCAAGTCCGCAAGATCGGCCAAACGCTCGACGGCGCCCCGCTGCCCGCCTCGCCCGCGATCGACGTGCTCCGCGTCCCCAGCGACGCGGCGGTCTCTCAAACGACCGGGGAGGCCAAATGAACACGCTTAAATTAATCGCGTTGGCGAGCGCCCTGCTGCTCGCCCTACCGGAAGACAGCCTCGCCATCGGGCGCGGCGGTGGCGGCCGCGGCGGCGGGATGCGCGGCGGTGGTGGCGGCGCCCGGATGGGCGGCGGCGGTCGCCCCCACGTGAGCGCTCCCCGACCCGCGGCGCGTCCGAGCCGGCCCGCTCCGCGACCCGCGTCTCGGCCCAACATCAGCCGCCCCACCTCACGGCCCAATGTTAGCCGGCCCACATCGCGACCCAACATTTCGCGGCCCACTTCGCGGCCTAATATCAGTCGACCCACCTCGCGGCCGAATATCAGCCGTCCGACAAGTCGTCCGAATCTCACTCGGCCCACAAGTCGGCCCAACATCAGTCGACCCTCGGGTGGCCTGAAGCCGTCCACACGACCGAACGTCAGTCGACCGAGTATCAATCGACCCACGACACGCCCCAACGTGTCCCAGCGGCCGAACCTCGGCAACCGCCCCCACAGCAGCATCCCCGGGGTGAACCGGCCCTCGACGAAGCCGGGAGCGAATCGACCGAACATCAACCGGCCAGGAACCAACCGACCGGGGACACGCCCCGGCGGCTCGATCGCCAACCGACCGGGTACCGGAAATCGTCCCGGCGCGGGCAATCGTCCGAACCGCCCCGGCGGGTCGCGGCCCAACTTGCCGAACCGCCCGGGCGCCAAGCCGACGCCGGGTGGCGTGGGCGACTTCCTCGGCTTGGACAAGCCGCTGAAGCCCGATTCGGGCCTCGCCGGTAAGCTCCCCAACCGGCCCAGCACGTTGCCCGGCAATCGCCCCGGCATCGGCAACCGCCCGGGGAACGGGGATCGGCCAGGGCTCGGCAATCGGCCGAACCGTCCGGGCAACCGTCCCGGCTTGGGGAACCGCCCCGGAAATCGGCCCAACCGGCCAAACATCGGGGACCGCAACCGGCCCAACTTCGGCGATCGCAATCGGTGGACCAATAACGGGGTCATCAACAACCGCGCGAATTGGGTGAACATCGACAACATCCGCAACGTCAACCTGCACCGCAACTGGAACAACGCCTTCGGCCGCCCCGGCTGGCGGGCGCCCGGCGTGGCGCGGCGTTCGTACTGGCGTGGCTGGAGCAACGGCGTCCGCCACAACTGGGGCCACTACCACCGCTACGGCGGATGGTACGGCGGCTCTTGGTGGAACCGGCACCCGCACGGCCTGTGCGGCTGGCACTACCATTACTGGAACCACAACCGCGGTTGGGGTTACTGGTGGCGCGTGCCGGTCTGGTCGAGCTTTGCTAACTGGTTCACGTGGCAACAGCCCGCGACCGTTTGGTCGGAGCCCGTCTACTACGACTACGGCTCGGAGGGCAACGTCGTCTACCAGGACAACTCGGTCTACATCGGAGGCGAGGAGGTCGGCACGACCGAGGACTTCGCCATGAGCGCCATGGACCTGGCGACGGTCGAACCGCCCGCCTCGGAAGAGGAAGCGGCCGAGGCCGAGTGGATGCCCCTGGGCACGTTCGCCATCTCGACCGACGAGCAAGACACGGACCCCTCGATGACGGTGCAACTCGCCGTCAACCGCGAGGGGATCGTCGCCGGCACGCTGTACAACATCGAGACCGACGAGGCCCAGTCCGTTCAGGGCTCCGTCGATCGCGAGACGCAGCGCGTCGCGGTCCGTTTTGGAGAAAACGAGGACCTCGTCGCCGAGACCGGGCTGTATAACCTGACGCAGGACGAGGCGCCCGTGCTCGTCCACTTCGGCGCCGACCGGACCGAGAACTACCTCTTGGTCCGGCTCGACGAGCCCGAGGAGGGAGAAGGAGAAGAGGACGCCGCGGGCGAGTGATCGCACGTGGCCGTCACCGGGCCGGGGCGGCTTGCCCCGGCCCAGGCCCCAACGCAAAGGATTGAGAAACGATGTCCGACGAGACCCCCTCCGCCGATCCGGCCACGCCGGTCGAGAGGCCGGGCCAAGAGGCCCTGCACGCCATCCGCAGCCTCTGGTGGATCCCGCTGGTGCGAGGCGTGATGCTGATCGCCATCGGCGGCTACGCGCTGCTGCTGCCCGGCGTCACGATGACCGCCTACGCGACCATCCTCGGCGTGTTCGTGCTCCTCGACGGGGTCCTCTCGCTCATCGCCGCCGCGATGGGATGGGTCGAGTCGCGCTGGTGGATGGTCCTCCGCGGCGTGCTCGGCGTGCTCGTAGGCCTGTTTGTGCTGGCCCACCCCGTGTTGATGGGCGTGGTCGCCATCCTCTCGCTCGTGATCCTGCTGGCGATCCAGGCGATCGTGGGGGGCGTGCTCGAGATCATCGGAGCGATCCGCGAGCGCAAGGAGATCGAGGGCGAATGGTGGTTCGTCCTCAGCGGCCTGCTATCGATCGCTTTCGGCGGGGTGCTGCTGGCCCAGCCGATGATCGCCTCGGCGATGCTGGTCCGGATCCTCGGCTGCGTGGCGATCGCGTTGGGCGTCGTGCTGATCGTGGGGGGTTTCCGCCTCAAGAACCTCGGTTCAAAGGCCTTTGAGGCGGGCTGACCGCCGGGTCAGTCCACGCCGTCGCCACGCCCTCTCGAGCAACTCTTGAAGACGGCATCGACCGCCCTCACCGCGGCGGCGAGTTGCTCCTTGGTGGAGAAGACCTCGTTGTTGATCACCGCCTGCACGCGGATGATCGCGCCGGTCTTCGGCCGCCAGACCGCGTAGCGACACAACCGTGAAACGGTGCGCCCGTCCACTTCAAACTGCCCCTCGATCGACTCGCTCGTGTAGAGGTCTTGCCGGCCTTCGGCCCGATCAAAGGCGATCGGGCGGTCCAACCCGGCGCGGTCCTCGATCGACTCGGAATAGGAGATCACGTGCTCGCTGAGAGCGGGCGGATCGGGCTTTAAATCTCGCTCGCAAACCAGCAGGATCGCGTCTTGCAGCTTGCTGTAATCGTAAGCCGTGAAGCCGATAGCGTCCTCCGACTTAAACTCCGCGTCGACCCGAGAGATCGCCGGCACACGGATCGTCCCCAACCCCTCGAACAAGCTCTGCGGCTCGGATAGCCCGAGGTGCTCGACGACCGGCGTCGGCTCAATCCAACGCCAATCCTCAATCAGCTGATCCACCTCCGCCGTCTGCTCCGGATCGTTCAGCAGATATAGCGTTCTATAAAGAATCCGCGAACGCCGCGTCATGAGAATGGGAGACGGGACCGGCCTCCGCTCCGCGCCGGGGGGCAACGGCGGCGCGTCGAGCCGCACCGCCTCGACGCCATCGAGTTCGAAGTCGCTTCGACGGTAGCCGAGCCGCTCGAAGCGAGCGATCGCTTGCCGGTATCGCTGAGCGCGCTCCTCCGCGCTGCCCACCAGGGGATTGAGATCGATCGCGAACTGCGACCAGTCATCGGGGTCGTCATTGCCCGGCAACCAGCGGCCCACGAACCCGATCCGAGGCAGCGCCGGCTCGGCACGCCACCCCGCGGGGGGCGTGAAGGCGACGCCGAACGTCGGGAGGCTCTCACTCGGCTCCGGTTCGCCGCCAGCGGGTTCAGGCTCCGAAACCACTCCCGAAACGCCTTCTGGGGCGGGCGTGCTCTCCGCTGTGGTCTCAGCCGGTTGACCATCATCCGCCGCCCTTAACGGTTTCTCGACGCCACCCCGCTCAGGGGCCGGCTCGCCGGTGCAACCGGCCAGGAACACCCCGACGAGGGCGCCCAAGGCGAATCGAGATCGGAGGGGTCGCGAAGCGGGCGGGGTCGTCATGCGTGGCGGGCGTTCGGGGAGAGGAGTCGAGCCCCTATCCTTCAAGTCCAGCGGCCTTCAGACCAGCCCCCAGATGACGCCCTCGCCGGTGCCGTCGCCGCGGAAGCGGATGCGGGTGCGCTGTTGATTCCGATTGAGGCACTTGATCGTGTCGGCCAGCCGGCGTTTGGGGTCGGTGTCGCCCATCGGCGTCAGGGGATCGTCGATCCGGGGCGCCCAGCCCTCCTCCTCGAACGCGGCCAGGATCGCCTCCTGGTTCAGAGCGGGCCAACGGTATCGTTTGATAACCACGCCCGAAAGCAGCAGTTCATGGCGTTGGCCGTCCCATTGCGGGGTGGCTTCCGCCCTCGATTCGGCGTGGGGCGGCAGGCCGAGCGCGGCCTCAAAGGCCCGTTGCCCCTCTTCGGTCAGCACAAAGCAGGATTCGGCATCGAAGACGTACCGGCCGCATCGCTCCACCGAGCGGGCGCTGTCGGTCGTACGGGTCTGATCGGACCCGTGCAGCACCCACCCTTGGCTCAGCATCCAACGCAACTCGGTGGGGCCAACGCCTCGAGTCGCGAGCTCTTGGTGCATCAAGGCGAAGTCCCAGGGATCTCGCCGCGTCTGGTGGGCAAAGCGGCGGGCTTTGATGAGGGCCTCTAGTCCCTCACACAGTTCGGTCCCGGCGAGGCAACAAAGCGACGGTTCGGCCATGAGAGCGTCCTTCCTTCAACGATAGGCGCATGTCTCCGCACGTCGGTATCGCGTTCTCACGCAGTCCGCCTGGGGTGTCAATGGAAAACCAATGGAGACCGGTGACAGCCCTATGTCTTCCGGGCCTTCCTGACCGCTTCCGTATCGTGCGTCTTTGGGCGCCGCCTACGTTGCGGGGGCGTCGCGACGCCCGTGTCGCGGTATCGTTCGCAACCCACGAAGCGGGTCATGGAACTGCAACTCGGATGGACGCCCGACCTGCCCGATCCGCGCGATCGTCTGTACACGCCGTCGGGTCAATCGCCCCACCCCACAGCGTGCTTCCTAGAAGAAGAAGAGCGCCCGCTCTGGCGCCCCGCCACAAGCAAGCAAGACATCAGCCCGGCCGTTTCGATCCTGGCGACCGCTGACTGGATCAGCCGCCACCGCCGCGGCCAGCGCCTCGCCGGATCGGCCGACTTCCTCGCCGCGCGGTCCCAAGACACGCCCAGTTCGAAGCCGGCAATCGGGAGTGGCCTGCGAGACACCCTCAAGGCGTTGCGTCGCTTCGGCGCTCCGCCCGAGCCCGCCGAGGCGGCGGCGCCCTCTACCGGCGACTGCGACCCGAGCGGGTTCGCCTACGCCTCGGAATACGCGGGGATTCGTTTCTTGAGGATCGACGGACCGAAGGGGTCGCCCCAGGCCACGCTCGTGGCGGTGCGTGAATGGTTGCTGGGCGGCTCACCCTGTGTGTGCGGCTTCGCGGTGCTCGACTCGGTAGGGAAGGGACCGCTGATCCCTTACACCCCCGACCGCTCCGCCGTGGTGGGGGGGACCGCCGCGGTGGTGATGGGTTTCGATGACTCGCTGCGCGTCGATCCGTCCTCAAGGGCCGCGACGGGCGCCCTGCGGGTGCGTTGCTGCTGGGGCGTGGACTGGGGCGATTCCGGCTACGGATGGCTCCCCTATCAGTTCCTGACCGAGCGTCTGGCTCGCGACTTCTGGGGCGTTCGCCTCGAACCGGACGGAGGCCCCTCCCCGTGATTGACCTCGACCCGGATCCCTTGGAGGACCCTCCCTGACCTCAACCAACCCAACCGATGCGTGAACGCTCACTGGACGCACTCCACGAAGGGGCGCGTCGCCTCTCTTTCAACTCATAATAGGAACCCAAGCCATGCCCGCTCGAACCCTCGCACTCGGCCTCGCGGCGATCGTCGTCGCGTCGCTCGCCTCCGGCGAATCCCTCGCTCAGCGCTACTACTACGGCCAGCCCGTCTACCACAGCGCGGTCGTCCACTCGTCGGTTGTCGCGACCCCAGCGCCCTGCTCGAAGCCAACCGGTGGCGCCCCCAGCGCCAGCGATCTGTTGAAGAATTGCCACTGCGACAACCACCCGGATGAATGCAACTGCGAGTGCAAGAAGTGCTTGGATTGCATCATCACGCTGCCGCTCAACTGCTGCGCCTCGGATTGCACGACCACGCCGATCAAGTGTGATATCCTCGGCAAGGTGCCCAGGATTGATCGTGACACCGACTGCTACGTCCGGACGATCAAGTTCCAGGGGCTGACCAAGGTTCCGCAGATCGTGTGCGAGACCAAGACCTGCGTCGAGATCGACAAGAAGAAAGTCGAGTGCCTGGAAGACTGTGAGTTCGAGGTCTGTGTGCCGGTCAACAAGTGCTGCGAGCAGACGGTTCGTTGCGAGCTGACCAACAAGCTCATGAACATCGAGGCGAAGCTGCGTGACAACGGCACGTGGGACATCTACGTCGTCAACGCGAACCCGGGCAGCCCGCAGCACGCCGGGGGCATGCCCCGGGTCTGGGTGCTGTACCACTGCCTATCGCTTAACAAGCTGCAGTCGACCTTCCCGGGCCAAAGCTTCGCGAAGGCCGAGCGGGCGGAGGCTAAGGACACGAGCGTGGCCGCTGCGGGGGAAGGCCCGTCGGCGGAGAAGGCCCTTGTCACCAAGGGCTGAGGGCTTGAAACGGCTCCTCGTAGGGACCGGAAGCCGCCGGCGCTGGGCGCCGGCGGCTTTTTTAGTGTTTTTCAGCGGTTTGCCCTCCGGCGATTGTCGATCAGACTGGGGGTTTCCTTTCCCGCTTCCGACGCCCCCGATCCGGCCCGCCCCGATGGCTCAGCACAAACGCATCCTCGTGACCGGCGGCGCCGGCTTCCTCGGCTCGCACCTCTGCGACCGCCTCGTGGAGCAGGGGCACGACGTGATCTGCGTCGATAACTTCTTCACCTCTCAGAAGTCGAACGTCACGCACCTGCTCGATCACCCGAACTTCGAGCTGCTCCGCCACGACATCACCCACCCGCTCTGGCTGGAAGTGGACGAGGTCTACAACCTGGCCTGCCCCGCCGCCCCGGGACACTATCAGTACAACCCGATCAAGACGATGAAGACCTCGGTCATGGGGTCGATCAACCTGCTCGGCATGGCGAAGCGCTGTCGGGCGAAGATCTTGCAGGCGAGCACCAGCGAGGTCTACGGCGACCCGGAGGTCCACCCACAGCCGGAGAGCTACCGCGGCAGCGTCAACACGCTCGGGCCCCGCGCCTGCTACGACGAGGGGAAACGCGCCGCCGAGACGCTCTTCATGGACTACCACCGGCACAACGGCGTGAACGTCCGCATCGTGCGGATCTTCAACACGTACGGCCCGCGGATGCACCCGTTCGACGGCCGCGTGGTGAGCAACTTCATCCGCCAGGCGCTGGAGGGCGAAGACATCACCATCTTCGGCGACGGCAGCCAGACCCGTTCGTTCTGCTACCGCGATGACCTGATCGAGGGGATCATCCGCATGATGAACGGCTCGGACGACTTCGTTGGGCCGGTCAACATCGGCAACCCGGGCGAGTTCACGATCCTCGAGCTGGCCGAGAAAGTGATCGCCCAGACCGGCAGCAAGTCGAAGATCACCCACAAACCGCTGCCCGCCGACGACCCGACACAGCGCCAACCGGACATCACGCTGGCCAAGAAGCACCTCGATTGGGAGCCCAAGATCAAGCTCGACGAGGGCCTCTCCAAGACGATCGAGTGGTTCCAGTCGGTCAGCCTCGAAGACTTCCGCGCTCCGACGCCGAACTACTGATTCTTGCTCTCATTGCGTCGCGAACGCCAGCGGTCGTACCCGATCGCCAGCGTCACGCCGACCGAGTCGGCCAACCAGTCGGCCAAGTCGCCAACCCGGTTGAAGAAAGGTTGTGTCGCCTCGTCGAATGCCCCGTACGCGATCGCGATCGCGGCGACTACGTGGCGGCCTCGCCCTGCTAGTAAACCGCCGGGGCGGCGCCAGGCACGGAGCATCAGCGTTGTCAGCAGGAAGTACGCCGACGCGTGGATGAGCTTGTCGTAGTCCAGGGCGGCGCCGGCGATCGCCTCGGGCGCCGGGATGTGAGTCGCCGTGAAGAGGATCGTCCAGTACGCCATCAGCACGCCGAGCCAACGCCGATTCGACGTCCGAAAAGACTCGGCCGAGCTCAGCTTCAGGTCGGGGGAGGCGGACATCGTGGAGGGCGGCAAACGGAGTTCGGCGGGGGTTCAAGAGACTGACGGCGGAGGACGGGTCGGCTAACCTTACGTCACGTCCGCCCCGGGTGATTCCTCGTCGGCGGGAGAATCGTCAAATCCCCCGACCCAATCCGTACGATGCTGCTCGCTCAACCGGAAGACCTGGCCTACATGCAAGCGGCGTTGGCCGAAGCTGAGCGGGCGGCCGCCGAGGGGGAAGTGCCGGTCGGGGCGATCGTCGTCTGCCGCGACCAGATCATCGCCGCGGCGCACAACCAACGCGAGACCCTCCACGACCCGACGGCCCACGCGGAGATGATCGCCATTACCCAGGCCGCCGAGTCGCTCGGCGCCTGGCGACTGGAGGGCTGCACCCTCTACGTGACGCTCGAACCCTGCCCGATGTGCGCCGGCGCGATCGTGCAGGCGCGCGTGCCACGCGTCGTGTACGGAGCCACCGATCCCAAGGCGGGCGCGGTCGAGAGCCTCTACTCGCTGCTCAGCGATCAGCGGTTGAACCACCGCTGCGACCTCGAACGTGGCGTGCTCGCCGAGCCGTGCGGCGCGATCCTCAGCGAGTTCTTTCGCGCCCGGCGACGCTAGCGATCAGAAGCCGAAGAGGCGGCTCCAGAAGAAGCTCCGTTTGCCGATGTTCGGCAGGCCCTCGGTGAAGTCGTTGCCGGGCGAGACCTCGTCGCCGTTGACGGTGATACTGCTGATCTGGTTCTCGCCGGACACGTCGGCTCCGGGAGTGTCGGACGATTCGTCGAGGTCGGGGAACGCCCCCGGCTGCGCCTGAACCACCCGGTAAACGCCGGGAAGCAAGTCGGTAAAGGTGTACTCGCCGTTGGCGTTGGTCGTGGTTGTCGCAACGATGTCGTCCGCCGCGTCGAACAGCGTGAGCGCCACACCCTGGATCGGCTGGTCCTCGGCGTCGAGTGTGTTGTCGCCGTCCACGTCGACGTAGACCTGGCCCGTGATCGTGCCGAGCGGGATCTCTGAAGTCGACTGGGCGGTCGACTGATTGTTTGCCAGGGTGATCTCGGCCTCGGCGCCGACGACGCTCGCCGTGTTGGTCAGCGTGCCAACGAAGTTCGCGTTGATCTGGGCGACGATCGTCACCCGCGCTGTGCCCTGATCCGCCAGCGTGCCGAGGTTGTACGTGAGTTGCGTCCCGCCCGCGACGGGCGTGCTGGAGGTGGGCGTCGTCGAGCCGGCCGAGACGAACGTCAGTCCGGTCGGCAGCGTGTCGGTCATGACGACCGAGGTCGCTGTCGAGGGCCCGTTGTTCACCGTATCGATCGTGTAGGTGATCAGGTCGCCGGGCGCGAGCGTCTCATCGGCGTCGTTGTCGATCTTGGAAATCGCCAGGTCGATCTCCGGCGTGACCGTTGTGGCGGCGGTGGCGGTGTTGTTATTCGTGTTCGATTCGTCGACGCCCGCCGTGACCGCCGTGTTGGTGAGCGTGCCGGACGCATCGTTGTCGATCGTGGCGTTGATCGTGATGATGGCCGACTGACCGTTCGTGAGCGTGCCGATCGTCGAGGTAACGGTCGGGTTGCCCGGCGTGCCGGTGACCGTCTCGCCGGCGACGCTCGTTGAGCCCGACGCGTAGGTCACCCCGGTCGGCAGCGTGTCGGTCAGCGTCACGCCGGTCGCCGTGGTCGGTCCGTTGTTGGTGACCGTCACCGTGTACTGCAACGCATCGCCCGGAGCGGCGAGGCTGTCGTTCACGTCCTTGTCGATGACCAGGTCGTAGCCGAAGAAGCCGAAGTCGAGTGTGCGGTTCGTGTCGTCGTCCGCGTCGCCATCGGTTATGGGTTCGTCACCAGCGACCAACGTCACGCCGAGCGACCGGACGCTGTTGTCGCCCTGCGTCGTGCCCTTGTCGGTCCCGTTGACGTCGGCGTCCGGGTCGGGCGCGACGCCGTTGCCGGTGCTGTTCGTCAGGTTGTCCAGTGCCGCGCCGCCATTGAAGTTGGACGAATCGATCTGAACGATATAGTCGCCTGGCAACAGCCCGGTGAAGAGGTAGGCGCCGGTGAGGTCAGTCGTCGTGGTGCCCGCGATTGCTTCGCCGACGATCGAGTCGTCGGAGTCCGAGTCCTCGTACAGCGTGACCGCCACGCTCGAGATGCCCGGCTCGCCGACATCGGCGACGCCGTCGTTGTCCGAGTCGAGCCAGACGAGGTCGCCGATGCTCATCTCGTTGAGCACGGTGAAGTCGGCCGTCTTGGTGGTGAAGCCGACAATGCCGACGACATCCACTTGGGCGTCGAGGCTCTCTTGCCCCGCCTGGGTGAAGTCAAACTCAACCTCGATGGCCGTCACCGCGGACAGGTCAGCGGCCGACATCCCCGCAACGTTCGTCAGATCACTGAACAGCACCGTGATCGATTCGGCGGCGTCCCCGTCGACCGCCGCGTCCGTATCGGTGATGGTGACCGTCGCTTCGGAAGCCTCGGTGGCGCCGCTGTAGATGCGTATCGTGACGTCGGAGTTGAGGCGGTCGGCGGACGCGGCGAACTCGATCGCCGAGTTGTTCCCGCCGTCGAGTAGATCGATCGCTAGCCCGCTTGTGTCGATGTTCGCAGCGTCAGCATCCGCGCCGTCCCAGACGACATTGGCCACGCCGGCAACATTGCCCGTGGTTGAAAGGTTCAGTATGCCGGTGCCAACAAAGTCGGACGTCAGGTCAACAACGCCGGACCCGCTGTCGATGCGGGCAAACAGGTCTCGGACGCCGCCGTCGGCAGCGTTGGCCCCATCGGCTGAGGAGCTCGGATTGGTCCCTGCGGTCGATGCGATTGCGGATTGCGCTGTCGAGAATTCATCGATCGTGAGATTCGTGCTCCCCATGACCTCCATCGCGTCGAACGGGATCAACGCCGACACGTTCTCGCCCGATCGGGTCTGCGTCCCCGCGGTCGGGTTGATGCGGACGAAGTAGTTCCCCTCCACCAGGTTGTCGAACGAGTACTCGCCCGACGCGTTGGTTGTGGTCGTGCCCTGCGACATGTCGCCGCCGTCGAAGACGCTATCGCCGTCGTCCCGGAAGAGCTCGACCTGCTGGCCAACCGCGACGACGTCGGCGGCGCCGTCGTTCTCCAGGTCGTTCATCACGACGCCCGTGATCTGACCCAGGTCGGTCGCTAGCAGGCGACGGCCTTCCAGCATCTCGAAGCGGGTCAGCGGGCGGCGGAGGGGGCGTTTCGGCTTGCGCATCGGGAGGTCCGGGTGCTAGCTGCGTGCGCACGGCGGACCGCGCGCTAGGGATCTTCACCCTTCCTATCGGTTGCACCGACTGTGCGGATTAGGCAAACCCTGCCGATTCGGCCTACCGCGGCGCCAGCTCTGGCAGCTCCACCAGGTCGTCGGCGCCGTCGCCGTAAACGATCGCCGCCCCGGGGGACAAAGCATTCGTTTCGTAGGGCTCCCCGCTCAGCGGGCTCACCCGGAACGGGGGCGTTTTAAGATCGGCCGCCATTGCCAAGGCGATCGTCCAGGCCTCGACCAGGGCGCGATCGCTCGCCACGCGGTGCATCGCGTCGGGCAGGTCGAGCAAGAAGAGGCCGCGTGCGAAGAGTGTGGGACGCTGGCTGATCCGATCGAGCTCGGCGTTCATGACTTGGCGTCGCTGCGGCTGCGACCGATCGCTCGCCTTGACCACGGCTTCGAGCAGACGCAGATAAGCTAGCTCGTCCGCGTCGATCGCCTGCGGCGTGGCGGATTCCATGCGGCCGAGCAAGCCACTCTCCTTGAGCCGCTTGCGTTCCTCGAGTGTGATCAGCCGCCCCAGCAGGCCTCGGCGGATCGCTTCGTAGGCGTGGAGGACGGTCGCCCGCTCGCCGACGAGCATCCGCCGGTCCTCGGGCCAGTCCGCCAGCTGGTCGCGAAGCAGTGAGTAGACCTGCTCCGCCTCGAACCGGCGATAATCGCCGGAGAAGAAGCGTTGGCGGATGGTGGCGAGCGCCTCCCGACGCAGCGTGCAGGCGAGCACGCGTGCCTCCACACGCCGGACCCTCGCCAGCCAGTGCGTGACGCGAAGCGAACGAAGCAGGTCGGTCAGAGTCTCGGGCGAACGGTCGCCCAGGTCGTCTCGGGTCGCTCGCAAGTGCAGCAGTCGTGCCGCGAGCGAAGCGTCATCGAGGTAGCCCATGTGGGCGAAGAAGCCGAAACGGTGCCCCACGGCGAACCGGCAGCGCGGGAGATCGACGGCGGCGGCCGTCTTGCGGATAAGCTGATCGTGACGCTTAAGGAACGCGTCCCGCTCTTCAAGATCTGGGCCCGGTTCGACCAAGATCATAGCGCGAGGCCCGAGCCGCAGGTGCTGAGGGTCGCTGTAGCATTCGGCCAACGTCGCCGCCGCGTTGCCCTCAGCGACGATCTTGGCGCCGTCCAGTTGGCTCGGCCAACCGCGTTGCTGCTCCACTTGGCGGACCGTGTCTACCAGTTCGGCGTCCGTGGAAGCCAACGCGCCCGTCGGTTCGGAGCAGGCAAGGATCTGCTTCTCGATCGACGAAGCGCCGCACCCGATCAAGCCACACACACACGCCGCCGCGGCGAGTAGCCGTGTGGTCGGTCGCATCGCCAGAGCCTCCTGCTCTTATGGGTCGGGTAGCGGGTTGCAGCCTTCTCAGTTGCCGCGTCGGGCGGCGGGACGGCGGCTCTTCTGGCGGGCGCCGCTCGTCTGGTCGGCCAGACGCACGTCGCCGCTGGTTGGGCAAAGCCGTGACAGGTCGTCGAACTCTACCAACTCGGCGATGCCCGCCTCGGCGATCTCGCGGCCGGTGACGTACTTGCCCGGGTTGATCCATTCGTTCATCAGCTTCGCCTCGACGCCGAACATCTGGGCGAGCAGCTCGTCCATCTGCTCTTCGAGGTCACCGAAGTGTCGCGCCCACTCGGCCGCCTCGGCAAGGCCAACATTCTCTTCGCTCTGCCAACGCATCGGATGGAACAGCAAGACGCTATAGGGCGTGACGATGCGTCGTTCGCACGCGGCGAAGGGCCACAACGTGGCCGACGAGCACTCGCCCGTGACGATGCCGGTGGCGCGCAGTCGGCGGACCTTGATCAGCGACATCAACGACATCGCGCAGTAGGGGCTGCCGCCGGGCGAATCGAAGTAGATGGTGCACTCCTCGCCCGGAGCGACGCCCAAGAGGCGATCGGTGAGCTCCCCCTCGCCATCGGTCAGGTCACCGACCATCGCGATCTCGAGCGGGGCCTCGTTCTCGTTGTCGTAGTCGTCGTGGGGTGCGGCACTCATAGGCTTCTCGGGGGATCGCAACGGCTGGGAGCCGCTCTTGCGGCCAACGGGGATGTCGCCCCGCGGCAGCGGGATGGGGATAACTGCGGTAGGATAGAGAGAAGAGAGGCGTTGCGGGTTGTCGGCGTGTGTTCTCAACGCCTGCGGTAAGCGGCCCGCTCGGCCGATTGGAATGCAAAAGCAAGTTGCAGTTTAGGGAACAAATAGCGAAGACTCTAGTTTTAGGCGGTCTTTTCAGAGGTTCTAGGCGGCCTCGCACCGGCAACCCCCGCCCAACCCGCAAAACCCGGCCGCAAAACCCCTACGACCCGCTCCCGCCCATGCCGATCCGCTGTGTCTGCCCAAACGGCCACGCCCTGCGGGTCAAGGACAAGCTCGCTGGCCAGACGGGCGTCTGTCCGACCTGCCAGGCGGAATTCGCCGTCCCCAGCCTCGCCGAGCCGGCAGCGACTCCGAGTTCAGCCGGCACGTCGCCTCCCCCCCTGCCGGCGGGGTCACCCGAGGCGAGTCTCGAAGCCGTTGAGTGGCGCGTCGCCTTAGCCGATGGCCAACAGTTCGGCCCGACCGTACCGATGATCTTCGCCCAGTGGATCGTCGCCGGCCGAGTGACTCCGGACGCGCTCGTCTGGCGCACCGGTTGGCCCGAGTGGCGCCGCGCGGACCAAGCCGCCGCCGAGTTACCCGCCCCCCTGCCGCAGACGCCGGAATCCCCCGCGGCTCCCCCCCTGCCCGAGGTGCCAGCCAGCGCCACGCTACCCCCTCAAGCCGCGACCCCGGTGGTGGACGCTCCAGCCCCCAGAGAGCCTGAGCCGAAACCGAGCGGCGGGTCCTACCAGCTCCGGAAACAGCGGCAGACCCGGCGGCGACGGAACTTCACGATTGGGCTGGCGGTCGTCTGCTTCGCTTTAGCAGCTATGCTCGTAATGCTGATGATGAGCGGCCCCCCCGCCGGCGCGCCGGTCATCCCCCAATGACTCCCCGATGGACATCCGCCATGAAACCGTATCTCTACGCTCTCCTGCTGCTCGTTGCCGCCACGCTCAGCGCTCACGCGGATCCGACCACCTCGCGCGCGATTGACTTGGCCGGCGGCGCCCTTGCCTTCGACGCGCCGGAGGCGTGGGACTCGGTCACGCCCGGCAGCCGGATCCTGGAGCACGAACTCTCGGTCGACGCGCCGGAGGGATCGGACGCCGCCGACGCGCGGCTCACGATCATGGCCGCCGGCGGGAGCGTCGAAGCGAATCTATCGCGTTGGGTCGGTCAGTTTCAGACGATCGATCGAAGCCAAGACCGCGACGCGCCGATGAAGCAAGAGATCGAAGCCGGCGGCATGAAGGGGACGCTGCTCGACGTGAGCGGCACCTACCTCGAAAGCGCCGGCGGTCCGTTCGGCCCCAAGACGCCGCGCGAAGGTTACCGGCTGGTTGGCGCCATCGTTCAGACCAAGGGCTCGGGCAACTACTTCTTCAAGCTCATCGGCCCGAAGGCGACCGTCGATCCGGCGGCGGAGACCTTCCGCGAGATGGTCGAGTCGCTCCGCAAGAAGGAACAAGAGTCTCCGTGAGCAACGAAGAACGCCTGTGGGCGCCCTGGCGGCTCGGCTACATCAAAGGGACCGAGGAGGCCGCAACGCCTCCCTCGCCAAGCGAGTGGGTCGCGGGCGCCAAGCAAGATTGCTTCCTCTGCCTAGCCGCGGCGGAGTACGACGAGGCCGACGCGGACAAGCGGCTGCTCGTTGCGGGGCGTGACGACCACGTCGTCACGGTTCTGAATCGTTACCCGTACAGCAACTGCCACGTGCTGGTCAGCCCACGCCGCCACGAGGCGGAGCTGAGCCAGTTGACCGACGACGAGCACCTCGCCGCAATGCGGACGCTCACGCGCCTCTCCGAAGGTCTCAGGGAGCGGATCGGGGCGCAGGGATTCAACATCGGCCTCAACCTCGGCGCCGTCGCCGGCGCCGGCGTGCCGGGACATCTCCATTGGCACCTGGTGCCGCGGTGGCCGGGCGACCACAACTTCATGCCGACCCTGGCCGGCGTCCGGGTCATCCCCCAATCCCTCGAGGCGGCGTGGGAGATCGTGCGCGAGGCGCTCGCCTAGTCCTATGCATTACTCCGAACGCGAACACCTGCTCCTGGCGCCCTACGCGATGCACGCCGCTGACTCGGCCGGCCGCGTCGCGCCCGAGACCGACCACCCCTATCGCTCCCCTTACCAACGCGACCGCGATCGCATCACGCACAGCTCCGCTTACCGGCGGCTGAGCCACAAGACCCAGGTCTTCACCCGCGAGCTAGCGACCGACCGGAGCGACTACCACCGCTCGCGACTGACGCACACGCTCGAGGTCGCTTCGGTGGCGCGGACACTCGCGCGGGCGCTACGATTGAACGAGGACTTGGTCGAGGCGCTCGCGCTCGCACACGACGTCGGGCATCCTCCCTTCGGCCACGCCGGTGAGGCGGTTCTCGACGAGCGGCTCGCCGAGGTGGGTGGGTTCAACCACAATCGGCAGGCGGTGCGACTGTTCACGCACATCGAGCGGCGCTACCCCGACCGTCCCGGCCTGAACCTCACGGCGGAGGTGCTCGAGGGTCAGCAAGCGCGTGGCGCCAAGCCGGCCCGCACGGTTGATTCGCTCGCCCCCGAGGCGTTCCCCGCGGCGGACGACACGCCAGGTCCGCTCCTTGAGGTGCAGATCGTCGATGCGGCGGACAGCGTCGCCTACGACGCCCACGACGCCGACGACGCCCTCGAAGCGGGGCTGCTCACGCTCGGAGAGCTCGACTCGATCACGCTGTGGCGCGAGTCGGCGGAGCGCGTACGGACCCGTTACGCGGCGTTGTCCGACGGCGATCTCCGCCGTGCGACCGTCCACGAACTGCTCGATCGCCAGGTGGGCGATCTGCTAAGCGTTGTCAGCCGACGCATCGAAGCAGCCGGGATCGACAGCGTCGATGCCGTGAGAGCGGCTGAGCCGATCGCCGCTCACTCGGCGGAGTTGGCCGAGCAGAAGCTCGAACTCGAAGGCTTTCTCTTCCGCACGGTTTACCGCCACCCGCTGGTGCTGGAGCACCGGGCCGAGGCGACCGAGGCGCTTGAGGAGTGGTTCGACCGCTGCCTCGCTTCGCCCGCGCTGCTACCGGCGGCTTTTGAGTCGATCCTCGCCGAGGAGTCGCTACGCCGAGCGGTCGGCGACTACCTGGCGACGCTCACCGACCGAGCGATTCTGGAGGGGCGGCAGACCCAGATGGCCTGAGCGTGTTCGGATCGCAACGCCTGACCGGATCGTCGGGCCGCCCTCTCAAGAACCCGCTAGGAAGCGGGCCCGACCTGCCCCTCCGCGCTGGTTGATCGCTGACAGGCCAGTAAACTGGCATGGTTCCTCCCGCCGGTTTCCCCTTCCTCCGCTCTAGGCCCCCACCACCGATGGCGTTGCTGATCCTCAGGCTGGTCTTCCTGATGGTCGCCTCGGCGATGGGCTACCGGCTTGCCGTCTCCGATCTGATCATCAGTGAATCGCCCTTGCTGGGGTGGATGAGCTTCTTCGGCGTCATGCTGTTCGCGGGCTGTGTTATCTACATCGACAGCCTCGTGAGTCGCAAACGGCTCGACGTGATCACGGCCGTTTACTTCGGCATGATCATCGGCCTGTTCTTGACCTACGTCTTCCAGCTGGCCCTGAGCCCGCTGCTGCCACAACAAGAAGAGTTTTCCGCCTGGAAAGACTGGATCCAGCTCGCCATCGCCGCGGTCGTTTGCTACTCGTGCATCAGCGTGCTCCTGCAGACCAAGGACGACTTCCGCTTCATCATTCCGTATGTCGAGTTCCAGCGCAAAGCGAAGGGCCACAAGCCGTTGGTCCTGGACACGAGCGTCATCATCGACGGCCGGATCGCCGACGTTGTCGAGACGCGTGTCCTCGAGTCGCAGCTCGTCATGCCGCAGTTCGTCATCGCCGAGCTGCAACACATCGCCGACTCGAGCGACAAGCTCCGCCGTGACCGGGGGCGCCGGGGGCTCGACATCCTGAACCGTCTAAAGGGCGACAAGCAGGTCGATCTGATGGTCTTCGACCGCGAGCTGCCCGAGTTCGAGAGCCAGCCGGTCGACCAGAAGCTGGTGCTGCTCGCCAAGCACCTGGAGGGCAAGGTCGTCACGAACGACTTCAACCTCAACAAAGTCGCCAAGGTCCAGAACGTCGATGTCGTGAACCTCAACGAGCTGGCGAACGCCCTCAAGCCGATCTTCCTGCCCGGCGAAGAGGTCACGGTCCGCGTCATGAAGCCGGGCGAGGAGTCGCACCAGGGCGTCGGCTACCTGGACGACGGCACCATGGTCGTGATCGAAAACGGCCGCGACCACCTCAACGAGATGGTCACCGCCCTGGTCACCAGCGTCCTGCAGACCAACGCCGGACGGATGGTCTTCGCCCGATTCGAGCGAGCGTCCGAGGGCTAGCGGGCCCCCCTGGTCTTGGCGGAGCGACGACCGAGGCCGTACAAACGTGGTCCGATAGGACGACGCCCCCGCCCCGAGACGCCCCCCATGCTCCCGCTCGCCGAAGCCACCGCCGCCGTTGCCGACGCCGCCGTCGAAACCGCTCAACGAGCGGTCGAGATCTCTTGGGATTACACCGAGGTCTTCACCTGGCACGGGCTCATGACGCTCGGCATGCTGATCATGCTGCAGGCGGTCTTGGGCTTCGACAACCTGCTCTACATTTCGCTGGAGTCAAAGCGGGCGCCCGAGGAGAAGCAGAAGATGGTCCGCACGACGGGCATCCTCATCGCGGTGGTTCTGCGGATCGTCCTGCTGTTCGTCCTGATGCAGGCGATCCACGCGTTCCAGGTCTCCTTCTTCAAAATCTCCGCCGAGTCAGCGCTCGGGGGCATCTTGAGCGGGGACTTCAACTTCCACGCGATCATTGTGCTCGCCGGCGGGGTGTTCATCCTCTACACGGCGCTCAAAGAGATCCTCCACTTGGTCGCGACCGAGGACCTCTCGCACGGGGGAGACGCCAGTCGCAAATCGGCGGGCATGGTCATCGCGACGATCGTGTTGATGAACCTCGTCTTCTCGTTCGACTCGATCCTGTCGGCGATGGCGCTGACCAACAACTTCTGGATCATGGCGATCGCGATCGTCATCAGCGGCGTGCTCATGGTCCTGATGGCGGACGGCGTCTCCGACTTCCTCAAGAAGAACCGCCTGTACGAGGTGCTCGGCCTGTTCGTGTTGCTGATCGTGGGCGTGATGCTCATGGGCGAAGGGGGGCACCTCGCCCACCTGAAGCTGCTCGGTTACCCGGTCGAACCGATCAGCAAGACGACCTTCTACTTCACGATCATCACGCTCGTGCTGATCGACATCGTGCAGGGTCGCTATCAGAAGAAGCTGATGGCGGAAAAGGAGAGCAAAGCGCGAGTCACGAGTTCCTAGGCGTGAGTTCTTGCTGGCTAACTCTTGCCTCGCAACTCAACAATCACGTCTTACTTAAAATCGCTCAGCTTGTTCACGTCGACCTGCTTGCCAACCACCAGCAGCACCTGATCGGCGGCGAGCTGGTACTCTCCGCCCGGGAACATCTCGAGCTTGCCGCTCAGGGCGTCCTTGACGCCGACGACCCACACGTTGTGCTTACGCCGCAGGTCGAGCTCCTGCATCGTCTTGCCAGCCCACTGATCGGGCGAGGCGACCTCGACGAAGCTGTACTCGGGATCGATCGCCAGGAAGTCGAGGACGTTCGGCCAGGTCATCCGGTCGGCGAGCTGGCGGGCGATCTCGGTCTCCGGGAAGATCACCCGGTCGACGCCCAGGCACTTGAGGATGCGGGCGTGTTCCTCGGTTACGCCTTTTACGATCACCTGTTTGGCGCCAAGTTCCTTAGCGTGCAGCGTCGCGAGCAGCGACTGGGTGATGTCCTCGCCCATGCTGATGATCACCGCGTTCGCTTGGGCGACCGGCAGGTGAGCGATCGAATCGCGGTCGCGGGCGTCGCCGATGACGGCCTCGTAGAGCACATCTTTGAGCGACTCGACGCGGTCCTTGCTCTGGTCCATGCCCGTCACCCGGCAACCGTTTTCCCCCAGACGCACAGCGAGCGCCCCGCCGAAAGAGCCGAGTCCGATGACAACGAATTGCTTGTGTTCGGCCATGGTGAAGGGGACGTTGCTTGGGGTGCAAGTTGAGGTTCGCCGCAGGGGGGTATTAGCCACCACCGGGGCGGTCGGGGCTAGCCCACCAGCGGCTCTTCGTTCGGGTACTCGACGCGTTCGGAGCGTTCGCTGTGGGAGAGGGCGACAAACGTCGTGATCGGCCCGAGCCGGCCCAAGATCATTAAGAAGATCATGATGACCCGGCTGGTGTCGCTCAGCGTGGCGGTGATGCCGGTCGACAGGCCAACCGTGCCCAGGGCGGAGATCACCTCGAACAACGCGTCGAGGAAGAGACCGTCGGACCCGATGTGACCGAAGCCCGTCTGCTCGATCACCAGCAACGCCGTCAACGCGACGCCGCCGAGCGTGACAAACAGCATCGCCGTCGCCACGGCGCGCTCGATGCTTGTGATGGGCAGCGTGCGGCGGAACAGGTTCACGCGGGTGTACCCCTGGAAGGTCGCCCACGCCCGCAGGGCGATGATCGCCGCGGTGGTGACCTTGAACCCGCCCCCGGTGCTGCACGGCCCGGCGCCGATCATCATCAGCAGCACGCTGATGAAGAGCATCGCGTTGGTCATCTCGGCGATTTCGACCGTGTTGAACCCCGCGGTGCGGCAAGTGAGGCTGTGGAACGCCGCCTTGTAGACGCGCACGCGCAGCGGGTCGTTCGCCAGGACGTTGCCCGACTCGAGCGCCAGGAAGCTCACAAACCCGATGGCCAACAGCACGCCCGTGCCGATGAGCATGATCTTCGTGTGGAGTTGCAGGCCCGCCCATCGATCCGGGCCGGGGCGTTTGCGGCTCTTCCACAGGTCGATCACAACCGGGAACCCGAGCCCGCCAACGATCACCAGCGCCCCGATCGTGGCGTTCACGACAAAGCTGTCCGCGAACGGCACCAGGCTCTGGTCATGCAACGCGAAGCCCGCGTTGCAGAACGCGGAGACGCTGTGGAACAGCGCGTGCCACGTCGCCTCGCCCCGAGTGGCCCAGACGCCCAGCTCGGCGAAGTGGTCGTAGTTGGCGTGGTTGTAAGCCGTCAGGAGGCCGAAGCCGGCCGCCTCGCACAAGAAGGTCATCACGAGGACGTTGCGGAGGATGCTCCGCAGGTCGCCTTCCTCGCCGGCGCCGAGCGTCTGGGCGATCACCTTGCGTTGCCGCATGCTGCCCGAGCGATTGAATTGCACGACGATGAAGGTCGTGACCGTCATGATGCCGATCCCGCCAAGCTGGATCTGCGCGAGGATGATCCCCTGACCCAGCAACGAGAAATCGTGCGGCGTCGAACGCACGGTCAGCCCCGTCACGCACGAAGCGCTGGTCGAGGTGAACAGGGCGTCGAGCGCCGTGATGGGCTGCTCCGGGTCCGCGGCACACCCCGGGATCAGGTACAGCGCCGTGAACCCAGCGATGATCAGCCCCGCGTACCACGATAGGGACGCGCGGCCGGGGTACTGGTTGATCGAGCCAACGAACTGCGGCATCGGGTGGACTGCTGGCGGGAGCGGAGAATCGGTAACCCTCTATCTTAATCGGCAGGCCGCCGCCGGCGTAGCAGCGCCGCCGCCACGAAACCGACGGCCGAAAAACAGGCCAGAACCAGCCAAAGACGCTGGTACCCCACCAAAACGTCCCCCCGATCGCGGGCCGTTTTCAGCAGCCAGCCGGCCAGCAGGGGCCAGAAAATATCCGGCGTGTACCCCACAAACGAGACGATCCCCGCCGCGCTGCCGGTCAGCGACGCGGGGATGTTCGACTCCTCGAACATGGCGAAGTAGATCCGCAAGCCGCAGCCCACGGCCCAGGCGACCGCGATGTTCGCCACCGCCAACGCTAGGTAGTCGCTCGAAGTGGGCGCCGCGTAGAGCGCTAAGAACGCGACAACCAGCACGCCGAAGCCGATCCGCACCGTCTTGATCGGCCCCAGCCAACGGTCCGCCAACCAACCCGCGATCAACGCGGCAAGGATGCGCAGGAAAGTGAGCGACGAGGTAAGCCAAGCCGAACTCTTCTTGGTCAGGCCGTAGATATCCTCGGTGTACTGGCCGTAGTAATCCGAGGTCTTGTACGCGCAGTACGCCGACAGCACGATCAGTCCCATCAGCCAAACCGCCGGCTCGCGAAGCAAGCGGAGGACCTCTCTAGGCGAACCGCCGCGGTCGTCGATCCCCTTGCCAACCACCGAGGGGGGCAGCGCGAACCAGACGAAGATCGCCACGGCGGCCGTCACGGCGGCGTAGCCGTACATGATGCTCCGCACCGCCCCGTCCGAGGCGTCGGCGCCGGGCGCCAGCTGGTCGCCGATCGCCAGAGCGGAACCGGCCGCAATCAGCCACGCGACCAAGCCGCGTCCCCCGTCCAGCACGCCGAACGCGCGCCCCTGGCTCATCCCCCCGCCGAGCTCGCGCGTCGTGCGGATCAGTGGCGACCAGAACGCCAGGATCGTCGACACACCCCAGAACGCGAATAGCAGCTTCAAGCCCAAGAAGCTGGGCAGGGTCGCCATATAAAGGCTGCCCAACGCGGTCACCAGCAACGATCCCGACATCAGCACCCGCGGGCCGAAGCGGTCGGCGAGCGGGCCGCCCAGGGCGTAGCTGATCATCGCCGCGAAGCCGTACCACGCCTGAGCTTCACCGAGCTGCAAGTCGTTGATCCCGAACGAATCGAGCAAGCTCGTGCGGAAGTACCGTCCCGGGTGGAACGCCGGGATGAAGATCACCTCCCCCGCCAGGATCAGCCCCGCCATCGCGAGGACGCGGCGGGCGGGGCTCGGCTGGTTCTCTTGCACGGCAAACCTGCGGTCTTGGAACGGGAGCTTCGTAGCCGACTGTTGTACCGCCGAGCCACGCCCGTCAGGAAGCGACCGAACGGCGCCCTGACGCTAACGGCCCGGGGGCCTACACTCAGGTTGTGAGTACCGAGGCTCCCGAAGCCCCGGCCGCGGCCGCCAGCGTCCTTGCCCGGCTCGCGGACCGATTGAACGACGACAACGACTTCGCACGCGTCGCCGCCAGCCTGCAAGCGGGCCACGGCGGGGCGCTGGGCGGAGTGTGGGGGTCGTCGCGCGCACTCGTCACCGCGGCGCTGGAACGCCGAGCGGACGGCCCGATCGTGGTGCTGCTGCCCCACCTGAGCGACGTCCGCACGCTCGCGGACGACCTGGGCAGCTTCTACGACGCGCCGGACCGCGTCGCCCTCTTCCCGGCCTGGGAGAGCGAGGCGGCCGAACGCCGCGTGGCGGACGACGCCTTCGGCGCGCGGCTGCGGACCCTCAAGGCGCTGGCCGGCCCGGCGGCGGGGGCTCCGCGGATCGTCGTCTCCTGCATCCAAGCGATGCTCCAACCGACCCCCACGCCGATCGATCTGGTCGAAGCGACCCGCGGCCTAGCCGTGGGAGACACGCTCGACGTCGATGAGCTGTGCGAATGGCTGGTCGAGCACGGCTGCCACCGCACGACGGCGGTCGAGCTGCCCGGCGAGGTCGCCGTACGGGGTGGCATCGTCGATCTCTTCGCCCCCGAGGCGGAGCACCCGGTGCGGATCGAGCTGTTCGGCGATGAGGTCGAATCGATCCGATCGTTCGACGCGGCGACCCAGCGGAGCCTCGCTTCGCTGCAAGCGGCGTCGATCACGATGCTCGACCCGACCCGCCCCGGACGGTCGCACTTCACGGCGCACCTCTCCGGCCCGGCCGGCGCGGGGGCGTGGTTCGCGCTCATCGAACCGGCCGACCTGCAAGAAGAGGGCAAGTTCTTTCACGAGCGGGCGGTCGAATCCAAATCGTTGCACAGCGTCCGCACGACCCTCGCCGAAGTGTACAAGCACCCCTCGATCACGCTCGCGGGCGTGCCGCCCGGGTCGTTCGAGGAGTCGGGGCACTTGGCGTTCGAGTCGGTCGAGCGGCTGAGTTCCCAGACGTTGGGCGGCGAGCTGAACAAGGTCAAGGAAGAGCTCGAATCGATCGCCGTCGGCCAGCGGGCGGTGATCGTCTGCCCGACCGACGCCGAGATCCAGCGGCTGCACGAGCTGTTCGACGACTCGGCGCTCGCGCGCGAGGGGCGGCTCGAACTGGTTCGCGGGGCGCTCTCCGAAGGCTTCCGCTTCGTCGGCGACAAGACAATCGTCCTCGGCTCCGGCGAGCTGTTCAACCGACGCGAAGTCGCCCGCCAGCGCGGCCGCGCAATCACGGGACGGGCGATCGATTCGTTCCTCGAGCTGCGCGAGGGCGATCTGGTCGTCCACGTGGCGCACGGCATCGGCCGCTACCGCGGCATGCGGTTGGTGGAGAAAGAGGGCCGCGCCGAAGAGCACCTCGAGATCGAGTACGACGGCGGCACCCGGATCTTCGTCCCCTGCTCGCGGATCGAGCTGGTCCAGAAGTACGTCGGCGGCAAGAAACTCAAACCACCGCTCGCGAAGATCGGCGGCAAGGCGTGGGCGCGGCAGAAGAAGGCGGCCGAGCAGGCGGTCAACGACCTGGCGAGCGACATGCTCGAGGTCCAGGCCAAGCGCGACGCCCGCCCCGGCATCCGCTTCCCCGACGACACCGAGTGGCAGGGCGAGTTCGACGCCGCCTTCCCTTATGAGCTGACCCCCGACCAGAAAACGGCGGTCGCCGCGATCAAGGAGGACATGCAGTCGACCCGGCCGATGGACCGGCTCCTCTGCGGCGACGTCGGCTTCGGCAAGACCGAGGTCGCCATGCGGGCCGCCTTCAAGGCGATCGACGCGGGCTACCAAGTCGCCGTCCTCTGCCCGACGACGGTCCTCGCCGAACAGCACCTGCGGACGTTCCGCGAGCGGATGGCGGAGTTCCCGTTCGTCATCGAAGGGATGAGCCGATTCGTCTCCGCCGGCCGACAGAAGAAGACGCTCGCCGCCGCCGCGGAGGGGGGCGTCGATGTCCTGATCGGCACGCACCGGCTCGCGTCGGCCGACGTGGAGTTCGCCAACCTGGGGCTCGTCATCATCGACGAGGAGCAGCGCTTCGGCGTCGCGGTGAAGGAGCGGCTCAAGGCGCTCCGCGCAATGGTCGACGTGCTCACGATGACCGCCACGCCGATCCCGCGGACGCTGCACATGGCGCTCTTGGGCGTGCGGGGCATCTCGAACCTCGAAACGCCCCCCGCCGACCGCCTGCCGGTCGAGACACGCGTCACCCGCTTTCAAGAGGAGATGATCCGCCACGCCCTGCTACGCGAGCTGGGCCGCGACGGGCAAGCGTACTTCGTTCACAACCGGGTTCACGACATCCTGAACGTCGCCGCGCGGCTGGCGCAAATCGTCCCCGAGGCGCGGATCGGCGTCGGGCATGGCCAGATGGCGGACGGTGAGCTCGAGAAAGTGATGACGCAGTTCGTGCGGCACGAGTACGACATCCTGCTCGCGACCACGATCATCGAGTCGGGCCTCGACATCCCGAATGCGAACACGATGATCATCGACGACGCCGACCGCTACGGCCTCTCCGATCTGCACCAACTCCGCGGACGCGTCGGGCGCAGCGGTCGGCGGAGCTACTGCTACTTGCTGGTGGACGAGGACCGCCGGCTCTCGCCCGAAGCGGCCCGCCGGCTGCGAGCCATCGAGGAGTTCAGCCAGCTCGGCGCCGGCTTCGCGCTCTCGATGCGCGACCTGGAGATCCGCGGAGCCGGCTCGCTGCTGGGCACGCAGCAATCGGGGCACATCGCCACGGTCGGCTACGAACTGTACTGCTCCCTGCTCGAGAACGCGGTGCGCCAGCTCAAGCAGCTGCCGCCCCGCCTGTCGGTCGACGTGAACATCGATCTGCCGAGCGAGGCGTTCTTGTCGGCGGGGTACGTCGGGCGGCAACGTGACCGGATCGATCTCTATCGCCGGCTCGCTCGCGCCGCTAGCGAGGCGGAGGTCGATGATTTCGCCGCCGAACTGACTGACCGCTTTGGCGCTCCGCCCGCGTCGGCGGAACGGCTGCTAGAGCTAGCACGGCTTCGTGTCGCGGCGCACAGCTGGGGCGTGCAATCGATTCGGCGGGAGGAGAAGTACCTGGTGTTCGGCTACACCCAGCGCCCCGCGATCCGACGGCTGGTGGAGTCTTCTGGGGGCGATCTCCGCGTCGCCGACGACGCCGAGGCCTACCTGCCGATTCCCCCCGAAGCCGACTCGCCCGACGGCATGCTGGCGCTCGCGGAATCGCTCTTGCGGGGGGACGCGGCGGGTTCCTAGACTCCGCCGCCTATTTCCCTGACCGCACCGACCACCCACGAGGGGCCGGCCGTGCCGCTGCGCCGCTGCTGCCTGTTGTTCGTCACCGCCGTGCTAGCGTGCGCGCCCTTGAGGGCCGCAGCTCAGGCGACCGCCAACGCTTCCGACGCCCAGTTGCTGTCGGAGTGCGAGGTCATTGCGAGGATCAACAGCGAGGTGATCCTCGCTTGCGAGCTAGAGTGGCAGGTGCGGCTCATGTTCGAGCAGCGTTTCGGACCTCAGGCAACGAAGCTCATCGACTCGCCGCTGCTGGCGCAAGCGCGAGAGGGTCTGCTCAAGCGGATCATCCTGAACCGCATCGACGTCGCGTTGCTGTACGCCGACTTCCGCAGCAACGCGCCGCAAGCCGATATGGATTCGATCGAGAAGCAACTCCAAGGGCCCTTCGAGGAGAGCGAAATCCCGCGCCTCATGAAGACAACCGGCGTCGAGGATCGCGGCGAACTGGAAGCCAAACTGCTCCAGCTGGGCACCTCGCTCGAAGAACGCCGGCAGGACTTTGTTCGCACGATGATCGCCCAGACCTGGATGCGTCAGGCGGTGAAGTACGACAAGGAAGTCACCCACGACCAGATGCTCGACTACTACCACGAGCACGAGCCCGATTACGACCAACCCGATCGAGCACGGTGGGAAGAGCTGATGGTCCGGTTCGACAAGCACCCCGGCAAGCGGGAGGCTTGGGCCGCTTTGGCGCGGCTAGGCAACCGGGCGCACACGGCCGCCGCCTTGAAAGCTGCCGATCAGCCCGCTTTCGAGGCGCTCGCCGAGAAGCACTCCGATGCTTTCAACGCCGACGATGGGGGTCAGTACGACTGGACGACCAAGGGTTCACTCACCGCGAGCGCCGTGGACGACGCCTTGTTCAGCCTACCCATCGGCCAAATGAGCCCGATCCTCGAGGGCCCGATGGGCTTCCACGTCGTCCGAGTCCTCGAGCGCAAGCCGGCGGGGCCCACCCCCTTCAGCGAGGTGCAGGCCGACATCCGCAAGAGCCTGCACGATGAGCGTTTCAAGGTGGCGATCGATGACAAGCTCAATGAGCTGAAACGCAACGCCAGGCTGTGGACCGTCTTCACCGGCGACCTGAGCTACGAGAAGCTCTCCGAGATGCAGAAACCAGAAGTCCGGCGCTAGATTGGCAAGAACCGGCTAAGCGGGGCGAAGGACGACCGTCACCGCCTTCCGCTTTCCGGGGAGAACGCCATGCTGAGAAGTCTTTACTCTTCGCCCACGGTGCGACGCTACGGACTGCAGACCATCGGCCTCGCGCTCTTCGGTCTCGCGATCGTGCGGCAGTGGCCGATTGACTCGCTTCAAGACGACGGGACAACGCTGTTCGAAGCCCTATTCGGTCTCGCCTGCGTGCTCGGTCCGGATGAAGTGGTGCAGTACGGCTCCCTGCGGGGTCAGGGTTACAGCTCCTACACAGCCAGCGAAGCCCGGACTTTCGAGGATGCCGACGCGGTACGGGTGATTGGCTTGGTGCTGCTGATCGACGCCCACGCGGGCGTGGGGAAAAGGCTGATTGGGGCGTGCCTGTAGGCCTTTTTTGCACGCGGCGTCGAGCGGACTAGGCTGGAAGGGTTCGCCCCCTCCCTCCGCCCCTCCCTCCCGGCTATGCGAGACTCTCGACTCGCCACGGTTCAGCGCGGTTTGCTAATCGTGCTGCTCTTGGGATGGCTGGGGGTCGTCGTGGGCGCCCGCGTGGCGATGCCCGCACTGATCGGGGCCGCGTACGACGGCGAGTCGATCACCTGGCTCAACCAGAAGATCGAAAAGCACCGCGCCTACCGCGCGGGCGGTGGGCTCCCTTCCGATCGCGAGTGGTACCTCGACTGGGCCCGCGGCTACGCGCTCAAAGCCGCCGCCCTAACGACGCTCGGCGCCGGCGTCGCCGCGGCGCTCATCGCCTGGCCGGCCGCCCGACGGCGCGTGAAGCGCTACCTCTTCGCCTCCGCGGCGCCGCTGAACCTCGCGGTGCTCCGCGTCGCCGCGTTCGGCATGCTGCTCTACCTGTTGCGCACCGAAAAGATCCTCTACTACGCCGCGTGGTCGCGTGAGATGTACGACTGGCCGGCGGTCGCGGGGCTGTACTACAAGTTCCTCCCAATCACGCCCGAGGTGGTCGGCCCGCTGCTGGTCGTCGCACTCGTGACCACGACGCTCGCCATCGTCGGTCTCTTCACGCGATTCAGCGCGATCGCCAGCGTCCTGCTCGCCGTCTACTTAATCGGCGTGCCACAGCTCTCGGGGAAGGTGAACCACCTGCACCACGTTGTGCTGATCTGCGCGGTGCTTGCGTGCTCGCGTTGCGGCGACGCGCTGTCGCTCGACGCCGTCTGGCGGGCGATCCGCCGGGCGGATCGGGGCGTCGTGGCGCCACCGGGCCGGGGCGTGCGGTACGGGATGCCGATCCGCATCGCGATGCTGGTGCTGGCGACGGTCTACTTCTTCCCCGGCTTCTGGAAGATCGCCAGCAACGGCCCGCAGTGGGTCTTCAGCGACAACCTCACAAACCACATGTACCAGAAGTGGTTCGAGTTGGAGCACTACACACCGCCGATCCCGCTGCACAAAGCCCCCTTCGCCGGGCCGGGCGGAGCGCTGTTCGCGGTGGTCTTCGAGCTCGGCTTCCCGCTCGCCCTCCTCTGGCGGCCGACGCGGGCGCTGTGGGGCGTGATGGGGATCGCGTTCCACAATCTGACCAATCTGCTGATGCAGATCAGCTTCGTCACGCTGCAGTCGATGTACGTGATGTTCGTCGATTGGCAACGCCTGTTCTGCTGGCTCGGCGGCAAGCTCTTTGGGGAACCGATCCGCGTGTTGTACGACGGCAATTGCGGCCTCTGCCGGCGGACGATGGCCGTACTGGGCGTGTTCGACTGGCTCCAATCGCTACGTCCTGTGAACGCGCTGAACCGCGCGGCCGTCGAGTCGGAGGGCCTCGGTCAACTCGATGACGCCGCCCTGATGCAGGACATGCACGCCGCATGGCGGGACGGCGATGGCTGGAAAGTTGCTAAAGGGTACGCCGCGTATCAAGCGATTGCTTGGCGGGTACCGTTGCTCTGGCCGCTGCTGCCGGTCCTCTACCTGCCGCCCGTCGCCGCGATCGGTCGCCAGGTCTACCGCCGTGTGGCGGACAGCCGTGCGTGTCGGGTCCCGACGGCGCCGACCGGTGAGAGACCTGCGGTGCGTTCGTCCCTCGGTTGGTCGTGGCTCCCGCTCGCTTTGGTCGGCGGTGTCATCCTGGCCGGGCAGTGCCTCCTCGGCGCCGGCCGGCTGCACACGGCGTGGCCAATCGCCTGCTACCCGCTGTTCGATCAGATCGAGGACCGCACCGTCGTGTGGCCCGAGTTCACGCTCGTCGACTCCACGGGCGAGTCGATGGTGCTCGACGACGACCCGATTCGCGATCACCTCGGCTCGGCGCGTTACGTCGTGTCCATGAAATCGCTCATCGCTCAGCCCCTCGATCCCGAAGCGGCACGGCTCACGCTCCGCAAATTCGTCGAGGCATGGCGGGCCGAGGAAGCTCTGCCGAGGGACGAGTCCTCGCTCGATCAGCTCGTCGTCTCTCGGGCGACTTACGAACTCTCGGGACCCCAGCGGCCCCAGGCGCCGATCGAGAGCCAACCTCATCACGCCGTTGATTGGTCCGAGCTGATCGCCGACGAGTAGAACGCCTTACTCACCTAACGTCCGCTTTCGGCGGAGCAGGTGGTGGTAGTGCTGGGCGAAGCGGTGCGACTCGTCGCGGACATATTGCAGCAGACGCAACGCGAAGGCGTGGCGGCTGAGGCGGATCGGCTCGCTCTCGCCGGGCCGGTAAACCAGCTCCTCTTTCTTTGCGAGCGAGATCACGGTCGGCGGGGTGATGCCGAGCGACTCGAACGCCTGCATGCCGCGCGAGAGCTGGCCTTTGCCGCCGTCGATCAGCAGGATGTCGGGGAACGCCTCGCCCGACTTCTCCAGCCGCCCGAACCGCCGCGCGACCACCTCGCGGATGCTCGCGAAGTCGTCGATGCCCTGGACCTCGCGGATGCGGAACCGGCGGTAGCCCGGCTTGAAGGGGAGGCCGTCGATGAACTGCACGAGCGAGGCGACCGTCTCGTTGCCGCCCAGGTGGGCGATGTCCACGCCCTCGATCACCCGCGGCTGCTCGGGGAGCTTCAAGACCTTCTGCAAGCCGGCGAGGCCCTTCTTCGGATCGACGTAGAAGACCTCCGGCTGCACGTCCTCCTCAAGCTCGCCTCGCTCGTCGAGCCGCTCGAGCAAACGGATCTCGTCACGCAGCCGGGCCGCCTTCTCGAAGCGCAGCTCCTGGGAGGCCACGTCCATCTCGGCGGTCAATTCTTTGAGGAGCTTTGTGCGGCCCCCCTCCAGAAAGGTCCGCAGCCTTGCAATATCGCGGCGGTAGTCCTCTTTCGACACCCGCAGATTGCACGGCGCCGTGCATTGGTCGATCGATGCCAGGAGGCAGGGTCGGAACCACCGCCAGCGCTCATCGTTCTCTTCAATGTCGAGGCTGCACGTGCGGAACTTGAAGATCTTCTGCAGGACCTGCAGCGCCCCGCGCAGCGCGTAGACGCTCGTGAACGGCCCGTACAGCTTCGCCGCGGAAGACTTCGGCTCGCGGGTGATCTCGACACGCGGAAAGTCCTCGTGCGTCGTGATCTGCAGGTAGGGGAAAGTCTTGTCGTCGCGCAGTTCGCGGTTGAACTTCGGCTGGATGTCCTTGACCAGCCGTGACTCCAGCAGCAGCGCGTCGACCTCCGACTCGGCGTCGAGGAAGTCGATGTCGTACGCCTCGCGGACCAGCTGCGCGGTCCGCTGGTCTTCCGCAGCCGCCTGGAGGAAGTAGCTGCCCGCGCGGGCGCGGAGGTTCTTCGCCTTGCCGACGTAGAGGACGCGGGCCTTCTCGTCCTGGAACAGGTAGACGCCCGGCGTGGTGGGGAACTTGCTGCGCACCTTCTCCCCGGCTCGGGCGAAGAACTCGGCCTGGGTCTTGGGCAGCTCGGGCGCGGCCTCGCCGTCGTCGCCGGCGGGGTCGGTTTCGATTGTGGTCGGGTCGTCCGCCATGCTCTCTCCTTCTGGAAGGCTAGACGGCGCCCGACGCCCGGAGAAGGGGCAATTCCGTGCGGAAAGAATGCGGATTCTCCTTGTAACAACCCGGGGGGTCGCGCAACTAAGGTCTGTAGAGGCGAAACAAGACCGGCCACCGGCCGCCACCCTCCAGGCCGGCGGATGCCTGCTCCCGACCAATCAGCCCGCTTCCGCGATCTGCTCCAGCGCAATCAACCGCGCTGGGTCGGGATCGCACGGGCGTACGCGCCACCGCCGGACCGGGAGGACCTGCTGCAAGAGATCGCCCTGCAGGTCTGGAAAAGCCTTGAGGCATTTGACGGGCGAGCGAGTATCGACACGTGGGCCTACCGCGTGGCGCTGAACACCGCGCTCGCCTGGAAGCGTAAGGCGGCTGGTCGGGCAAACAAGCTCCCTCAGGCGGCCGACGACGTGAACCAACTGCCCGGCGACGGCGGCAGCGAGGAAGCGGTCACCCGGGTGCTCGACCAATTCCTCGCCTCACTCTCCGAGGCGGACCGCGCCGTGATGCTGATCTTCCTCGATGGCCTCCCGGGCGGCGAGGCGGCCGAGGTGCTGGGCGTCTCCGAGGGAGCCTACCGCACACGCCTGAGCCGCCTCCGCACCCGCTTCGAAGAGACCCACAGCCAGCCGGGGGCCGAACGATGAACTTCGATCAGCTCGGCCAATCCTGGCGCGACGAGAACCAGACCGTTTCGGCGGAGGAGCATCTCGAACACCACGTGAAGACGACGCGCTCCGTCGAACGGTTCACCGGGAGTATTTTCCGCAGAGACCTGATCGAGAGCCTTGTCTGCTTGTATCTGATCTACACCTTCGGATCGATGCTGTTCAACAAAGGCCTGATCGCCTCGACCGCGCTGCCATCAGTCTTTGTGTTCGGTGTCGTGGTGAACGTGCTCGGCTCGGTGTACGTCTGCTATCGACTGAACCGCGCCCGGATGAGCACGCCACAACCCAAGGTCGATGCCCCGATGCGCGAGTACGTGGAGACGGAGCTAACGCGAGTCGAGAAGCAGATGGCCCTGCTGCGGTCGGTCCACCTCTGGTACCTCGGTCCGTTCTACGTCGGCGTGAACGCGATGTTCCTCAGCTACGACGGGTTCTGCATCGAGTTCGTCATCGCGGCCGCCGCGGTCACGGCGTTGTACGCGTTCATCTACGCGATGAACCGTCACGCCGAATCAACGTCGATGCGGCTGATCCGTGATGAACTGACCTGGATGAGGGACCAGCTCGACGAGAAGGAGGGAACTCCGCCTGCCTCCTACGACCCGGTGGCGGCCGGCAAGGAGACGCTGCGTTTCGTGCTGCGATGGTTCCTGATCCTGATCACGGTCGGGGTCGGCGGCGCCCTCCTAGGCTGGTGGCTCGACGTGGATTACCCGAAGCGATCCCCCTTCGACGCCGTCCGCTGGCACGAGAACCAGCCAGAGGTCCGCCTGAATGACGAGTGGTTCCGCCTCGTCTCGATCGACGGCGTGACAGCCGATGAGATCGTTGAGTACTGTGACTGGACCTACTTCCAGAAGTCGCGGAAGCGGTTCGAGGAAGACCTTGTCGAGGTGCTCACCCACATGGGGCACGAACCGGACGAGGCGGTCACGCTCGTCGTCTCGCCGCTCGACGGCGACGAGCCGGTCACCCTCCAGAACGTCCCGATGAGCGAAAAGAAACGCTGGAGGATCAAGAACGCCGCCCGGCTACGAGAAGAGAAGACCGAAGCCGACTAGGCAAGATGTCGGCGTCGACTACGAAGACCTACCTCCCCCCACTCACCGAGGTTCCTCATGAATCGGTTGCTTCTCATCCCACTCGCCCCGCTGGTTGCTGCGGCGTCGAGCGTCTGCGCCGATCTCCCCGAGCAGATCGACGCCCTCTGCCAGCCCTACGTCGAAAGCCAAACCGTCGGCGGCATGAGTGTCGGTATCATCAAGGGCGGCCAAGCCTTCGTTCGTGGCTACGGCCAGCTGTCGGCGGACGATTCGACTGAGCCGGACGGCGAAACGATCTATGAGATCGGCTCGGTCTCCAAGGTCTTCACCGGGCTGCTTCTCGCCGAGGCGGTGATCGACAGCCGCGTGTCGCTCGTCACGCCAGCCGATGAGTTGCTGCCCAAGGGGGTCACCATGAATCGCCGGCACGAGTCGCTGCCGATCCGGCTGTGGCACCTGTCCACCCACACCTCGGGCCTGCCACGCCTCCCCTCGAACCTCGACACCTCCGACCCCGACCCGTACGCCAACTACGGCGGCCGCGAGCTCGCCGCGTTCCTCAAGGAGTTCCAACCACGCAAGCGGCCCGGCGAGCAGCAGGCGTACTCGAACCTGGGTGCCGGCTTGCTCGGCAGCCTGCTCGCTCGCGAGCAGAAGACCGGCTACGACGACCTCCTGCAGAAGCGGGTCGTCGAACCGCTCGGGATGAAGGACACGCGGGTCAAGCTCGCTGGGGACCAGCGTGATCGGGTCGCCCCGCCGCACACGGGCGGGGGACTCGCGGCGCGCGAGTGGGGCTTCGACCAGCTCGCCGGCGCCGGGGGAATCCACAGCACCGCCAACGACCTCTTGAGCTTCGCTCAGGCCCAGCTCGACCCGCCCGAAGGCGATCTCGGCCAGGCGATCGATCTCGCTTGGATGATCCATCAGCAGCCGATCGACGAGGACGATTTCGCCATGGGGCTCGGCTGGCACGTCGCGCGCGACGGCTCGACCCGCTGGCACAACGGCCAGACGAGCGGTTACCACGCCGCGCTGTTCATCAGCCGTCGGTTCGACGCGGCGGCGATCGTCCTGACGAACACCGCCACGGGCGAAGTCGACGCGCTGGCGGGCCAGATCATCCGACTGCTGGCGGGACAGAAAGAGAAGCCTCGCGAGTTCGAGAAGACGCTCGAAATCGATCCCGAGCTGATGCGGGGCTACGCGGGCGTCTACCGGTTCGCTCCCGGCGTGGACCTGACCGTGACCACGCAGGGGGGCCGGCTGATGGCTCAACTCACGGGGCAGCCGGCGGTGCGTGTCTACCCGCGCAGCGAGACCGAGTGGTTCTACAAGGTGGTCGAGGCCACACTCACCTTCCAAGCCGACGGCAAGGGACGCGGGACCGCCGTGGAACTGTTCCAGAACGGAATCCGCCAGACCGCCAAGCGGGTCGATTAAGCGTCGGCGAGCGATAGACTGGGGGCGCCGCCCTCTCTCTCAGTACGCAGCCCAATGGACCCGACCGAAAACGCCGCCGTCTACGACCGGATCGCCGAGCATTGGGCGAGCGATGCGTTCGAGGCGACGAACGGCGTTGCGCAGCACGAGCGGGCGCTCCGTTTCGCCCCCGGATCGGGCGCCGCGCTCGACGTCGGTTGCGGAGCCAACGGCCGGCTGATCGATCTGCTGCGGCGCCACGGGTACCAAGTCGAAGGGCTCGACCATTCGACGAGGATGCTCGAGTTCGCCCGGCGCCGTCACCCCGAGGTGACGTTCCATCACGCCGACATCCGCGTGTGGCCATTCGAGCGGCGGTACGCCTTCATCTCGGCCTGGGACAGCCTCTGGCACGTCCCCCTGGCGGACCAGATCGCCGTGCTGAAGAGAATCTGCGACGGGCTCGCCCCGGACGGGGTGCTCGTCTTCTCGGCCGGCGGTCTCGACGCCCCCGGCGAGGTGACGAACCCGTGCCACGGCCAGCCGCTCTACCACGCCACGCCCGGCGTCCCGCAGCTGCTGCGGGCGATCGAAGCCGCCGGCTGCGTCTGTCGGCATCTGGAGTACGACCAGTTGCCGGAGAAACACGTCTATTTCGTCGTGCAAAAGGCCCAAGCCGGCGCCTGACCCTGGTTGAATCTGGGCCTCGATCCGCTCAAGATATCCCGCTACTCAGGCGGACTTGAGCCGGCGGTTGGACCGGCCCAGTCTTTTCAACAAATCAGCAGGCGGATCGATGGTCTTCGCACCCAAATTGGCGGCGTTGTTGTTGGCGTTTTTTGCGGCACTGGCGGTGGCGACCCCGGCCGTTGCCCAAGAGCCGAGCTTGGCCGACCTGGCCGACGGCGTGGAGGAGGCGAAGCTCGCCGGCCACAACGCCTGGATGCTCACCAGCTGCGCCCTCGTGCTGTTCATGACCGTGCCCGGCCTCGCCATGTTCTACGGCGGCCTGGTGCGGCGGAAGAACATCCTCAGCGTCCTGATGCAGTGCATCTTCCTGATGGGCCTGATGACCACCCTCTGGGCGATCTACGGCTACTCGCTCGCCTTCGGCGGTGACGACCCGTATATCGGCAACGGCGAGTTTCTCTTCATGGAGAACGTCGCCCGGACTTGGAACGCCGAGACCGGCGCTGCAAACGAGCCGATGGTCGATTTGGATGGCAGCAAGATCCCGACGCTCACGCACATGCTCTTTCAGGGCATGTTCTTCATCATCACCCCCGCGCTGATCTGCGGCGCCTTCGCCGAGCGGATGAAGTTCTCGTCGATGGTCGTCTTCAGCGTCCTGTGGGGCACGCTGGTCTACTGCCCACTCTGCCACTGGGTCTGGGACGGTGGCATCCTGGCCTACGGCGGTGAGAACTCGTGGGGCAACGGCGCCCTCGACTTCGCGGGCGGCACGGTGGTCCACATCAGCTCGGGCATCTCCGCCCTCGTGCTCGCCCTGATGATCGGCAAGCGGAAGGGCTTCGGCACCGAGGACATGCGTCCGCACAACCTGACCTACACCGCGATCGGAGCCGGCATGCTGTGGGTCGGCTGGTTCGGCTTCAACGCGGGCAGCGAGCTCCTCTCGGACCACCTCACCTCGCAGGCGTTCGCGGTCACCCACTTCGGCGCCGCGGCGGGCGTGCTCGCCTGGTCGGCCTACGAGTGGCTCACCCGCGGCAAGCCGAGCGTCCTCGGCGCCGCGTCCGGCGCGGTGGCGGGCCTCGTCTGCGTGACCCCCGCGGCCGGCTTCGTCTCGCCCATGTCGGGCCTGATCATGGGCGCCGCGGGCGGCGCCGTCTGCGCCTGGGCCGTCGGCCTCAAGGGCAAACTCGGCTACGACGACGCCCTCGACGCCTTCGGCGTGCACGGCGTCGGCGGCACGCTGGGCGCCATCCTGACGGGCGTCTTCGCGACTCGGGCGGCCTGGGACATCGCCGACGGCAAGCCACTCGGCCTGATCGAAGCGGGCTCCTACGGCGAATCGGTCCTGGGCGGCCAACTCTGTGCGACCGCCGTCACCTGGCTGTTCAGCATCGTGGCGACCGTCATCATCGCCGGCGTGGTCAACGCCGTGATGGGCTTGCGGATCGACGAGGAGGGCGAACGCCGCGGCCTCGACCTCGCCGACCATGAGGAAGAGGGCTACCTGCTCTGACCCTCTGAATCCACCGCCGCGGGCCCCAGCCAGGGACCCGCGGCGATTCGGCGGCTCCCACCTTCCCGCGGACAGGCGGTTGGGTTAGGCTACAAAGTCTCGGAAGCGGCCCCGGCCGCCCCCCGGGGATGCTCAGACGGCGGCTGCCCCCAGCACCCGCCCCTCGACCGGCTCCACAGGGCCATTCGCGGTAGAACTCTGAGCCCCCAACTTCGGATTCCGAGCACGGTCGGGCCGTGGCGCAGCCTGGTAGCGCGTTTGACTGGGGGTCAAAAGGTCGCAGGTTCGAATCCTGTCGGCCCGACTTGTTTTTGGCTCGGCCGATTTAACGGCCGTTAGCCTGTGGCCCCTTGGCTCGACCGATTAGCGGCTGTTGCCTACAGCCACGACACCCGATCGCTTCGACGATCGGGTCCGACAGTTTGGCAGGTTCCTTTGAGGACCTTGCCCTGCGTCGGTTGGTCTATCGATCGCACTCTCTACCCCGGTCGGATGATACAATGACCGTGCGCTTGGCGGTGCTGCCGGCGTTGGCGAAACTCCTCTCCTCGGGTGTCCCATGCGGCCAGCATTCGGTGTCGTGTTGTTGTCACTCTGCGCGCCGACTTGGGCCCCGGCGGCGGAACGCCCCAACCTCGTCGTCATCATGGCCGACGACCTGGGGTTCGCGGATCTCGGCTGCTACGGATCGGAGGTCGAAACCCCTCGCCTCGATGAGCTCGCCTCCGAAGGGCTCCGCTTCACGCAGTTCTACAACACCGCGAAGTGCCATTCGTCGCGGGTCTCGCTGCTGACCGGCCTCTACTGCGATCAAGCCGGCAGCGAATCCTTGAGCCGGGGCGCCACCTTCGGGGAGGTCCTTTCAGAGGCCGGGTACTTCACCGCCATGGTCGGCAAGTGGCACCTCCACAAGCAGCCGACCAACTTCGGCTTCCAACGCTACTGGGGGCACCTCTCGGGCGCGACGAACTTCTTCACGGGCGATGACACGTTCCGCCTGAATGGCGCCAAGTGGGCGGTGCCGAAGAGGCTGAACGGTCGTCCCTTCTACACCACCCACGCGATCACCGACTTCGCCCTCGGGTTCCTGGACGAGGCGACCAGCGGCGACAAGCCGTTTGTGCTCTACACCGCTTTCAACGCGCCGCACTACCCGTTGCAGGCCCCCAAGGAGGCCGTGCTCAAGTACGACGGTCGCTACGATCGCGGATGGGACGAGATGCGCCGGGAACGGCACAAGCGGCAGATCGAATCGGGGCTGCTGCCGGCGAAGTGGGGGCTCAGCCCGCGCCCAGATCACGTCCCCGCTTGGGACAGCCTCAGCGAAGAGGACCGCCAGTGGGAAGCGGACCGTATGGAGGTCTTCGCCGCGATGGTGGACGAACTCGACAAGAGCATCGGCCGCCTCGTTGATTATCTCAAAGCCAAGGGTGTTTACGACAACACGCTGATCCTGTTCTGTTCCGACAACGGGGCGTGTCCTTTCGAGCGCACACGCGGCCGGTACCTGGCGCCGTGGGACCCCGATTCTTACTGGACCTACGACGCCAGCTGGGCCCACGTCGGGAACACCCCGTTCCGCCTCTACAAGCAGAACCAACACGAGGGGGGGATCGCCTCGCCGCTCATTGTCCATTGGCCTGCGGGCCTCAAGACCGAGCCGGGAGCGATCACGCGCCAGCCCGCCCACCTCATCGACTTGATGGCGACGATCCTCGAGCTGGGCGAAGCGAGCTACCCAACTCGCCTGGGCGAACGCACCATCGATCCGCTGCAAGGCAAATCCCTGCTGCCGATCTTCCACGGAGAAGAACGCGATCCCCACGAGACGCTCTACTTCCACTTCGGCTCCGATCGCGCCCTCCGACAGGGCCCTTGGAAACTGGTCTCCGCCAAGCAAGGCAAGTGGGAGCTCTACAACCTCGACGCCGATCGAACCGAACTCGACGACCTCTCCGAGAGGGATCCGAGACGGGTCACGTCGATGGCGGCCGAGTGGTTCCGCATCGCCGAGGAGGTGGAGCGTTTAGAAGGGCGCTCCCTCGCCCCAGCTGGGGATCGGGTCAAGCGGCTCAACTTCCGTAGGGACACCAGCTCGGGAAAGGCCGTCAACAAACCGAAAGCCCGTCGGCCTTGAGGTCGAGCCGATGACCGCCCGACACTTCGCCACGGACTCCCCTTGGCGGCGTCGGGCATCTGCTCAATAGTACGATCGCTCGGTTTCTCTTCCTCTTGGCTAGTTAGGCGCCCACGATGCGGATCTTCATCCCGGCCGAGACAGCGGCCCGGGAACGCCGGGTCGCCGGCGTGCCCGACTCGGTTTCGCGGCTGATCAAGCTCGGTCACCGGTTGGTGATCGAATCGGGGGCGGGCTCAGCGGCCGGCTTCGATGACGACGCCTACCGCGGGGCGGGGGCGGAGATTGCGACCGAACCGATAAACGCGTGGGCGGACGCCGACGCCGTCTTCAAGGTGCGCCCCCCCAACGACGACGAGATCGCCAAGCTGCGGCGTGGCGCCATCCTCGCTTGCTACCTGCAGCCCGGCACGAACGGCGAGCTCCTCGAGAAGCTCTCCAAGGCGGGCGTGACGGCCCTGGCCCTGGACGCCGTGCCGCGGACCTCGCGCGCCCAGTCGATGGATACGCTCAGCGCGATGGCGAACATCGCGGGCTACCGCGCCGTGATCGAGGCCGCCGGAGCCTTCGGGCGTTTCTTCGGCGGCCAGATGACCGCCGCAGGCCGTTTACCGCCCGCCAAGGTGCTGGTCATCGGCGCCGGAGTGGCGGGGCTGTCGGCGGTCGGCGCCGCGAAGAACCTCGGCGCGATCGTCCGCGCCTTCGACACCCGCGCCGCGACAAAGGACCAAGTCGAGAGCCTCGGCGGCGAGTTCCTCACGATCCAGATGGAGGAGTCGGGCGAGGGCGCCGGGGGCTACGCGAAGGAGATGTCGCAGGCCTTCCTCGACGCCGAGTACGCCCTCTTCCGCGAGCAGGCCGACGAGGTCGACATCGTCATCACGACGGCGTTGATCCCGGGCAAGCCGGCGCCCAAGCTGTGGCTCAAGGACATGGTCGAGCGGATGCGGCCCGGCTCGGTCGTGGTCGATCTCGCCGGCGAGCAGGGCGGCAACTGCGAGTACACCCGCCCCGACGAAGCGGTCGTCGAGCACGGCGTCACCGTGATCGGCTACACCGACCTGCCTAGCCGCATGGCGGACACGGCGAGCTCGCTCTACGCGAACGTGATGGTCAACCTGGTGAAGCACCTCGGTGGCGCCGAACCGACCATCGACATGGAAGACGACGTCACCCGGGCGATGACGGTCACGCACGACGAGGCGGTCACTTGGCCGCCCCCCGCGGCCCCCGCCCCCTCCTCTCCTCCCCCGCAGCCGGCGCCCAAGCCGACCATCGAGGAGGAAGCGATCGAGGAGGCGCCCTCGCCGACCCGTTTCGACACGTTCCTCGTCGCCGCCGGCCTGTTGCTGGCCGCCTGCTGGGCGTTGCTGCGGTTCGGCGTCGAAGGCTCGGCCGGCGCGGAAGACGCGGGCGAGCTGCGCGACTTCGTCCAGCACCTCACCGTGTTCGTGATGGCCTGCTTCGTCGGGTATCAGGTCGTCTGGAACGTCACGCCCGCGCTGCACACGCCCCTCATGGCGGTGACCAACGCGATCAGCGGCATCATCATCCTGGGCGGCCTGCTGCAAGCGGGGGCCGTCTCGGGGTCCGCAGGGATCGGCGTACCGGTCGTGCTCGGCCTTGCCGCGATCCTGCTGGCGATGATCAACGTCGCGGGAGGGTTCTGGGTGACCCACCGCATGCTGGCGATGTTCCGCAAGGACTGAAGCGAAGGCGGGAGGATCGCTCGCTCGATTCCCGCCTTCGAGCCTCTCTCTTCGACAACGATCCGATTCACCTCCCTATCACGCCCCCTATCTCGGACCGGTCACCTTGAACCAAGTCCTCCTCTCGCTGCCGTACCTGGTCGCCTCGGTGCTGTTCATCCTGAGCCTCAAGGGCCTCAGCAGCCACGAGACCGCGCGGCGGGGAGCGCTGTACGGGATGATCGGGATGGCGATCGCCATCCTGGCGACGCTCACGGCCGAAGACATGACGCCGCGAGGCCTGACGTACATCGCGGTCGCGATCCTGATCGGGTCCGCGATCGGCGCCGTGATGGCGGCCCGGGTCGCCATGACGGCGATGCCCGAGATGGTGGCCCTCTTGCACAGCTTCGTGGGGGCGGCGGCCGTCTTGGTGGGCTTCGCCAGCTTCTTCGATGAGCACACCCAGAGCGCCGCCGGCCGGGCGATCCATCTCGGCGAGGTCTACCTCGCGGTCTGGATCGGCGCGATCACTTTCACAGGGTCCGTGGTCGCTTTCCTCAAGCTGCGGGGCAGCCTCTCCGGCAAGCCGCTGCTGCTGCCGCTGCGGCATCAGCTGAACCTGCTGGCGGTCGTCGCCAGCCTGGTCCTCGCGGTCCTGTTCGTGATGGGCGTGGGCGGCCAGCTCACACTGCTCGTCGTCGCCACGCTGATCGCGTTGGCCCTGGGGGTTCACCTCGTCGCCGCGATCGGCGGCGCCGACATGCCGGTGGTCGTCTCGTTGCTGAACAGCTACTCCGGCTGGACCGCCGCCGCCGCCGGCTTCATGCTCTCCAACGACCTGCTGATCGTGACCGGCGCCCTGGTCGGCGCCAGCGGGGCCATCCTCAGCTACATCATGTGCCGGGCGATGAACCGCTCGATCGTTAACGTGGTGTTCGGCGGCTGGGGCGCCGACGCGCCGGCGGCGGCCGCCTCGTGCGAGTTGGGCGAAGCGGGCCAGGTCCGCGAGACCTCGATCGAAGAACTCGGCGGCGAGTTGCTCGCAGCGAACCGCGTGGTGATCGTGCCGGGCTACGGCATGGCGGTCGCCCGGGCGCAGCACGCCGTGTGCGAGGTGGTCGAACTGCTCCAGAAGAAGGGCATCGAAGTCCGCTTCGCGATCCACCCCGTCGCCGGCCGGCTGCCGGGTCACATGAACGTGCTGCTGGCCGAGGCTTCCGTTCCTTACGACATCGTGCTGGAACGGGATGAGATCAACGACGACTTCCCCGAGATCGACGTCGTGCTGATCATCGGCGCCAACGACATCGTGAACCCTAGCGCCCTGACCGACCCGGGGAGCCCGATCGCGGGCATGCCGGTGCTGGAAGTGTGGAACGCCCGCCGCACGGTGATGCTCAAGCGGGGCCGCGCCGCGGGCTACGCCGGCGTGGACAACCCGCTCTTCTACTACGACAACACGCGGATGCTCTTCGGCGATGCCCACGAGAGCATGACGGCCCTCGTGGGCGAGCTGAAATAGCGAGCTTCGGCCTTCGGCCCTGGGCTCAGTCGTCGTCGCGGCCCGAGAGCTCAGCCCAGATGCGCTCGGTCAACTCCTTCAGCCCGTCGCCCGTGGCGGCGCTGAAGCGCAGCACCTCGGCGCCGGTCTCCTTGGCCAGAGCCGCTTGCAACTCCTCGCTGCCGGGCAGCTCCGCCTTGCTCACAGCGACGATCTCCGGCCTGCCGGCCAGGTCCGTGCCGAGCCGTTCGCCGTACGCCTCGACCTCGTGGCGGATGGTGCGGTAGTTCTCGAGCGGGTCCGACAGATCGTCGGGCGTGGGCTCGACGAGGTGGACCAGCACGCGGGTCCGCTCGACGTGCCGCAGGAACTCGTGCCCGAGGCCGTGCCCCTCGCTCGCCCCCTCGATCAGGCCCGGGATGTCGGCCATCACGAACTGGCGGTCCCAGTCGATCTCGACGATGCCCAGGTTCGGTCGCTTAGTCGTGAACGGGTAGTTGGCGATCTCCGGGCGAGCGCGGCTCATGCGGCTGAGGAGGGTGCTCTTGCCCGCGTTGGGCAGGCCGAGCAGGCCAACATCGGCGATCACCTTCAGCTCGAAGGTCAGGCGACGCTTCTCCGGCTCGCCGCCGGGGGTCCACTCGCGGGGCGCCTGGTTGGTGGACGACTTGAACCGCGTGTTCCCCTTGCCCCCCTTGCCGCCGCGGGCGGCGACCACCGTGTCGCCGTCGCTGGCCAGGTCGCGGAGCACGAGGTCGTGGGCCTCGTCGCGGAGGATCGTGCCGGGCGGCACGTGGATCGTCAGGTCGTCGGCTTTCGCGCCGTGGCAGTTGGAGCCCTTGCCGGGCGTGCCCCCCTTCGCGCGCCAGTGCTTGCGGTGGACCAGCTCTTGGAGCGAATCGACGCCCGCCTTCGCGACGACGATCACGCTGCCGCCGTCGCCGCCGTCGCCGCCGTCGGGTCCGCCGCGCGGGACGTACTTCTCACGCCGGAACGACATGCAGCCATCCCCGCCACGCCCGGCTTCGACTTCGACGGTGATGCGATCAACGAACACAGTGGCAGAGCCTTTAGTCGGCTGGCTAGCCCACCACGTGAGTGGTGGGATGGGTCTCGAGTGGGGCTCGTTCTCGGGTGAGAACGTTTTCTGATGAACGCGGTCCCACGACTGGAGTCGTGGGCTGGCCATCCCACAGAGGGCCAGCCGTCGCGCGTTGGGCGAGGCGCAAAAAATAGGACGCGTCGTCACCGACGCGTCCTGGTCGCTGAATCGTTTGGCCGAGTTCAGTTCGACGCGGCGGCCGCTTGCTTGGCAGCGACGTGCTCGTCGAGGGCCTCTTTCGAGATCACGTTGATGCGGCGACCCTTCTGGTCGAACATCACGTGGCCCTCGGTCAGGGCGAACAGGGTGTAGTCCTTGCCCTGGCCGACGTTCTTGCCGGGGCGCCACTTGTTGCCGAGCTGGCGGATCAGGATGTTGCCTGAGATGACGTGCTCGCCACCGAACTTCTTC